>JBOHGH010000290.1:0-1544 GCA_050699975.1 Pseudonocardiaceae bacterium | reverse complement strand
ACCCACCGGAGGACGCCCCGGCGACCGCATAGGGGCTCTTCGATCTTAAGCGGGCAACCCAGGGTTTGAGCCATCCGGCGCGCCTGAATGAAGGTGGCCCGTGGCTGCTTGATCCTCGCTGTGTTCTGGAGCAGCGAGAGGAGAGCCACGGGCCGTGGTTGACCGTAGCGATGATGCGTCGTGTCTGTTGGGACTCGAGGGCTTGGCGGTGGAGCGTGTCGTGCTCACCGAGATCGGCGTGAAGATCGTGCAGTTGGTGACCGATGATCCGGACGCCGCGCGGTGCCCGGGCTGTGGGGTGGTGTCGACCTCGGCGAAGGAGTGGGCGTTGACCCGCCCACGCGATCTCCCGGTGGGCGGTGAGCCGGTGGTGGTGTGGTGGCGCAAGCGGCGTTGGCGTTGCCGCACGAGCGAGTGTCCACGTCAGACGTTCACTGAACGGGTCGCTCAGGTGCCGACCGGGATGCGGACCACGACGAGGCTGCGCGCGGCGCTCGCGGTGGCGGTCGAGGACGGCCGCGATCAGGCGGAGGTGGCGGGCGCGTACGCGGTGTCCTGGCCGACGGTGCAACGCGCGGTGGTTGCCCACGCCGCGCTTGAGCTGGTCGAGCCCGAACCCACCCGTGTGTTGGGGATGGATGAGACCCGGTTCGGGCGGCCCCGCTGGGTGCCTAACGGGGTCGATGAGGACGGGCGCGTTCGGTGGCGGCGCACGGATCCGTGGGAGACCGGGTTCGTCGACATCACCGGCGGGCAGGGACTGTTAGGGCAGGTGGACGGTCGGACCAGCGCGGGAGTGCGGACCTGGCTGGCCGCGCGCAGCCCGGCGTTCCGGGCCGGGATCGAGGTCGTGGTCATCGATCCACACGCCGGCTACGCCGCCGCCGTGCGCGCCGCGCTGCCGGCCGCCGCGCTCGCGGTGGACCACTTCCACCTGATCATGCTCGCCAACAAGGCCGTCACCGGCGTGCGCCAACGCATCACCCGAGAGACACTCGGCCGACGCGGCCGAGCGATCGACCCAGCCTGGGCCAACCGGCGGCTGCTGCTACGCGCCCGAGAACGACTCTCGGCGGCGGCGCTGGCGCGGATGTGGAACGGCTGTGTCGAGCATGACCCGTCCGGGCAGATCCTGAGCGCCTGGATCGCGAAGGAGTCCCTGCGCGAGCTATGCGCCACCGCCACCGCCGGCCGGCAGCGCCACGACATCAACCAGCGCCTGTGGGCGTTCTACACCTGGTGCGCCGACGCCGACATCGGCGAGTTGACCACACTGGCCGAGACCGTCCAGACCTGGTGGCCCGCCATCGAAGTCTTCCTCACCACCGGCCTCACCAACGCCCGAACCGAGGGCACGAACCGGTTGATCAAGCAGGTGAAACGCGCCGCCTGCGGCTTCAGGAACCGAGACAACTACCGGCGACGAGTACGGTTGCACTGCACCCGGCACACCCGCCGATTGTCAGCGAGGAAACCGACGGTGCCCGCTTAAGATCGAAGAGCCGGTTAACCGGCCCTCGGCAGCTGGACGCGCCGAGGCGGCG
>JBOHGH010000289.1:0-1587 GCA_050699975.1 Pseudonocardiaceae bacterium | reverse complement strand
ACCCCTTGCCCTACGACAAGCCCTACGAGTAATCAACCACCACATCGACGACTACATCACCGAGGCCCGCATGACCGCATGAAAACTCGGCTCAAGTGTCAAACCCCTAGCGACCAAGGAACGCTAGAGCCTGGTCCAGATAGTTGGCGACAGCGGGCGCCAGCGGGCGCTGCGGGTCCGCCCGCAGGTCCGTGACGAGTTGCCGAAGCCGTCGTGCGCTGTTTGGTGTATCCGCGAGCAGTCTCAGGAATGACGCGAGCGCGGGTAGGTAGCTGCGGTCGCGCTCACAGCCCTGGATCCACCGTTTTAAAGCGTTCAGTGCGGTGCCCCGAGACCGCGCTGTGTCGAGGCTGCGCCACACGAGGTCGGCGAACGGTTCGGTAAACTCGGCGTCCTCATCCTGAAGTGCGAGCAGCAGCGGCCAACGGCCGCGGTCCGCGAGCAGTGGCCAACGGTCCCGCCCGGATCCAGAGGTGAACATATCAATATCCCAGAGGTCGCTTACCTTAATATGAGACAGTCTGATGATGGTCAGCAGCGCGAGGTCGCGTACGCTTGTCCGCCGATCTTCCAGCCAGCTGAGAAGTCGATTTACCACCTTCTTGACCTCGCCTCCGGCGAGGAGCCGGGCGACACTGTCGCTGGCGATGTCAGCGACAGGTGTCCCCTCGTCCTCCTGCCAGGTACCGAGCGCACGCAGGTCATTCAGGGCATCTTCGACCGAAGTCAGACCCAGGTCGTAACCTAGCGCCGCGGCCACTGTCCAGCGCTGCGCCTCGTCGCCGTCGTTCTTCCAGGTATTGATTACCTCGCGGACCGCTGGGAGCACGGCTGGTTCCTGGGCCGCCTGATCGAGCGCGAACGTGGCGACAAGGCGCCGATGGGTGTTGGTGTCACCGGCCCAGCCGTCGATCAGGCTGCGAAATACGTCGGGGAAATCTAGTGCACAGAGCAGCCCTGCCGCCTGTGCCGCACGTACCCACACTTCTGGATGGACGTCGTCGGCCAGGTCCTCCAGCCAGCTGAGCAGTGGCCTCCGGGCGTTGTGGTGGTGCCGCCATGCATGCTTCAGCACGGCAACCGGCATTCGATCGTCGACGAAGGCCGCCAGCTCTACGGGCACGGTCGTGTCGCCGACCAGTACGACCCCTGGAAGGACATGCCCCCGGCTCGCCTCTAACCAATAGCGATGTTCGGAGCCGAAGACAGGCCGGCCCGGCTCCCGGCGTGGTGCCCTAGCGAGGATCAGTTGAGCTCCCAGTCGTTCACCCGCTTCGGCGACAAAATGCTGAGGTGTATAGTTCAGCACGGCGAGCGCGATCCGGTATCCGATAAACCGGAGCGAACGGTCGCCTGACTCGCCCCTCGGCGGGTCGCGAACATCGTCGAACCATTCGGCGACGAGGTGGTCGATGAACGCTGCGCACCTGGCGGCTACGGCTTCAGCTGTGCGGCTCTGCTGGGCTCTTCGCTGTTTTTAGTGGGTTACTCAGCGTGAGGTCATGTAGGCGGGTGTGGGATTGGTGAGGGTGGGCAGGCGGAGTTTGGCCGCGGTGAGGTAGACGATGGTGATCATCTTGGTTTTGT
>JBOHGH010000288.1:0-1666 GCA_050699975.1 Pseudonocardiaceae bacterium | reverse complement strand
ACCCGTAACTGTTCAGCCGGGTGGGCAGGCTGGCGCTGTTTGTGGCGGTTCGGAGGGTCAGGCTGCGGCGGCTAGGTCGGCGGGTGGGCCGGTCGCTGTGGGGATCCACAGGTCGTCGGCGAACGCGCGGCGCAGCGCCTCGAGCGGGTCGAGTCCGTGTTTTCGTGCGGTGGCGATGTAGCTGCGGGTGGCCGCGAACGCTTGCGCGCCTGGTAGGGTGCGCCAGCAGCCCGAGATTTTCTGCTGCAGTTTGGTCATGCGGACCTCGCGCTCGGCTTGGTTGTTCGTGAACGGTACCGCCAGGTCGGACAGGAATCGCAGGACGTCGTCGCGGCAGCGGTCCAGGCGGCGGACGAGGTTGGCGGCTTTGGTTTGCTTGCGTTGGCCGGCCACGATCGGGTTGGCCTCGTGGCCTTGGGTGATCAGCCCGTCATAGCGGGCGCGGATCGCGGCGAGGCGCTCGGCGGGGACCGCGTCTAGCCCGGCATCGCGAGCCTCGGCGGCGAAGGCGTTGGCTTGAAGGAGCGTTTCGATCAGATGTGCGGCCCATTGTTGGCCTTGCTCGACCAGCGCGGTGAGTTCCCGGATGTGATGAGCGTTGCACAGCCCATGGGTGAGTTGCGGGTATGCGTAGTAGGGCTTCCAGCCGTCGTGCACCGCCACCCCGGTCAAGTCGGGGAGGACCCCGGCGTCGTCCATGGCGGTTTTGCCGCGTTTGGCGTGCACCGTGAACAGGCTCAACTGTGATGTGGACGCCGAGTGCAGCCAGTGCAAGCCTCCGGCTACCCGCGCGCCGGTCTCGTCGAAGCAGACCACTTTCGCTTGGGCCAGCAGCCGGGTGATTGCCTTGACCGCCGGGGCCACCAGCCCGCCCGCCTGGGCGGTGATGCCAGCGATCGTGCCGGCGGACACCGCGGCGCCGAAGACGTCGTCGAGCAGTCGCGCCATGCGGTCTGTCGGCAGGTGCTGATAGACCGACAGGTAGGCGACCAGGGCGCGGATCCCCGGCCCATAACAGGCCGCACCACTGGCCTGGGCGGGAAACGCTGCCGTGGTGACCGTCCCGCAGCCGCAGCGGCGTCGCTGCGCTCGATGTTCGGTACAGACCAGCCGGACCGGCGGCAGGTCAAAGACCTGGCGGGTGGTCTGGCCCACGACCGGCGCCTGCTCCAACCCGCCGCCGCAGCCCCGGCAACGCGTGGGGGCGTGCGTCACGACCTCGTCAGGCTCGGCGACTTGCGCCAGATGCTTGCCTTCACTCCCCGGCTGTTTGCCCGGTTTACGCGCGCCCCGCTGGCGGGGCTGCGCGGGTTTCTTTCGTAAACCCTCTGATGACGGCGGCACCGAGGAGTTGCGTGGATTCTGCGCCAACCGGGCCTTGAGCTCGGCGATCTGCTCGCTCAACGCGGCGACCTGACCCGTCAACGCCGCGATCTGCTCGGCCGCGGTCCGCAACTGCGCGTCCTGGCGCTCGATGACTCCTCGAAGCCTGGCGTTGGCGGCACGCAGCCCGGCCTCGTCCCCCGCCAGACCCAGCTCATCGGCCACGCGTGTCCTCCTGCCAGCTCCCCAACAGCAGTCACACTAGCCACACCACGCCTGAAAACCCGGCAACCCCCGCAGCCACCAACGGATCCACCCAACCCGACCAGCTGAATAGTTACGA
>JBOHGH010000287.1:0-1701 GCA_050699975.1 Pseudonocardiaceae bacterium | reverse complement strand
GCGGGGGTGTGAGAAGGCCCCGTCCGTTGGTGGCGGGTAACTAGTCAGGTCTCCGGCGGCGTGTCTAGTTGATCTCTGTGGTCGGGTGTTGATGATGGTGTGGTGCCTGCCGATCGACGTCCGTCCTATGAGGAGCTCGTGGCCCTGGTCGTGGCACAGGCCGAGCAGATCGGGCTGTTGAAGGCCGAGGTCGCCGAGTTGAGGCGACAGTTGGGGCAGAACAGTCGGAACTCGTCGAAGCCGCCGTCGTCGGATTCGCCGTTCACCAAGCCGGCTCCGAGGTCGCTGCGCGGCAAGAGCGGCCGCAGGCCGGGCGGGCAACCCGGGCATCCGGGGTCGACGTTGGCGCTGGTCGATGACCCGAACGAGCGCAAGCGGCACGAACCCGGCCCGTGTACGGGCTGCGGTGCGGACCTGGCGGAGGCACTTGAGGTCGGGATGGAGCGCCGTCAGGTGTTCGACCTGCCGCCGATCACGGTGCGGGTGACCGAGCACCAGCTCATCGCGCGCCGCTGCGCGTGCGGGGCCACCACGTGTGGCAGCGCGCCGCAGGGGGTGCGGTCGCCGGTGCAGTACGGGCCGCGGATCACCGCGATCATCCTCTACCTCTACGTCGGGCAGTTCCTGTCCAAGCAACGCACCGCTTCCGCGCTGGCCGAGCTGTTCGGCACCCCGGTCTCCGAAGGCACCGTGGCGGCGGTGACCCGGCGCGCCGCCGATGGGCTCGACGTGTTCCTCGAGCGGGTCAAAGACCGTATCGCCGAAGCCGAGGTGGCCGGTTTCGACGAGACGGGCTTGCGCGTGGCCGGCGCGCTGCACTGGGTCCACTGCGCCCGCACCGGCAAGTACACCTTGATCACCTGCCACCCCAGACGTGGCACGAAGGGCATCGACGACGCTGGTGTCCTCACGAAGTTCCGCGGGGTGGCGGTGCACGACGCGTGGGCACCCTATGACACCTACGCCGATGTCGAACATCAACTCTGCTGTGCCCACGCGCTGCGAGAACTGGCCGCCGTCGCCGATGTCGCGCCACCGGAGGTGGACTGGTGCTGGGCTACTCAGGCCAGCGACGCGCTCGTGGCCATGCAGGAGCACGTCAACGAGGCCATCGCCGCCGGTGCCGATGCCCTCGACCGCGACGTGCGGGACAAGCAGGTCCAGCTGTACCGCTCGGCCGCCCAGCTTGGCATCACCGCCACCGCGGCGCGCAGCGACAAGGTGATGCGCAAGCACAACGCACTCGCCCGCAGACTGCTCAACCGACAAGACGACTACCTCCGCTTCACCACCGACTGGCGAATACCACCTGACAACAACGGATGTGAACGCGACATCCGCATGATCAAACTTCGGCAGAAGGTGTCCGGTTGCCTACGCACCCTCACCGGAGCCCAACAGTTCTGCGCGATCCGCAGCTACCTGTCCACCTCCGTCAAACACGGCCGGAGCTTCTTTGACACACTCGTCATGCTCGCCGACGGGCGCCCCTGGCTACCTGCGCATACGTAATCACGGCACCGCGACGTGACCAGTTACGATTCAGGATTACCCCACGGCTGCGGGAAATATCGCCGAATGCCCAAACCGGCGGTACGTGTCCACCCATATGGTGCAGCGGGCCTCCTGCGGGTCACCGGAGAACTCGCCGAAGAATAGGCGAATAGTCAGCGGGCATCGCCAGCGTTGCACCGCGACCGG
>JBOHGH010000286.1:0-1802 GCA_050699975.1 Pseudonocardiaceae bacterium | reverse complement strand
GGCGATCTTCTCGATGACGTGGTCCGGTTCTGCGACCAGGCGCTGTCGGAGAGGTCGGTGTATGCGGTGTTGCACCGTGAGCGTGACCGGCTGTTTCCCGATGAGTTGTTCGCCGATGTGTTCAGTGACCGGGGTCGGCGGTCGGTGCCGCCGTCGGTGGTGGCCACGGTGATGGTGTTGCAACGACTGGAGGGTCTGTCGGACCGCGAGGCGGTGGAGCGTTACGCGTTCGATGCCCGTTGGCGCTACGCCGCGGGGGTGGGCGGCTACGACTGCGGCGGATGGGGCCGGTTCGCGCACACGGTGTTGGTGGACATGCGCGCCCGGCTGGCCGCTTCGGACGACCCGCGTCGGATCTTCAAGGTCACGGTGGCCGCGGCTGCGGCGGCGGGGCTGGTGGGCGCCCGCCGGGTGTTGGACTCGACGCCGCTGTATGACGCGGTCGCGACCATGGACACCGTCACGCTGATCCGCTCGGCCATCCTCGGGTTGCTGCGAGTTGCTGATGAGGTGCTGGAAACCGAGCTGCGTGCGGTGCTGACCAGCGGCGACGGCTACGCCAGCGCGGCCAAGCCGCAGATCGACTGGGACGACCGTGACGCCCGTGACGCGTTGATCGATTCGCGGGCTCGTGACGCGTTCGCGTGCCTGGCGTGGCTGGACGGCCGCGCCCTCGGGCCCGCGGTGGCCGAGGCGGCGCAGCTGGTGGCGACCGTGGTGGGCCAGGACTTGGAGGAGACGGCCGACGGCGTGTTCCGCATCGCTCGGCGGGTGGCCAAGGATCGGGTGATCTCGACCGTGGACCCCCAGGCGCGGCACGGTCACAAGACCTCGGCTCGCGGGTTCGACGGGTACAAGGGCCATGTCGCGGTCGATCCCGACAGCGAGATCATCACCGACACCGTGGTCAGCGCAGGCAACGCCGGTGACGCCACGGTCGCCGCAGACCTCATCGACGACCTGCTCGACGACACCGCCGACGGTGACCCTGACGGTGCTGCCGGTGCTGCCGGTGACGGCGCCGAGGGCGCCGAGGCTGAGGCTGATCGGGCAACTGTGTACGGTGACGCCGCCTACGGCGCCGGCGAGTTCTTACAGCGGCTGGCTGAGGCTGATATCGACTCGCGCTGCAAGACTCAGCCGCCGACCGCGCCCGGCGGGCGGTTCGCCAAAGACCGCTTCGACATCAACCTCGACGATGACACCGTCACCTGCCCGGCCGGTGTCACCGTCACCATCCGCCGCAGCGCCGACGGCGAGGGGACCGCCTGCTTCGCCGGCTCCTGCGGCGACTGCCCGTTGCGTCCCGAGTGCACCACCGCCGTCGGCGGCCGCAGCATCCGCGTGGGCCGCTACGAACAACGCCTCGCCGACGCCCGAGGCGCCCAACAGGACCCCGGATGGGTCGCTGACTATCGGGCGACCCGGCCCAAGGTGGAACGCAAACTCGGTCACCTGATGCGCCGCCGCCACGGCGGCCGCCGAGCACGGATGCGCGGCAGACGCAAGGTCGACGCCGACTTCAACCTCCTCACCGCCGCTCACAACCTCGCCCGCCTCGGCGTGCTCGGGCTGCGCTTCACGAGCAACGGATGGGTGACCGCATGACCGCATGACCGCACCATCCCGGCGCTTCGGCGGGCTGCGGGCGTCCTCGGTGCTGCTGGTACATCGCTCACCCTCCCCGGCGACGCCCGCCGGACAAACCCTCGTCCACACGCCGCCCCGCAACAGGGCACATGACCGCGCTCGCTCCGACAGCGGCCACGTACACCACTCGCTTCACACCAGCCACCTAGGCG
>JBOHGH010000285.1:0-1901 GCA_050699975.1 Pseudonocardiaceae bacterium | reverse complement strand
CTTACCATGTGTCCGGATCTGGAGCCGTTGTCGGTGTGTTCTGCGCCTGACTTCGTGAACCATCCCCGGTTTGAAATACCCAGCCACGGATCGGCGTGTCTGACCGATCTGGAGGCTGTTGATGATGTCCGCTTCGGCCGTGTCTGGCAGGAAGTCACGCCGCAGGCTGTCGGCGAGCGAGAAGTACGAGATGTGGATGTCGATCGTCACCGCGCAGGCCACACAGCGGGAGGCCGCCGATCGGTACGGTGTGGACCGCTCGACAGTGGTCACCGCCTGCCGGGTGGCCAAGCAGGGGGCACTGGACGCGCTGGCCGCTTCGGTGCCCGGCCGGCCGGGACAGTCGGCCCAGGACGCGGCGCTGGCGGCGGCGAATGCCGAGATCGAGCGGCTGCGTGCGACGGTGGCCGAGCAGGCGGTGGCGCTGCATCTGCACGCGGGAAAAGCGCGTTGGGACTGAACGCCGGCCCGGTCCCGCCGCGTGTCGATGCTGATGTCAAGGCCGGCCTGCTCGATCTGGTCGATTACGCGGTGGAGGGCGGCTGGTCGGCCCGCCGAGCAGGCGAACTGCTCGGGCTCGATCACGTGCGGTGCGGCCGGTGGATCGAGCGCCGGCGTGCCGGGCAGCTGGAGGACCGGGCGCCCGGTGGGTGTCCGCTGCATGGGTTGCTGGACTGGGAGCGCGAGGCGATCGTGTCCCTGTTCGAGGCCTGGGGGGTCCTCGACCGCAGCCACCGGAAGCTGGCCCATCGCGGTTCCCGGCTTCACCTGGTGCACGTCTCGGAGTCCACCGTGCGCCGGGTGCTGTCCGACGAGGGTTATGTTTTGCCTGGTCAGCCAGTTCGGGAGCCGACACCACGCACGCCGTGGCCGGACTGGCTGGAGTGGAAGCCAAACCGGGTCTGGGCCTACGACTTCACGCACTTCACCCGGGCCCGGCGGGCCGCGCTGGCCATCATTGACGTGGTCTCCCGTAAGTGGCTGATCACCCTGGTCTGCGCCGAGGAGTCCTCGGTGCAGGTCGAGGTCGCCTTCACCGCCGCGCTGGCCGCCGAGGACCTACTCGACGCCGCCGACGCCCGCGCCGCGCTGCGCGAGGCGCTGCTATCCGGCGACCGCGACCGCGTCGCAACGCTGACCGGCGACGGTCAGCTGCCGCTGCTGCTGGCGATCTCGGACAACGGCCCGCAGATGCGCTCGGTCTCCACTCGGGAGTTCCTGGCCGGGGTGGCCATCGCCCAACAGTTCGGTCGTCCGCACACACCCGAGGACCAGGCCTGGATCGAGACCCTCTTCGGGCACGTCAAGGGGGAGCGGCCACACCTGGAGAAGATCCGCGACCCGGGCGAGCTCGAACGCGAACTCGACCACGCGCGGAGCGAGTACAACACGGTGCGGTTGCACGCCGGGGTCGGCTACGTCACCCCCGACGACGAGCACACCGGCCGCGGCGAAGGCATCCGCCAAGCCCGCCGCGACGGGCTTGCCGCCGCCCGTGAAGCACGGATCAACTACCGTCGAACCACCACCAAGGAACACCGATGATCACGACCCGTCCCTGGCCGGGTATTTCATCGCCCGACTGGTTCATTAACTCGGACACACCTCAGGTGCTGGTCGAGTGTGAGGATTATCAGCGTCTAGTCGATGGTGTCCCGATTGAGGTGGTGCTGGACACGTTTGATGTCGAGGTGCTGGAGGAGCGAGACATCCCGGCGGGGTTGCTCGATGAGCACGGTGGGCTGTTACCGCCGGCTGGATATCTGTCCGCGGCGGGGGTGGGCGCGGGCGCGGTGATCGGGATAGGTCTGAGCGCCGACGGGCTGCGCGTGATGGTGGGGATGGAACTGCCAGACCGGGTCGAGGAGCTGGCAGGTCTGGAGCATCGGTTGAGTGTTGTG
>JBOHGH010000284.1:0-1918 GCA_050699975.1 Pseudonocardiaceae bacterium | reverse complement strand
GGGCCCTCAGCGGTGCGGCGCCGAGCCGGCGGCGGGCCTGGGCGAGCGCGGCGGCGGTCGGGGTGGCCACCGTGATCCCAGTCAGCCTGCCATACCTGCCCGTAGCCGATCTCGGCGAACAACCCGGCAGCCAACAGCAGGTACACCACGACCCGCGAGGGCAAATCACGCACCCGGGCTTGGGTCTTACCGGTCTCGGCCAACGCGGCATCGACCATCTCGAAGGGCACGATCCGGGTCAGCTCACCAATATGACCCGGCGCGAACCGTCCTCCAGCCACAGTGAGGACACGTGTGATGACAGAATCGGCAGACAGCGGAGCTCCCGTGAAGAGGATGTCTTTGGCGGACGACCTCTCCTACCGGAGCTCCGCTGCCTCCACGGCTCCGACACGCCGAACCCGAAGTCCTTGACCACCCGCCACACCCGCTAAGGACACGCGACAAAATAACCTAGGTTTTCGGTTTGGGGGCCTCTACTGTTCTGCTATGGCTGACAGCGTGCAGGTCGCGGAGTTCGTGGCGCGGAAGTACGCGGTGTTGCGCCCGCACCTTGATGAGCGGCAGCGTCGTCTGCTGCTGGGGATCGAAGCTCAGGAGTTGGGGCGGGGTGGGATCAAGATGGTCGCGCAGGCGACCGGGGTGCATCCCGACACCGTCGCGCGGGGGGTTCGTGAGCTGGAAGGCGAGCCGGAGCCGGCGCCTCGGGTGCGGGCGCCGGGAGGTGGCCGCAAGAAGCTGGCCGAGGTCGATCCGGCGTTAGCGGTGCGGCTGCGGGAGTTGGTGGATCCGGTTACCCGGGGGGATCCGATGTCGCCGCTGGTGTGGACGACGAAGTCGACCAGGAACTTGGCTGGTGCGTTGACCACGATGGGGCATCCGGTCTCCGACCGCACGGTGGCTCGGATGTTGGCCGGGATGGGGTTCAGCCTGCAGGGCAACGCCAAGGTCATCGAAGGCGCCCAGCACGCCGACCGCGATGCCCAGTTCGGCTACCTCAACGAGCAGGTCGCGCAGCATCTGGCCGCCGGTGCGCCGGTGGTGTCGGTCGATACGAAGAAAAAAGAATTGGTCGGTGAGTTCCACAACGGCGGCCGGGAGTACCAGAGCGCCGGGGCGCCGGAACGGGTCAACGTGCACGACTTTCCCGACAAGGAACTCGGCAAGGCAATCCCGTATGGCGTGTATGACGTCTCGGCCAACACTGGATGGGTGTCGGTCGGCACCGACCACGACACCTCCGCCTTCGCGGTGCAGACGTTGCGCCGCTGGTGGGACACCATCGGCGCGCACCGCTATCCCACTGCCGACCGACTGCTGATCTGCGCTGATGGTGGTGGATCCAACGGCTCCCGGGTCCGCGCCTGGAAGATCGAACTCGCCAAGTTCGCCGCCGACACCGGCCTCCAGGTCACCGCCTGCCACCTCCCGCCCGGCACCAGCAAATGGAACAAGATCGAACACCGGTTGTTCTCCCAGATCACCATGAACTGGCGCGGCCGACCTCTCCAGACCCACCAGATCATCGTCGATCTGATCAATTCCACCACCACGACCACCGGGCTGACCGTGCACTGTGTCCTAGACACAGCTCAATACCCCACCGGTCTGAAATACACCACCAAAGACGTCGACGCCCTCCCGATCACCCGCCACGACTTCCACGGTGAGTGGAACTACACCCTGAGACCCCCCGACACGCCGTAACGACCCGAAGTTATTTCTTCGCGGGTCCTGAGCACACGGTTTTGGCCCTAGTCCTCCGCCATTCCCTCGTCTTGGCCGCCTTGCTCGTCGCGGTGGTGGAGTCATCAAGAAGGTGGGGAAGCGGGTATCCCGCCGCATCGGCGGGCTCGTCCTTTAGCAGGCCAGGCGCAGAGGTCGAGGTGGAGCACCCGACGGCTGAACGACCTTGACC
>JBOHGH010000283.1:0-1959 GCA_050699975.1 Pseudonocardiaceae bacterium | reverse complement strand
CGGCGATCCCGACCGGCCCGCCAGCGCGCGGTGGCGGTGCCGGTCACCATGGCAGCCGCGAGCCCGCCACCTGGGCCGGCCAGCAGCGCGCCAAGCCCTGCGGCCAGGCCCACCAGCAGCAGGCAACGCTGCTTGAGCCAATTGGGACCGGTCGCGACCTGCACCCGTCGGCGGCCCAGCTCGGTGAAGCCCAGCGCGATCAGTCGACCCCGGCCCGCACTGGCCGGCCAGCACAGTGCTGCGGCAGCCACCGCGGCCACCGCCAGGCTCAGCACGCCGCACCCCCGCCGTGGCCGTCGAGCAGGTCTCGCAAACGCTGCTCCCCCGGTCCCCAGCGTCCGTCCTGCCAGGCCGGAAGGACACGAACCAGATCGCCATCGCGTTGCAAAACCCCCACTGCGGCCAGCCTGCGTGCGCCGTCGCATCGCACCACGTGCAGGACCACCTGCACGGCGGCGGCGAGCAGGCTGTGCAATGCGTGCCGTGGCATGCCGCCCAGCGCGGCCAGGGCCTCCAGCCGCGCAGGCACTTCTGCCGGGGAGTTCGCGTGCAAGGTTCCGGCGCCGCCCCGGTGCCCGGTGTTGAGCGCGGCGAGCAGTTCGCACACCTCCGGCCCACGCACTTCCCCGACCACGAGGCGATCGGGGCGCATCCGCAGCGCCTGGCGCACCAGATCGCGCAGCGTCACCTCGCCGGCCCCCTCGATGTTGGGCGCCCGGGTGGCCAGCCGGACCACATGCGGATGCCCTGGCTGCAGCTCGGGGGCTTCCTCCACGCACACGATCCGCTCGCCGGAGGGCACGCAACCGAGCAACGCAGCGAGCAGCGTGGTCTTGCCACTGCCGGTTCCGCCGACCACGAGAAAGGCCAGCCGGGCCGCGATGATGGCCCGCAGCAGCTGGCCGGCCTCGGCTGCCACGCTGCCTGCCTGCTGCAGCGCGTCCAGCCCGTGGGTGGCGGGTCGCAGGACGCGCAGCGAGATGCAGGTGCAGTCGGTGGCGATCGGCGCCAGCACGGCGTGCAGCCGGACGCCACCGGGCAGCGGAGCATCGACATAGGGCGAGGCGTCGTCCAGGCGTCGCCCCGCGACCAGCGCCAGCCGCTGGGCCAGCCGGCGCACCGCTTCGGTGTCGGCGAACCGCACCTCGGTGCGGCGCAACTCTCCGTCCTGCTCCACCCACACCTGGTCAGGAGCGCTGACCAGCACGTCGGTGGTAGCCGGATCGGCCAGCAGAGGTTCCAGCGGCCCGGCCCCGACGAGCTCGCGTTGCAGCTCGCGAAGTGCCGAGAGCACCTGCAGATCGGCCAGCACACCATCGGACTCGGCTCGCACCGCGGCCGCCACCGCGCCCGGAGAGACGATTGCGCCGTCGGCAGCCAGCCGATGGCGGACCCGGTCGACCAGGGTCGCACCGGTGCCGGCGTGCTGCCGGGACGTCGTCATGCTGCCCTGCCCAGCGCGCGGCCAGGGCCATCCAGTACCCGCAGCACCTGGCGGGCGGCGGTAGCCAACGGTCCCCGGGACCGACCCGGCACCGCACCGCGATCAAGGGCGCCGGCCAGCCCGGGCTGCGGCCGCATGGCGGCGAGCAGCGGAAGGTCCAGGGCCCGGCTGACATCGTTGGGGGTGAGCCCACCCGGAGCGGGCCCACGCACCACCAACTGCAACGCAACCCCGCAGCGCTGCACCCGCGCCGCCACCGTCGCGGCCGCCGCGGCGGCCCGGACCTCGGCCGGTACCACCAGCACCGCCAGGTCCGCGGTCTCCAGTGCCGCGGAACCCGGCTCGCACGGGTACCGGGGCACATCGCAGACCACCGTCTCCCCGGCCCGCCGCCCGGCACCACAGACCGTGCGCACCGCTGCCCCGTCCGGTCCCGGGCCGTCCCGGTCGCAGGACAGCACGGTGAGCCCAGCCCGGAGCCCGAGCCTGGGGGTGGGCAGCGCCGCGTGCAGAGC
>JBOHGH010000282.1:0-1988 GCA_050699975.1 Pseudonocardiaceae bacterium | reverse complement strand
CGGCAAGCCACCGTGGACCTTCATCGCGGGCGAGATCGAGCCCGGCGAGAGCCCGGCGGATGCCGCGGTCCGCGAGGTCAAGGAGGAGGCTGCGCTCGTGGTCCGCGCCGCGACGCGCCCCATCGGACGGCGCGTGCACCCTAAGACCGGCCGGACGATGATCTACCTAGAGTGCTATCCGATCGAGGGCACGGACGCACACGTCGGCGATCCGGAGGAGCTGGCGGAGGTCAGGTGGCTTGACCTCGACGAGGTCGATGAGCTCCTACCAGGGATGTTCGAGCCGGTGCGCGCCTATCTCGGAGAAGCGCTAGGCCGCAGCTAGTACTACAGCGCTAGATCATCACCGGGTTGGGAGGTCGGCCGTCACGGCCGGGCAGTCCCGATCCTGAACGCTGGTGCCGCGGTCTTGGCGTGGAGAACGCATTTGCATCCAGTACCGGTTCCCGAGTTTCGGCCACGCGGTGACATGTTTTCCCGCGGCGTGTTGTCCACGAATTGTTGTCCTATCGGACGATAATGCCCCGCATGAGTTCTTCGTCGGTATGTCGACCGGTTGAGTACGATGACGCGGTGACCTCCGCGGATCTCGACGAGTGGGATCATGAATTCGATGCGTTGATGGCGAGGGTGCGTCCACTGTTCTACCGTGCCGAGTCGAAGAAGCACGCCGAGCAGTATATTCGCGGGCTGTTGTCACCGTTGGCCCGGAAGAACGGGTGGACGATCGCGGAATACGTTGGCGAGTCCGAGCCGACGGCCTTGCAACGGTTGTTGAACCTGTCGCCGTGGGATGTCGAGGCACTACTGGCTCTCAATCGCGAGTATGCGATGGCGAATTTCGCCGACCCGGGCGGGATACTGGTGGCCGATCCGACCGGTTTCGCGAAGAAGGGCCGCAAGTCGGTGGGTGTGCAGCGGCAATACTCGGGGACGCTGGGACGGATCGACAATTGCCAGATCGCCACGTTCCTTGCGTACGTGACCCCACGCCGGGACCGGGTGCTGATCGATCGCCGGCTGTACCTGCCGCGGCGGTCCTGGATGGCCGACCCGGACCGCCGCGCCGAGGCCGGTGTCCCCGCGCAAGTCACCTTCCAGACCCGACCCCAGCAGGTCCAGGAGATGATCGAGGCGGCACTCGCGGCCGGGGTGCCGTTCGCCTGGTTCACCGCCGACGAGGAGTTCGGCCAGAACCCCGGCCTGTGCGACTACCTCGTAACTGAGCGCCTACCCTATGTAATGGCGATCCCGAAGAACACCACGTTCCTCGACAACGTAGGCACGTCCCACACCATCGAGGCCCACGCTCGACAACTGCCCCGAAACGCCTGGCAACGCCGCGCCTGCGGCATCGGAGCAAAAGGGCATCGGGTCTACGACTGGGCGCTCATCGAGTCCGCCGAACCGGACCGCCAATACCTGATCCGACGGTCCATCACCGACGGAGAACACGCGTACTACCGCTGCTACAACCCGAACCGGGCCGGATTCGGCGAGCTCGTCCACGTAGCCGGCGCACGATGGCCAATCGAAGAATGCTTCGGGTCCAGCAAAAACGAGACCGCCCTCGATAACTACCAGGTCCGCACCTGGCCGGCCTGGCACCGACACATCACATTCGCCATGCTCGCCCACACCTTCCTCGCGGTCACCGCGGCCAAGGCCAGAAAAAAGGGCACCTCACCCAGAACCCAACCCCCGGGCCAGCCGAAACCGACAAGCCGGCCCCCCATCGCCGACGCCTGATTCCACTCACCCTCGCCGAAATACGCCGACTTATCAATCTCGACCGCCACAACAGCGACGCCCTCACCCACGGCCTGCACTGGTCCATCTTTCGCCGCGGCCACCAGGCCACGGCCCGCCGCGCTCACGTCCGACGACACCTCCGCCTACAGACGGTAGTGATCTAGCTCTGCAGTACTAGCCGGGCGGCGTGCCCGCTCAGATACACCGTGCCTGGGGCGGCGAGGGCTTCCATCCGC
>JBOHGH010000281.1:0-2048 GCA_050699975.1 Pseudonocardiaceae bacterium | reverse complement strand
GCTATCTAGACCGCGTTCTGCATCCAGAACGGGGTTCTCGGGTGACGGGAAAATCGGGTGCCCCAGCGCCGGGGGTCCGGTTAGCGTCGGGGCGCGATGAATCCCCAACAACAACCCTCCCTGGCTGTGCTGCGCCGGTTATGGCCGTACGTCCTGCCCGTGCGTGGGCGGCTGCTGGGCTCGGGAGCTGCGGCGCTGGGTTCGATGCTGGCCGGGCTGGCGATCCCGCTGCTGATCCAGCGCCTCGTTGATGGCCCAATCTCCAACGGGGACCGTCGGGCGCTGGTGCTGCTGTCTGTCGGGGTGCTCGCTCTTGGGGTGGTCGAGGCCGGGCTGGTCTATCTACGCCGTCAGCTCGTAGCCCGCCCGACCACGGGTATCGAGAAACGGATGCGGGCCGACCTCTACCACCACCTGCAGCGCCTGCCGGTGGCCTTCCACGACCGCTGGCCGTCCGGGCAACTGTTGTCCCGGGCAATCAGCGACCTGACCACGATCCGGCGGTTCGTCGCCTTCTCCGGCCTCTACCTGGTGATCAATGTGCTGACCGTGCTGGTCGGGCTGGTCGTCCTGCTGGTGATCGCGCCGACGCTCGGGGTGCTCGCCGTGATCATGGCGGTACCGCTGGTGGTGCTGTGCCGGCGCTACGAGCGGCGCTACCAGCTGGCCGCCCGGCGCGCCCAGGACCAGGTGGGGGACCTGGCCACCATCGTGGAGGAGTCCACGCTGGGCATCCGGGTGCTGAAGTCCTTCGGCCACGGTCCCCGCGCCACCCGGACCTTCCTGGCGCAAGCCCGCGAGCTGCGCCGGACCGAGCTGACCAAGGTGCAGCTACTCGCCGCACTCTGGGCGTTGATCATCATGCTGCCGGAGCTCACCCTGGCCGCGATGCTCGCCGTCGGCGGGTATGCGGTGGCGGCCGGAACGTTGTCGCTGGGCACTGTCGTCGCGGCGATCACCATCCTCAGCTACCTGCGCTGGCCGCTGGACTCGCTGGGCTGGCTACTTGCCGAGACCAGCAGCGCCACCGCAGCGACCACCCGGTACTGGGAGGTCCGCGACGCCGTCACCGCAGTGGCCGACCCGCCACAACCCCGGTCCCCGGCTCGTCCGGTGCGCGGTGCGCTACGGCTGGAGGGAGTGCACTTCCGCTACCCGGGCGCCGGCACCGAGGTGCTGCGCGGGGTGGACCTTGAGGTCCGGCCGGGCGAGACGGTGGCGCTGGTGGGTGCCACCGGCAGCGGCAAGACCACCCTGACCGCGCTGGTCGCGCGGCTGGCTGACGTCACCGCCGGCCGGGTCCTGGTCGACGGGGTTGACGTGCGGGACCTGGCGCTGTCGGACCTGCGCAGGATCGTGGCGACGGCCTTCGAGGACCCGGTGCTGTTCTCGGCATCGGTGCGCGAGAACGTGGCACTGGGCGCACCGGAGGCCACCGACGACGACGTGCGCCGCGCACTGCGGGTGGCGCACGCCGAGGGCTTCGTCGATGCGCTGCCTTGGGGTCTGGACACCCGGATCGGGGAACAAGGCCTGACGCTGTCCGGGGGGCAACGGCAACGGCTGGCGCTGGCCCGCGCGGTGCTCGGCAATCCTGCCGTGCTGGTGCTCGACGACCCGCTGTCTGCGTTGGACGTGCATACCGAGGCCGAGGTCGAGGCGGCCCTGCGCCGGGTACTGCGCTCGGTGACGGCGCTGGTGGTGGCCCACCGGCCATCCACGGTGCAGCTCGCCGACCGGGTGGCCCTGCTCGCCGACGGCCGGATCACCGCGGTGGGCACCCACTCTGAACTGCTCGCCACGGTACCGGAGTACCGACGGCTGCTGTCCACCCTGGATGCTGCGGCGGTGTCCCGATGACGGAGACCTGGCGGGGCGTCGCCGCCGAGGACCACGACGAGATCGACACCGCCACCGGGGTCCGGCTTGCCGCCCGATCCCGCCGGTTGCTCGGTTCGCTGCTGCGCCCGCACCTGCGTGCAGCGAGCGCCGCGCTCGGGCTGCTGGTCGTCGACCAGGTCGCGCTGCTGGCCGGCCCGCTGCTGATC
>JBOHGH010000280.1:0-2111 GCA_050699975.1 Pseudonocardiaceae bacterium | reverse complement strand
GTCCCCGACCGCCAGGGTGGGTTCATAGCCAAGACCGTGCAGGTGGTCGGCGGCGTCGGCGGCTAGGCCCGGGTGTAGCTCGATGCTCGCTACGTGATCGGCGCCGAGGCGATGGCAGAGCAGCGCGGCGTTATAGCCGGTGGCGGTACCGATCTCCAGCACGCTTGAGCCGTCGATGACGTTGAGCAGCTGCAGCATGCGGACCATTAGGCTGGGCATGGTGGAGGAGCTCGTGGGGAATTGGATGTCCGTACCGGGCGCGATGGTGCATTGGACAACGAGGCTGGTGTCGCTATAGACCGCATTGAGCCATTCGCCGACGGTAGCCGGATCGGCGCCATCGACTATCGTGTCGTCGTCGCGGTAGAAGCGCGGGACGAATAGATGCCGAGGAGTCTGTTCGATCGCCGCGCGCCAGCAGGGATCGATGAGAACGCCCGCGTCCGTGAGCTCGGCGGCCAGCACCGTCGCGCGCCGCCGCCAGTCCGAGACGTCGGTAGCCTGGGTCATGCGGAATCGTCGGCGAGCGTGAGCAGATCGGCCAGCGCAGCGGGGATCGGCAGGCCAGCGATGTGATGTAGCCAGAGCCACTGGGCAGACGGATTACACTCAAGCATGATCCACTCCTCATCGGGGGTAATCACGAAATCAAATCCGCCGTAATTGAGCTCGAACGCACGCAGGTAGGCAAACATTCCCACGGTGACCTCGGCGGGCACGGTGATGGGTAAGTAACGCAACGCGTCGTAGTCGGCGCGCCAATCGACTCGGGCACGAGCTGAATCAGCCTCAATTGCCACTGCGAGTACCCGTCCGCCGACCACCGTGACCCGCGCCTCCCGGGCCTTCGGTATCCACGCCTGCAGCAGGTGCGCGGTGGCTGCGAAAGCGGTGTGGTCGATGCTGTGCGGGTCGATGGGCGTCGTATAGGTGATCTTATGCTGGCCATTCTCAGCGAGGACCATCGAGGACAGTGTCTTACACACGACCGGCCCGTCAGCGAGCTCGGCGAACTCCGCTACGTCAGAGGGATCGTTGCCGATCAGCGTGAGAGGGGTAGCCAGCCCGGCGTGGCGCGCGATTTCCAGCTGCAGCGGTTTCCACTCTGCCCGTGCGATGTGGTGGGGATGATTGACCCAGCGACAGCCGAGCGCGGCGAGTACCCCACCCATGCCGAGGCGTGCCTCTGCCTCGGCATAGGCACGGTCCGCGTCGGACATGCCTGGGGGGAAGGTGAAACGACGGGGGCGCCGGTAATACACCGCGACCACCTCGTCGAGGTTCGTGGTCGTGTCCGTACCGATGATCCGTCCCGACCAACCGTTGCTGTCGTGGATGGCGCTCAGCCGGGCACGGACAGGGAAGTCGCCCAGGTCGTGCCGGGCGGCCCGAACGCCCCGGCGTGTGATCTCGCTGACCACTGCATCTGCAGTCGGGTCTTCCGGACCAGTCAGCACAAGAACAGTACGAGGGTCAGCCACCGAACTCAGGTGTCGGTCTGAGGGATGACGACGGTATCCGGCACAACGACACCGTCCCTGGACCTTTCGGTCTCCTCTGTCTTGTCCCACCTGGTTGCGGTGGTGTCGTGCTTGCCGCATTGGATCGGGACTACAGCAAGGGTGGCTGAAAAAGGACGCAGCGATCCGGGCACGTGCTCAACGGGACGCTGTCCACCGCCGCGCGTGTCGGCGAGCGGAAGCAGAGCGGAAGGTGGAACCAACGGGTCAGATGCGACCATATGAATCCCTCCGGTCATCACGGGGATACGAGAAAGCACTGCCAGGAATCCCCAGGTATTCAATGCTCCGGCCAAGCCGTCATGACTGGCACAGAGCTCACCAACCCTGTCACGGGTTCGGCGAGCGGGTCAAGGAGACGCCAACATGACCGGCGTGACCGGGCCGGGCAGTACCGCCGCTCGGTCGCTGCGGCGGAGAACCTGACCAGCGGGGTGGATTCCAGCGACGCGCTGCAGGCCTGCGGGATGCTGCACCTGTCGGCCGCGCTGGCGGCCCGGATGGACACCGAGGTCGGCACCTGGTTCGGGCCGGTCAACGTCGGCATCTGGCGCACGTCGCTGGCGGTGGAGCTCGGTGAGTACGGCCAGG
>JBOHGH010000279.1:0-2131 GCA_050699975.1 Pseudonocardiaceae bacterium | reverse complement strand
TGAGCGCGGCGGGGAAGTAGTCCCGCAGCGCCGAACGCAGCCGCAGCGTGTGCCGGGTCCGTTCCCAGATCAACCGCTGATGGGCTCGCGCGACCACCTTCACCGCCGCGGCCGCGTCGGAGTCAGCCGCGATCCGGCGCAGCTGATGGCCTCGAGTGCGGACCATGTCGGCCAGGGTGTGGGCGTCGGCCTTGTCGCTCTTGCTGCCCGACAGCGTCATCGTCTCCCGGTGGCGGGCCGCCAGCTTCGGGTTCACCCCGAACACCTCGTACCCGGCCCCCACCAGCGCCCGCACCCACGGACCCCGGTCGGTCTCGATACACACCCTCACCTGCGAGGGCTCGGCGTCCTCGGGCAGACACGAGGCCACCAGCTCGTGTAGCCGCGACATCCCCGCCGTGCCCTCGGAAAGCCGAGCCTTCTTCAGCACCCGGCCCGTCTCGTCCTGCACCTCGATGTCGTGATGATCCTCGCTCCAGTCGTCCCCGACGAACAGCAACCACGGCCTCCGCTCCGTCACCTGCGACAACAGCAGCCCGCGAGAAGCGTCCGGCGTGCTAATGGATCAGTGCTCACGCCTCACCGGGCGGGCACGACATCCCTTCAGCGGTCAGCCTCCCGGCCACCGGCAGGGGCGCGGTCTGGCTCGAGGACTCGACTGGTCCAGCACAGAAAAGCGCTCACCTGCCAGCGGCTGCGGGCACCGAGTCTGCCCTACGGCCACCCGGTAGCTCCCATTAGCACAGCTGAATGTGGGCCTGGATGCGGTGGTCCTTGTGGTGATACACCGGCCTGAGCTCGATGGTGGACTTCAGATCCCGGAAACCGCGTTCGACTTCGAGCAGTTGCTTGTAGCCCAGCGCGATGTCGGCCGCGGACAGGCTCTCATCGGAGGTACGCAGCAGGAACTTGCCGTCCAGGCGGGCGTCGGCGGTGACCTTCGATGATCTTTGCTGCGCCCGTAACGGCGGGTGGCGCCCTCGACCGGCAACTCCTCTTCGCCGCCGTTGTCGCCGACCTGATCGTCGCCACTACCGTCCTCAGCCGCCGGCCCTCCATCGACCTCGGGGTCCTCGCCCAGCGAGTCATCGGCGCCCTCGCGTTCCCAATAGGTACTCGAGCCGTCGAAGAACAGCAGGTCAACCTCGAGGTTGAGCAGGTTCGCGACCGAGAAGAACACCTCCTCCTGCAGGGTCGGCAGCGCATCGAGCAGGAAGTCCATCCCTCGATAACAGGCGTCGTCGCACAGCACCGGCAGCCCGTCGATGAACACCCGGTTGCTCACCCAGGCCGCTCCGGCCAGCTTCGACAGCGGGGTCGGGGACAGCCGGTTGGCCACCATCGCGAAGATCACCCGCTCGACCAGCGTCGGATCGACCCGCCGAGCCGCGGCCACCCGCCGGATCGCCGCCCCGATACCCAACCGGGACCACAGCTGATCAGCGACATACGCGGTGCCCATCGGCCGCGTCTCGAGGATCTCCACCTCGCCCGGTATCGAGGCGGCCACTGCCTGCGCCGGGTCCAGAAACCGCGACAGCGAGCGGATCAACCGCGCCAGCGCGGCCCGGTCCAGCTGATCAGCCCGACCGAAGTTGTGGATCACCTTCGGCTTCGAGACTCCGGTGTCCTTATCACGCTCGTTGTGCGCCAACGCGACATAGCAGACTTCGGACCCATCAGCGTTGCGGCGACGGGTCTCCCGTAGGTACATGCCCGCAAGTCATACCAGGCGAACCACCGCGCATCGCGCACCGACACGTGTTACTACGTTTTCGGCCTCCCTCAAGACATCACACCCACCCTGAGCAGGCACGACAGTCTCGATCAAGCCCGAATCTACCTACGAACTGCGGAAGTCGGGACCAAGTCCAGGGTGGTGGGAGGCCAGACGTGGGTGCGGCACGACGAGCGGTCGGTCCAATTCGGGGCTGCTGAACCTCAGCGTCCACAATGCCAGCGGGTGCTTTGGTGAGTTTGATGGCCCGGGCGGCCAGTCGTGGGTTGACCACGCCACCGCGCGGGAGGTGACGTTCGGTGACCATCCGGATGCCTACGCGGCCGGCCGGATGGCGCGGGAGTAGCCCCGGTCCGCCTGCTCGAGCCGATGGTGAGTTGGCCGGCCCGGTAG
>JBOHGH010000278.1:0-2173 GCA_050699975.1 Pseudonocardiaceae bacterium | reverse complement strand
CACCAGTGCTGTCCGAAGCCGCGCGGGCAGCACTGGTGTCGAACTCGGCGCACGTAGGGTCGTCACGCGGCGGGGCCGCCGTGACCCGCGACCTGGGACCGCTGTTCGCGTTGAGGTACGGGCGGTCACGACCGGCAGCAACCAGCATCACCCCTCAGGGCGGCGCGCAGCGCCCACGGCGTTGTCTCGGAATGCAGTTACCGCGTCGGGGGATGGGTACCATGTTTGGGTGCGCATGTCGGACCTTCCCAGCCTTGAGGTCTCCCTCACGGTGGCGGCTCCGCCGGAACGGGTCTGGGCACTGGTCAGCGACGTCACGCGCGTCGGTGACTGGGGCGGCGAGTGTGTGGACGCGCAGTGGGAGGCAAGCGCCGCCGGGCCGGAGGTCGGTGCCCGCTTCCGGGGCCGGCAGGTGCGGGAGGGCCGTACGTGGGAGACCTGCTCGGTGGTCACCGAAGCGGAGCCCGGCGTCAGCTTCGGCTGGGCGGTGGAGGACGCCGCGAACGCCGCCGCCACCTGGCGCTTCGAGTTGGCCCCGGCCGGGTCGGGCGGCACCGTCCTGCGTTACCGGGCCGTGATGGGTCCCGGCCCGTCGGGCCTGACTGCGGTGATCGCCAAGGCGCCTGACCTCGAGGAGCGCATCATCGCCGGCCGTCTGAAGGAGCATGAACGGAACATGACGGCGACGTTGGAGGCGATCAAGCGGGCCGCTGAGCAGGGCTGACCCCGTCCCGGATGGCGTGCACCTCGGCGACGGCCAGCGCGAACAGCGCCGTGACCTCAAGGAAGACCGCGGTCTCCCCACCACTGAGCGCGAGAGCGGCGACGGTCCCGACGCCAGGCGCGGCCGCGACACCACCCACGGCGGCCCCGGTGCCGGTGACCGTCACCAGGTACTGCTTCTCCAGCACAGCGACGATCTCGGCCGGCGTCGCGCCGGGTCGCGCTCGGCGCAGCCGCGCAACGTAACCGGCGACCGGTGACTGCTGAATGCCGATGGCCTTCTCAAGGCCGCGCATCAACACCGTGGGCAGGTCCACCCGCCGGTCACCCATGTTCTGACCTCCCACCGCCGAACCGCTTGTGATCACGTTGTGACCCACGAACGGCGAACCCGCTGGCAGACTATGGCGAACGTACTGAGGGGTCGGAATCTGCGTCCCCGCCATCCGTTCGAAGAGGGGGATAGTCCATGGGCAAGCCGTTGAACACCCGTCTGGTGGTACTTATTGCCGGTGCCGCGCTCCTTTTACCCACCGCGGTGGCCTGTGCCGAAAGCGCCCCCACCGGTGATCAGGGCCCTCCCGCCGGTGAGCCGGGTGCCCCGGTTGGTGATCAGGGTGCCCCTGCCGGTGATCGCGGTCAAACCACCGTCAACATCGTCGGCTTGACCGACGACAACAAGCTCGTCGAGTTCTCCTCGGACAACGCCACCCTCCGCGAAACCGGCACGATCAGCGGCCTCACCGGTGGCGACACCAAGCTGGTTGGCATCGACTACCGGGTGCAGGACAGCAAGCTGTACGGCGTCGGTGACAAGGGTGGTCTTTACACCGTGGAGACCAACGGCCAGGCGACCAGCGTGGGCCGGTTGTCGATCGCGCTGCAGGGCACGAACTTCGGGGTCGACTTCAACCCCGCCGCCAACGCACTGCGGGTGGTCAGCGACACCGGCCAGAACCTGCGGCAGCCGTTCGCCGCGACTCCCCTGGCGGCGACCGTGGCCGACACCCAGCTGAGCTTCCCGCCGGTCCCGCCGGCCACCCCGCCGGCCCCGGCGGCCCCTGGCATCACCGGGGCGGCGTACACGAACAACGACGCCGACCCGAACACCGCCACCACGCTGTATGACCTGGACACCACGACCGACCAGATCGTCCTGCAGTCGCCGGCCAACTCCGGGCAGCTCGCCGCCACCGGCAAGCTCACCGTCGACGCCGCCACCGACTCCGGGTTCGACATCTACAGCACGCTGCGTGACGGCACGATCGCTGAGCAGACGGCCTTCGCCACGCTGTCGGTCGGCGGCGAGTACGGGCTCTACCGGATCACCCTGTTCTCCGGTAAAGCCGAGCTGGCCGGTGCCCTCGACCGTAACGTGGTCGACCTGGCGATCCCGCTGAACCAGTCCTGACCGCGGCTGGCGCGGCTCCCCCGGGGATCCCGGCGGAGC
>JBOHGH010000277.1:0-2208 GCA_050699975.1 Pseudonocardiaceae bacterium | reverse complement strand
CGCGCTGGTAGGCCTCGCGAGCCGGGACACCCTCGTCGACAGCGGGCGGTCCCGGGGCCGCGGCGGCAGGTGCCAAGCCGGTGCGGCGGCGGGCCCGCAGCCCGGCGAGGACCTGGTCGCGGTCCCGGCCACGTAGCCGTAGCAGCGCGAACGGGTCGGCGTCCAGTGCATCGGCGACCAGGTAGCAGACGGCCGCGGCGTGCTTGCACGGGTTGGCCCAGTCCGGGCAGGAGCAGCGGGGTTGCACCTCACCGGCACCGGGCAGCAGGTCCAGCCCGGTGGCCGCGACGTCGTCGGCGACCTCAGGAGGCAGCTCACCGTCGACCAGTGCCGCGGTGTGCCCGAGCTCCGCGGCGACGGCGTCGAGCACCCGCTCCCACTCGGCGGCGTCGAGCTCCCGGACCCGCACCGTCACCTGGTAGGGCCGGGCCCGGCTGCCCTGCACGTCGGCTCGCACCAACCCGGGCGTGATATCCAGAGCGTCCACCGTGCCGCGCCGGGCGTAACCGCGGCCGCGGGAAAGCCGGTTGGGGTCCAGGCGGGCCCGTTCCTCCAACGCGATCAGCCAGGCTCGTCCCCACCAGGTCGCGCCGAAACCCCGGCGGCTGCCGCGCCCGGTCGCGGGCGGCGGCCGGTGATCGGGGCCATGAGAACGGGGCCACCTCATGACGAGCTCCCCAGGCGGACCAGATCGGCCAGCTCGGAGTTGGACAGTTCGGTGATCCAGCCCTCGCCGGCGCCGACGACCGCGTCGGCCAGCTCCCTTTTGGTGGACAGCAGGGTGGCGATGCGGTCCTCGACGGTCCCCTCGGTGACCAGCTTGTGCACCTGCACGGCGCGCTGCTGGCCGATCCGGTAGGCGCGGTCGGTGGCCTGGTCCTCCACCGCCGGGTTCCACCAGCGGTCGTAGTGGATCACGTGGCTGGCCCGGGTGAGGTTCAGCCCGACGCCGCCGGCCTTGATCGACAGCAGCAGCACCGGTGCGGCGCCGTCCTGGAAGTCCGCGACCAGCTGCTCGCGGCGCCGCGCGGGCACCCCGCCGTGCAGGAACAGCGTCGGGACCCCGCGAGCGGCCAGATGCGCCTGCACCAGCCGGCACATCTGCACGTACTGGCTGAACACCAGCACCGACTCGCCCTCGTCGAGGATGACGTCCAGGAGCTCGTCGAGCGCGGCGAGCTTGCCCGAGCGTCGCGGCAGCGGGCCGTCCTCGTGCAGGTACTGCGCGGGGTGGTTGCAGATCTGCTTGAGCGCGGTGAGCAACCCGAGCACCATCCCGCGCCGGGCGATGCCCTCGGACTCCTCGATCTGCGCCAGCGTCTCGCGGGTGACGGCCTCATAGAGGGTGGCCTGCTCAGCGGTCAGCGGCACCACCCGGTCGGTCTCGGTCTTGGCGGGCAGCTCGGGGGCGATGCCGGGGTCGGACTTGCGGCGGCGCAGCAGGAACGGGCGCACCAGGCGGGACAGCGCTTCCGTCGCGTCGGGGTCCCGGTAGCGCTCGACCGGGACGGCGACGCTGCGGCGGAAGTCCTCCAGCCGGCCCAGCAACCCCGGAGTGGTCCAGTCCAGCACCGACCACAACTCCGTGAGCCGGTTCTCCACCGGGGTGCCAGTGAGCGCCACCCGGGTCGCCGCAGGGATCGCCCGCAGCTCCCGCGCGGTGCGCGACAGCGGGTTCTTGGCGTGCTGCGCCTCGTCGGCGACCACCAGGCCCCAGCTCAGCGCCGCCAGCTGCGGCCGGTCCCGGCGCACCACCCCGTAGCTGGCCAGCACCACCTCGTCGCCGGCCACCTGATCCAGGTGCCGGTCACCGCCGTGGTAGCGCCGGACCGGCACGCTGGGCGCGAAGCGGGCCAGCTCACGCTGCCAGTTGCCCAGCAGCGACGTCGGGCAGATCACCAGTGTCGGCCCGGCTCGCAGCGCCCGGCGGTGCAGGTGCAGCGCGATGAGCTGGACGGTCTTGCCCAGCCCCATGTCGTCGGCGAGGCAGCCACCCAGCCCGAGGTCGCACATCTGCGCCAGCCAGGCCAGCCCGCGCTGCTGGTAAGGGCGCAGGGTGGCGTCGAGCCCCTCAGGCGGTGCCAGGTCCCGGTCGCCGGCGCCGGCCAGTCGCGTCAGCAGCTCGGCCAGCGGCGCGTCCGGGCGGAACTCGACGGTCTCGCCGTCGACGGTCAGGGTGCCGGTGAGCGCCGCCGCGAGGGCCTCGAC
>JBOHGH010000276.1:0-2210 GCA_050699975.1 Pseudonocardiaceae bacterium | reverse complement strand
TACCGCGCTCTGCGAACGCCCTTCGCGCTCGGCCTGCAATCGCAGCGCCTCGGCCAGCTGCTCATCGGGTCGGAGTGTCATCGCCATGCCTACATGCTACCAGGTTGGTGGCATGATCAGTAGCTAGCCCAGCTTCCGAATACTCGCCGGGCGTGGGAGTCAACCTCGGGAAGGTCACATAGCCCCGTTAGGGTCCGCTCGGCCCGCGCCTTTCGGGCTGCCATGAGCGCGCCTGCTCCCGCCCCGGTGATCCCCTAGCTCCCCGCCGTCCTCCGGGACTGGCGGGGCTTTGGGGTGGTCGATCCGCCACTGTCTGACTTGGCAGCGGCGGGTGCAGAAGCGGCGTTGCCGGGCTGAGCCCGGGGGGAGCGGTTTCCCGCAGCCTTCCCGGGCGCAGAGCCTCTGCTCAGTCACTGGCGGGCCACTGCATGTCAACCTCGTGCGGGAGTGACGCCCATCCGACCGTGGACGCTATGAGCTGTTCCTCGAACCGTCGGTCATCCTCATCTGACCATCCCCAGTCCTCCCACGCGTCGAACTCGACCGGGACACCGGGGCCGTGGCGAGCACAGTCACCGTGCGCGTCTTTGATCGCGTCGAAGCCCCGAAGCGCGATGTTGTTATTGGTGAAGCGCTTACACTTCTTGCATCTGATCATGGCGTCACTCCGTGTCGAAGTCGTCGCGGCCATAGCGGGCCGCCGAGTGACGACCCGCTATGCGAGTTCAGCTATGGGCAACGCAGTTGCGGCGCTGACGGCGACATAGCTGCGGGACCAGGTAGCACTCAGCCGTCCCGTCCAACGCGCGTACCCGGGCGTGCTCGATGTCCGCCAGCCGTGCGCGCTCGATCCGCGCGGCCTCGACCGCTGCCCGATCGACGGCGGCAGCGGCCTTGCGAATCTCGCGGGTGGTCCACTCGGCGGCCCGCGCGCCGCAAACCGCGCCGAAGTAGGTCGTCCCCGAGACGTTTCCGTCCGCGTCCAACTCGCCGAGGATGATCGTGCCCTTGAGGTCGACCCGGCCACAGTGCTGACATTCGGTGACCTCGTCGGTGGTCCCGAGAACTTTGAAGACCTTACGCGCGGTCCCCACGTGGGTGGCTGTCGTCTGCGTCATGTTACGTAGTCTACCAGCACTTTGTATGACTTCGCAAGGGTGAAAGGGGGCGATCGTGCGGGCTCTCGTGTTCGTCTCGGTCGTCGCCTGCGCCCTGCTCGGGCTGACCGCGCCGGCGATAGCCGCGCCGGCGATAGCCGCGCCGGCGATAGCCGCGCCGGCGACCACTCAGGCCGAGCTCACTGGCTACTCGTTCTTCGACAACACGCCGCCGAGCTCGGCCGACATCTGCTGCCCCGTGCTCCACCGCAAGGCCGGCGGAATGGGTACGTTCGCGGACCCCATCACTACCGCTGTGCCGGGTTCGGGCGGCCGGGAGATGCAGACCCCCAAGGGCACGCGACTGTATGTGCCCAAGTTGAGGCGGTACTTCATCGTCGAGGACTCGGGCGCCACCCCTAAGTCACTACGGCGCTTTGACCTGTGGGTTGACGGTAAGGGCTTCAGCCGGCGATCCAGTGACCTATGCATGGATGACGTGACGGGCAAGGCCACCGTGATCCTGAACCCGGCCGCTGGACTGCCGGTGACAGTGGGCCCGCTCACCGGACGGAATGGATGCGTGATCTGAGTGCAGGCTAGGTCTCCAGAGTTCGAGGAAGCCGTGGTCCAGGCTGCGACCAGGGCGCGGATCGTGAACACGACCGGAAACGGCCGAGACACCAAGATCTACATTGGCGATCAGGACGTGTCTGCGTGCGTGTGTGACGTGCAGGTCAGCATGACCGCCAAGGACGCGGTCTGGGTCACGCTTGAGGTACCGATGGGTGAAGTCAACATCGATGGGGTCGAGCATCTCAGGTGGGCGGACGGCGTGGTGGACCTGCTGACTAAGCACGGCTGGACCCCGCCCGCCGAGGACTAACCACCGCTGAACCCTTTAGCTGGAGATAGGCATCCCCTGTTGCTATGTTTGGGCCTACCGCCCGGCAAACAGGAGAGATGAGTATGGCGCAGAAGGTTGCAGTACTGCTGATCGATGACATCAGCGGCGAGCCCGCCGACGAGACCGTGCGGTTCGGGCTGGACGGCAAGGATTACGAGATCGACCTGACCGCCAAGCACGCTCTGGCGCTGCGGGAGAACCTGGCT
>JBOHGH010000275.1:0-2424 GCA_050699975.1 Pseudonocardiaceae bacterium | reverse complement strand
ACAAGCTGGAGATGTTAGGTTCCCGCTTGTCTTGTCCGGCGGATGTACTCGACTCAGCGACAGCGGCATGCCACAATGACATCGGATGGCCTTCTGTTCTGGGCGGTGGGTGTTTGGCGACTTTCACCATCCCAGATAGGAGGCCATCTTTGGATGTGCCACGCCGCGAACTGCCACAGAACAGATACTCAAGGCTACAAGGCGACCGGCACCACAGATCCAGCGTGATCGAATCCCATCCCGACAACTCAAAACACCGAGGGTCGGCGACTGATGCGCCGACAGGAAACCCGCCTCCACGAACACCATTGCCAACACCCACGACGACCAAACACAAGTACGCCGCCCAGCATAACGACCTGTCACGTTGAGTAATCATGACGTGGCCCTGGGATCAAGACTGGCTAGTGCGAGAAATCGAATCAATAGCGTTTGCGGGAGAGTATTCGGCTAGCTACGCGCTCGACTTCCGGGAGAGTCGCACAAGTTGGGGCGCGGCCGGAGCCACGTACGAAATCGTCCTACAGATTGCGCAATGGGCAACGACGAGCGCGACCTGGGACGCTCTCAAGCTGGTCGCAGGAAGAATGGCGGAGCGTCTGGCTGGGAAACGAGACCACAACACTCGGCCAGTGACAGAGGAAGAGGCTGAGGGCCGAGCAACGTGGATCGCCTCGACTCAGTACGGGGAGGACTATCAATCACTTCAGGTTCAGTCGATCGAAGTCCGCAACGAAACCGCCGCAACAGTTGAGTTGGTAGGCTCAAAGGGCTGGCGATACGAGTTCGACATCGAGCTAGAGAATAACCTTGTGGCGTTGGTCCGAACCAAGAAGAGTCGGATTTCCTAGTTCAAGACTCGACGATCTGATCGCGGCTAGGTCAACAGGAGCTCAGGCTGGCGGCGTCACACGCGGGTAGCCACAGGCGGTGTTGTCCCAGAAAGCGCGGCCACCATTTCCGCCGAACTCTTCAAGTCCGCTCATATGTGCGTGTCTTTGGACTCGCTCGGCGATGGCTTCATTGAGGTTGCCCTCGTTGAGGTTGAGGAGCGGTGCGCCAAGACGGTCGGCGAGATGGTTCAGTCTGCCATGCAAGAGATCGTACTCGGCGATGCGACGCACGCTCTCGGCCGTGCTCGCGTTGCCGCTCCTGTAGGACACAAGCGCCCGAATCACACCGCTGACGCTCCAGGCAAATAGGGCTCCGGCCAGCACCTCGCGCCAGTTGGCGCGGTCCAGCAGGCCAACAGCGAGTGCACCTAGCAGGAAGAACAGTAGCGCACCCGCTAGCCGCACTAGAAGTCGCTTAGCGCTGTATGTGAGTCGACGGTCAGCCCAAAAGAAGCGATCTGGTACCAGCATCATGAGGAGTCGACGGTGCATTCGCTAAGGATGGCATCGAGGGCGGGCGGACGCCACGTGGCAAGACGGCGCCGACGTGGGACGTGACAGGTCCAGTAGCGAACTGCGAAGTCTCATTTCCCTCGCCTACGGCGGCCAGCAGTAGGCAGGCAGCTTGCCAAGCCCCGAGCCGCTCCTGGCTGCCGAGTAGCCGGGGGGAATCTCACCCCCCGGCCCTCACAGATCCGTACGTGACGATCTCCCGTCATACGGCTCTTGTCGTTCTGGTTACCAGACCCGAGGGGCATAGGTGATCCAGGCCCAGTGGGCGAAGAACCTGGGCCGTCGCTCGACGGCTTGATTCCACGCGGTCTGCGCCCTTTTCCTGCTCCGCAGTCGCTTGTACTTCTTGCGGATCCACCGCATCAGGTAGGCGTTGATGCGTTCCAGGAGGGGATACAGGGCCGATTTGTAGAAGGCCCCGTAGTAGTTCATCCAGCCTCGCACGATCGGGTTGATCCGACGTGCGAGGTCCGCTTCGGTCAGGTGGGTGCGATGGTGCAGCCGCCAGGAGCGCACCTCGGCACTGATCCTGCTCAGGGCTTCCCTGCTGATCGCGGGCAGGAACGACAGGAACATCCCGCCGTCCCTTCTTTGCGCGGAGCGCCTGCGGAAGGTGTAGCCGAGGAACGTGAACTCGACATGCTCGTGGGAGCCACGCCGGTTGTCGTCCTGGCAGTAAACAATCCGGGTCTTCTCCGGATGCAGTTTCAGCCCGACCTTTCCCATCCGTTCCCGGATCGCCGTGAGCATGTAACGTGCCTGGCGTTCGCTGACGCAGTGCACCACCGCGTCGTCCACGTAGCGCTCGAACCTGACCTCCGGGAAATTCCGGGCCATCCAGGCGTCGAACGCGTAGTGCAGGAACAGATTGGCAAGAATCGGCGAGACCGCGGAACCCTATGAGCAGCGCTGGGTTATGCGCAGCGCCTGGCGGTTGGCGCTGGCGGGGGCGGTGGTAGCGATCGGACGCTGCGCATAACCCGGGCGGACTCTGATCACGCGGCTCGGCATGGTGCCG
>JBOHGH010000274.1:0-2426 GCA_050699975.1 Pseudonocardiaceae bacterium | reverse complement strand
ACCCTGGCCTGCGCCGCGGGCTGCTCGTCACGGCGGTGCGCGAGGACCTGCTCGCCCGCTGCGCCGAGCTCGGCGTCGTCATGGGCAACCCGCAGGGCACGATCCTGCGCGACGACCCCGACCTCGTGCGCCGGCTGCACGACGCCGGGCTCGCCACCGCCGTCTGGACGCTGAACGAGCCCGAGCACTGGGCCGCCGCCGTCGCCCTCGGCGTCGACGAGATCATCACCGACCGGCCGGACCGCCTGGCGGGCTGGCTCGCCGGCCGGAACGATGCTGCCCCTCCCGGACCGAGGGGGTGACGCGCTAGCTGTACTGACCCGGGACGTTGTTCACGCGGTCGATGGGGCGTAGGCCGCCGATGCCGGTGTGGGGTCGTTCCAGGTTGTAGTGGTCCAGCCAGATCGGCAATGCCTGGGCTCGGTCCTGGTTGGAGCTGTAGGGGCGGGCGTAGGCCCACTCCTTGGCCAGGGTGCGGTTGAGGCGTTCGGCCTTGCCGTTGGTCCAGGGGCAGTGCGGTTTGATGAACTTCAACCGGATCCCGAGATCGCCCGCGGCGTCGCGGAAGGCGTGGGACTGGCGGTAGTTCTTCGCGTTGTCGCTCAGGACGCGCTCGATGGTGATGCCATGGGCGGCGTAGAACGCTGCTGCCCGGGTCAGGAACCCGGCGCAGGTGGTGCCCTTCTCGTCGTCGTGGATCTCGGCGTAAGCGAGCCGGGAGTGGTCGTCGATCGCGGTGTGGACGTAGTCGTAGCCGATCCCACGGCCGCGGACCTCTTCGGATCGGCCGTGGGCGCGCCAGCCGCCGCCGTCGGGGATGCGGCCGAGCTTCTTGACGTCGATGTGCACCAGCGAGCCCGGGTACGGGTGTTCGTATCGGCGGGCGGTGCGCCGCTGGGCGCGGATGACCTGCCCGGTGATCGGGTCGCACTCGGCCAGCAGCGGGGTGTGGTGGCGGGCCAGGACCCGGCCCACGGTCGAGGCAGGCACCCCGACCCTGCGGGCGAGATCGACCGGGCCGCGGCGGGCCAGGTGCCGCCAGATCCGGATCCTGGCCTCCACACATGCACGGGTGTGGTGCGGGCACGAGTGCGGGCGTGAGGACCGGTCCACTAAACCAGCCCGGCCGTCCTGGCGGTAACGGCGCCACCACCGCCACGCAGTGGTGCGTGAGACACCCATCTCCGCAGCGACGTGTGCGACCGGGCGGCCTGCCGCGATGCGCTGGACCATGGTCAGCCTCCCGGCTGGAGTCAGCCGGGCGTTAGCGTGAGACACGAGAGACCTCCGTTGGTGCGAGCCGGGTTCCTAGACAGCTCCCACTCGACCCGGAGGTCTCTCGCTACGTCAACAACCTGCTGGGTCAGTACATCTAGCGCGGGCGGTCAGCCGCGCCGCGGCGCGTGCAGCCAGCCGGCGAGCCGGCCCGTCACCCAGGGCAGCACCCAGAACGACATGATCGGCGTCAGCACCAGCGTGGTCACCAGCACCCGCACCACGGCGGGCAGCTCCGCGAACGCCGGGACCAGGGCACCCACCAGCAGGGTGAACGCGAGGTTCACAGGGAAGAACCCGAGCCAGATGGCCACGGACTGCCTCCAGCGCGGCGGCGCCACCAGCAGCGGAGGGCCGGCCGGCTCGTCCTGCCGGAGCGGCGGGTCGAACCAGCCCTCGATCCCGGTGCGCTTCTCCACCCGCCGGTCCTCCACGAGCCCCTGACCGGCGGCCAGCCACCGGCGGCGCTCGTCCGACCCCTCCCAGGCCTCGAGCCGATCGGCGTCGGCGAAGCGGTAGAGCATGATCCAGTCGGCGGCCCCCTCGGAGGCGCGGATCCAGCCCGAACCGAGGAAGCCGTCCCACCGGTTCGCGAGGCGCACCCCGGCCTGCACCCATGAGGTGACCTCGGGGACGCGGTCCGGGCTGACGGCGCGGTGGATCGCCACGGTGACGGGTGCGGAGGTCATCCGAGCATCCTGAGGGGCGCCGAGGCCCGCCGTGGCGCCGATCACTCCCGCGGGACGGCGCGTCCCAGCATCCGGATCGGGCGGGACGCGCGGTGCGCAATCGCCCCGGGATGTCCCGGTCTTCACATCGCGTCCCCGCGGTCCGCACGGGACTTCTGTTGATTGGTCAACCAAATCGTGCGGAGCACCCGTCGGCCACCCACACGATGGAATGAGCCCCCTACCCGAGGACCTTTGACTTGACTCAGCACGCCCCGGCGCCGCACCCCAGGCGCCGCGACCTCCACCACCCCGACCGTACCGAGCAGAGCACCGACCGTCACGCCGACCGCGCACGACGGGCCGGCCGCGACGCGCGACAGAGTACCCGCCGCCGCTCCTTGCGCACCGGCGTGCCGGTCGCGCTCACCGTGATGGCCCTGACGGCCGGCGTCGCGACGGGCGTGGCCCCGGCGTCGGGTG
>JBOHGH010000273.1:0-2436 GCA_050699975.1 Pseudonocardiaceae bacterium | reverse complement strand
GTTCGTCACCCGCCACCACGAATACCTGGAGCGCACCGGGCTGGTCGACTACTCCGCACTCCCCGAACCGCCGACCCCCGCGGCCGCCCCGCCCGCGGCCGTCGTACCTCCAACGGCAGCCGCACCACCAGCGCCGGCCGTACCCCTCAGACCAGCCGCCCCCCCAGCGGACGCCACATCTCCACCGGCGCCGGTAGCGCCCGCGGCTGCCGACCATGGCCAGCACCTCGCCCAGGTGGCCAGCGTCACCCCGGTCAACGGCGCGCCGGTCATGATCGCCGCCATGGTCTACATCGCCGCGCTGCTGGCCATCGTCGGCCTGCTCTCCCTGCTGGGGACCGCCGGGCTGCGGGCCCGGCGGGCCCGTCCCGGCCCCCAGCACGGCTCGTTCGACCAGCCCAACCGGCCACGGCACGCCGCCCACCGCTGGTGACCTTTGATTTCCGTTCCCCGGACAACCTGGAGTGACTGAAGATGGCACGTGGAAAGCACCGGAGCAAGGCCCCCGTGGCCCTGATGGCAGCGGCGGTGACCCTGCTCGCCGCGGGCGGGTTCGTGGCGGCCACCAGCACCGCTGACGCCAAGCCGGGCACCCGCGCTGGTGCGAACTCGGCGGCCGGGCAACTCATCTTCAACCAAGACCCTCGTGGCGACTCCGACGGCAAGAGAAACGGCAGGAAGGAGCGCGACCGGAAGGACGGCGACCGGAAGGACGGCGACAAGAAGGAGCGCGGCAAGAAAAAGGAGGCAAAGAAGGACGCCGCCGCCGTGGAGTTCCCGGGCCGGGAGAAAGCCGGTGGACCCGCTCGGCGGGACTTCGTCTCGATCCAGCAGGTGCGCCCCAACCTCAGGCAAGTGGAGGCCAGGCCTGACGCCTCCACCGGCACCTTCATCAGCCCCTGTGGCACCAATGCCGAGGGACACCGCAACTCCGACAACTTCATGGTGGCGCCGGGCAAGGTCAACGGCGCCCAGCACGTCCACGACTACGTCGGCAACCTGTCAGCCAACGCGTTCTCCACCGACGAGAGCCTCCACGCCGCCGGCACCACCTGCACCAACAACGACCAGTCCACCTACTTCTGGCCGGTGCTACGCGACACCGACAAGCGAGGCAGCGACGCCCTCGTCGACGGCGGCGGCCTGGACGGCAACTTCGGCGAGATCCTCCAGCCCGTCACAGCGCAACTACAGTTCCGCGGCAACCCAACCACCAAGGTTGCCCCCATGCCGGACGACCTGGCGATCATCACCGGCGACGCCAAAGCCGCGACCAATGACGGTGACGATGCCAACGCGGCGTGGACCTGCACCGGGTTCGAGGACCGCACCACCACCAAGTACCCGCTGTGCCCGCAGGGCAGCCAACTGGTGCGCCTCCTGGACTTCCCCAGCTGCTGGGACGGCCAAAACCTCGACTCGGCCAACCACCGGGACCACATCTCCTTCCCACGACGGGACGGATCGTGCAGTCGCGGGCGGGTGGCCATCCCGCAACTACGGATGACCCTAATCTACGATCAGCCAGCCGGCCGCAACTTCGCCCTGGATTCCTTCCCCGAACAGCGACACCAGGCGATCACCGACCACGGCGATTTCATGGCCATCATGCCTGAAGCGCTGTTGGCACAGATGGCGGACTGCATCAACACCGGCCAAACCTGCTGATCGCCAGAACCAGAAGTCAAGGGACCGGCCGGGTCACCCGGCAATCGGAGTAGTGGGTGGGCCGTTCGGAGTAGTCTGCGGGCACTGGTTGCCTCTCATGAGTGGATGGGCGACAACGGGCCGGTAAATCCTCCCAGTTTGGTCGGGTTTGGGCCCTTCTTCTCCCTACGGTTCGCCGCATGCGATGGGAGCTGGAGCGAACGCTGTGGGGCACGGCCTTTGTGGCTGTGCTGCTGGCGCCGGTGCTGCTGGGTCTGCGCACCGGTGGTGGGTCGTCGCTGCTGTCGGAGCTGTCGGTGGGGATGGGTCTGCTGGCCATCTCGTTTCTGGCCTGCGCGGTGGTGCTGCCGTCGAGGTTGCGCTCGCTGACCCGCACCTTCGGTATCGACGGGGTACTCGGTCTGCACCGCTTCGTCGGGTTGTTCGTCACGGTGCTGGTGGGATTGCACATCGTGTTGGTGGTGGCAGCCAACCCGGCCAACACCGGCCTGCTCGACATCGTTCATGCCCCCAAAAGCGCCCGGGCGGGCATCGTCGCCACCCTGGCCCTGGGTGGGCTGATCGGCCTCGCAGTGGCCCGCAGGCGGCTGCGACACCGCTACGAGGTGTGGCGCTGGGTGCACCTGGCACTGGCCGCCTCAGTGCTGGTCCTCACCGCACTGCACATCTGGTGGCTCGACCACCTCGTCCGCGACACCGCGATGCGGGCCTGGCTGAGCGTGCTCGCGCTGGGCGTACTGGGCGTACTGGGCTACCGGTGGCTATGGC
>JBOHGH010000272.1:0-2504 GCA_050699975.1 Pseudonocardiaceae bacterium | reverse complement strand
CCACCGCCAACGAGCGGTACCAACACGGACCCAGCAGGGCACCGTCACACCGCCCGACCGGAGCCCCCCGAGACCAGCCCAAACCACGACATGCCTCGTCGGGCTGGGGTGAAACCCCGGTAGCACTCCGGGTGCAACGCCATCAGGGTAGGTCCAGCGGCTGGTCGACGAGGGCCTGCGGATGGCTGACACAGCCAGCCGATCATGCCGCCCCCGTTGCCTGGCTGAGCTGAGTCTCGTCAGCCCCAACTACGAGACGGTCACCCGCCAGCGCCCGCGTGTCAGGTGGCAGACGCCGTCTGGGGTGATGGTGACGGTTGCACCGTAGACAGGCAGGGAGCCATCCCGTAGCCAGCGATACCGGATATCATCCACGATGTCCCACAAACGACGCGGGCCACTCTGGTGGACGGTCGGCGCGTCACCGTCCACGCTGGTGGCCCTGGCCCAGGACCCATCCGGGTGCAGCATCCACGCGGTGCGCCGCCCATCGTCGTCCTGCTGATAATGGTGCTCGATGCCGGGCGCGACGATCCCCAGCAAGGACCAGATCTCCCACGCCTGCACAACATTCACAACGGGAAAGCGGCCCACGCTGACCCGATCACCATCAACCTCGCGGACAACGGCGAACACCTCCCTCAACCCACTGGGGTAGTCGGCACCCGTCCGGGTGTGCATGAACCCCGCCCGGTCCCACTCGATGCGCCCGACGGCGCCGCCGTCGTCGGTCTTGTCCGCAGTGATGATCAGAGCTGTGCCGGCGATGGTGGTGACCAGACGGCCACCGGGTCGTAGCGCGGCGAGCCAACTCACCGGGATCGGCCGGACCGCCACCGTGGACACGATCCGGTCATAAGTGCCCGGCAGCGGGCCCGTCGCATCACACGTCACCATCCGCGGGCACAGCCCGATACCATCCAACCGCTCGCCGGCGACTGTGGTCAGGTAGGCATCGACATCAACGCTCGTGACGTGCTGCGCGCCAAGCCGCCGAGCAAGGACCGCACACCCATACCCCGAACCAGTACCGACATCCACGACGTCAGCACCGTCATAGACGTGCGCGTGGCGCAGCAGCCGCACGATGAGGCCGGGCAGGGTCGCCGACGACGTCGGCATCCCCACCGGCCGCTCACCCGGCCCCGCGTGATCAGCATGACGCGGACCAACCTGGGTGACCAGTGATTGGTTGCTGTAGGTAGCGAGCGCCCAGCCTTCCTCGTCAGCCGGACCATAGCGCAGCTCCCAGACATCGGAACCAAATCCAGTCCCAGGCGCCGACCAGGACCACCAGCGGGGCACAAACAGATGCCGAGGAAGGGCGGCGATCACCGGCCGCCACCGCGACACCGGATGAGCAACCTCGCCCGCTAGCCGCTCAGCGTGGGACCGCCAGTCCACCGGGGCTCCCTCGAAGGATCACAATCGTCGCTGTCAGATGGTGTGCAGCCGCCGTGCGCCGGAATCGAACCGACGATCTCACTCCACCGCTGCCCGCCCAGGATGTCACGCAGCGACCTGTCTTTCACGTTGCCCGCGACCAGGAACCTCCCAATCACGCACGGGGACAGGTCACCGTGGAGTGAGATGGCGGCACGACCGCGCCCGCACCGCCCGCACAGTTCCGAGACGTCAGGGATGCCGCGTGCTGCTCGTCCGACTCCGCGTGCTCGGTCGATGTTGATATCGGTCACACCCAAGGCCAGCAACTCCCCACGAGCGCCGATGGTGTCCTGACCGTCGACGACATCGACAATCCCGACCCGGATCGGGATGCCGCGCTGTAGCGCCTCAACGATGTTCGCCCTGGTTCGAGCGTGGCTACCCTTGCTTCCGGTGACGTCCGCGTGCCGGTCAGGGTCCGCCGAATACCACGAGGTGCCGAGCGAGACTCCGGGCAGGGAGAACAATTCCCATAACTCGAGCGTGATGTGGACGAGGTTGGTGTACACGTCGACCTTGAGCCCTTTGCCGAGCGCGTAGCGGACGAGCCTGGGCAGCTCAGGATGAAGGGTCGGTTCCCCACCGATGAACTGAACGGTATCAACCGAAAGCATGTGTGCCTCATCGATGACACGTTCCCAGCCATCGGCGGACATTGTGCCGTGATCGCTTTCAGGGCTACTGTCAGCGTAACAGTGTTTGCACTTCAACTGACAGAAGCCAGTTATCTCTAGCTCCAGGAAAGAGATAACCTCCACCGGAAGCGATTGATCAATTGTCGGCTGCGTGAACCAGTATCTCGCCTCAGTCAACACGGTGGACCTCCCGTCTCGATGCCACTCCCATGGTCAAAATGCAGCGATTAAACAACCGTTGCCGACATCAGACCGCAAGCTGCCAACCGGTCGTCCAGGACCGAGACGGCCTGAGTAGGCTCTTCGCTGTTTTTAGTGGGTTACTCAGCGTGAGGTCATGTAGGCGGGTGTGGGATTGGTGAGGGTGGGCAGGCGGAGTTTGGCCGCGGTGAGGTAGACGATGGTGATCATCTTGGTTTTGTT
>JBOHGH010000271.1:0-2512 GCA_050699975.1 Pseudonocardiaceae bacterium | reverse complement strand
CAATGGTGCAGTCTGCATCCAGAACGCGGTAGGAGGGGCTCAGGGGTCGAAGAGGGTGGGGAGGGTGGTTTGCCAGGCAGTGCGGAGCTCGTCTAGGGGGAGGGGGGCGATGGTGGCGATCTCCAGTACGGGGGCGGTGTGGACGTTTCCGAGCCGGGTCACCGGCACCCTGTGGTCCGTGCACAGTTGCGCGACACGGTGAGCATGTGAGCCGGACACGCCGAGCAGGACGCGACCGGCGGACTCGGCGAACAGGGCGACGAACGGGTCTAGGCCCGCAGGCAAGCGCACCCGGGCGCCGTGGCCGCTCAGCAGGGCCGCTTCCACCAGGGCTTGGGCCAGACCACCTTCGGATAGATCGTGGGTCCCGCTCACCAGGCCGTCCCGGGCCGCAACCGCCAGCACCTGGCCGATCGCCTGCTCCCGGGTCAGATCCACCGTGGGCGGGCGACCGCCGAGGTGCCCGTGGACTTCGTGCGCCCATTCGCTGCCGCCGAATTCGTCGCGGGTGTCACCGAGCAGCCAGACCTCGTCACCGGGATCGCCCAGCGCGGTGCGGATCCGGCGGCGCACGTCGTCGATCACCCCGAGCACCCCGATGATCGGGGTGGGCAGGATCGCGGTGTCCCCGGTCTGGTTGTAGAAGCTCACGTTCCCGCCGGTGACCGGGATGCCGAGGGCGGCACAGCCGTCGGCCAGACCGCGGACGGCCTGCTGGAACTGCCACATCACGCCGGGATCGGTGGGCGCGCCGAAATTGAGGCAGTTCGTCACGGCCAGCGGGGTGGCACCGGTGACCGCGACGTTGCGGTAGGCCTCGGCCAGCGCCAGCTGAGTGCCGGCATAGGGGTCCAGCGCGCAGTACCGGCCGTTGCCGTCAGTGGACACCGCGATCCCGCGCTGCGTGGTCTCGTCGATACGCACCATGCCGGCGTCGCTGGGTTGCGCAAGCACAGTGCCGCCGCGCACGTAGCGGTCGTACTGATCGGTCACCCACGCCCGCGAACACAGCCCCGGGCTGGCCACCATCCGCAACAGCGTGGCTCTCACAGCATCCGGTGTGGACGGCCGTGGCAAAGCATCGGGAACCGACGCCTGCAGAGCGTCCTGGGTCGCCGGCCGGCTTACCGGGCGGTGGTACACCGGTCCGTCGTGCGCGACGGTGCGCGGCGGCACGTCCACCACGGTCTCGCCATGCCAGGTGATCACCAGACGGTCGCCGCCGGTCACCTCACCGATCACCGTTGCGGGGACGTCCCATTTCGCGCACACGGCCATGAAGGCGTCCACATCGCGGGGACGCACCACAGCGCACATCCGCTCCTGGGACTCGCTGGACAGGATCTCGGCCGCTGTCATATCCGGCGCCCGCAGCGGCACCGCGTCGAGCTCGATCTGCATGCCGCCGTCGCCAGCACCGGCCAGCTCCGACGTGGCGCAGGACAGACCGGCCCCACCGAGATCCTGGATGCCGACCACGAGGCCGGCCTTGAAGAGCTCCAAACAGCACTCGATGAGCAGCTTCTCGGTGAACGGGTCGCCGACCTGCACGCTGGGCAGCTTCGTGCGACCGCCGTGCCCAGCGCTGCCGGCGCTGAAGCTCTCGCTGGCTAGCACGCTGACCCCGCCGATGCCGTCCAGGCCGGTGCGGGCACCGAAAAGAACGATCTTGTTGCCGGTGCCGCTGGCGTGCGCCAGGTGCAGGTCCTCGACCCGCATCGCCCCCACACACAGCGCGTTGACCAGCGGGTTACCCGCGTAGGAGGGGTCGAAGTCAACCTCGCCACCGATGTTGGGCAGGCCAAGGCAATTGCCGTAACCGCCGATTCCGGCGACCACCCCGGGCAGCACCCGTTTCGTGTCGGCGGCGCCTGCGGGGCCGAACCGCAGTGGGTCGGCCACCGCGATCGGCCGCGCGCCCATCGCCATGATGTCGCGAACGATCCCGCCGACCCCGGTCGCTGCGCCCTGATAGGGCTCCACATAGGACGGATGGTTGTGCGACTCGATCTTGAAGGTCACCGCCCAGCCTTCGCCGACCTCGACCACGCCGGCGTTCTCCCCTATGCCGGCGAGCATCCGCTGCCGCATCGCCGCCGTGGTGGTCTCCCCGAAATAGCGCAGATGGACCTTGGAGGACTTGTAGGAACAGTGCTCGCTCCACATCACCGAGTACATCGCCAGCTCGGCCTCGGTGGGCCGGCGCCCGAGGATCTCGCGGACCCGCGCGTACTCGTCGTCGGCGAGCCCCAGCTCACGATACGGCTGGGGGTGGTCGGGGGTAGCAGCAGCACGCTGCACGGAGTCGATGTTGCCCACCCTGTGAGAGTATTCGTCGCCATTCGGATCCGAATGGCGGTTACCGGCTGCACGCCAAGCGCTATTCGGAGCCGACTCCGTAGGCGCTGCGCGCCGCCCTGAGGTGTGAAAATGGGGGCTGCCGCACGCGACAGCCCTGCGTGCGCCGAGTTCGACACCAGGGCTGCCCGCGCCGCTTCGGACAGCCCTGGTG
>JBOHGH010000270.1:0-2512 GCA_050699975.1 Pseudonocardiaceae bacterium | reverse complement strand
AGCGTGCGCCGGCCCAGGTCCAGCTCCACCTCGGCGCGAACCGGTGGCGCGGCGGGCACCACGGTCCAGGGCGCGTTGGTTGGACGGCCTTCAAGAGCCGCCAACCGGTCCGGGGCGACCTCGGGATTCGACGGGGGCACCAGCGGCTCGCGAAACGGCACGTTGAGGTGGACCGGCCCCGGCCCGCCGCCCAGCACACCTCGCGCGGCCGCGATCGCGCGATCCACTGTAGAGCGCCAGTGGGCCTGCTGACCGCTGTCCGACGGCGCCACCAACGACGGTGCCGCGCGCACCGCTGCGCCGTAAAGACCGGCTTGGCGCACCGTCTGGTTGGCCCCGGTGCCGACCAGCTCGCCCGGGCGGTCCGCGGTGACCGCCAGCAACGGGACCCCGGCGTGGTGGGCTTCCAGCACCGCCGGATGCAGGTTCGCCGCTGCGGTGCCCGATGTGCACACCACCGGTACCGGCACGCCGGACCGTAGCGCCATACCCAAAGCCAGGAATGCCGCGGAGCGCTCATCGATCCGGACGTGCAAGGTCAGCCGCCCGGCCTGCTCGGCCGCGTGCAGGGCGAAGGACAGCGGCGCGTTGCGCGACCCCGGACAGAGCACGGCGTGCCGCACCCCGCACCGCACCAACTCGTCGACCAGCACCGTGGCCAGCGCAGTGGACGGATTCACGACCGCCCAGCATGCCCTGCGCTGCCCGGCTCGGCGGCGAAGGGTCGGCTGGTTCGTATGATCGCCGCCGTGGCCGTCTCCGAGTTGTTCGACCCCTCCGCGTGGCGCGGTGTCGAGGGCTTCGACTTCGCCGACATCACCTACCACCGCGCGGTGGCGCACGGCACGGTCCGGATCGCCTTCGACCGGCCTGAGGTCCGCAATGCCTTCCGCCCGTCCACTGTGGATGAGCTGTACCAGGCGTTGGATCACGCCCGGATGAGCCCCGACGTGGGGTGCGTGCTGCTGACCGGCAACGGGCCCTCGCTGCGGGACGGTGGCTGGGCGTTCTGCTCGGGCGGGGATCAGCGGATCCGAGGTCGATCCGGCTACCAGTACGCGTCCGGGGAGACCGCGGACACCATCGACCCGGCGCGGGCCGGGCGGTTGCACATCCTGGAGTGCCAGCGGCTGATCAGGTTCATGCCCAAGGTGGTCATCGCAGTGGTCCCGGGCTGGGCGGCCGGCGGCGGGCACTCCCTGCACGTGGTCTGCGACCTGACCCTGGCCTCGGCCGAACACGCCCGGTTCAAGCAGACCGACGCCGATGTGGGCTCCTTCGACGGCGGGTTCGGCTCGGCCTACCTGGCCCGCCAAGTCGGGCAGAAGTTCGCCCGGGAGATCTTCTTCCTCGGCCGTGAGTACAGCGCGGCCGACGCGCACCGGATGGGCATGGTCAACGCGGTGGTGCCGCACGTGTCACTGGAGACAACGGCGCTGGAGTGGGCCCGTGCGGTCAACGCCAAGTCACCCACCGCGCAACGGATGCTCAAATACGCGTTCAACCTGATCGACGACGGGCTGGTCGGCCAGCAACTCTTCGCCGGTGAGTCGACCCGGCTGGCCTACATGACCGACGAGGCCGTCGAAGGCCGCGACTCCTTCCTGGAGAAACGCCCGCCCGACTGGTCGGCGTTCCCCTGGTACTACTAACCGGCCTTCCGCCCATCCCGACAGGCGTGTTCCCTGGCTGGCTTGCCCGGGGCACTGTCCCGTGAACTCGACGCAAGCGACATTTCCGCCCCTGCTAGACGTCGGTTTCGTCGAGTTCACGGTGCGCGGCACCGACAGACAGACGCCCGACTATTGCCCCGGAGCCGACTCAGACCTCACCATTGACTCGATCGTGACGGCAGCGCAGGTGGGGCGTTGACCAGCGTGCCGACCTGACCGAGTAGCCCAGCGCAGCCGCCCGATCTCCTCGACGGCGGCACCGAGATTGGCCAGGCAGCCGGGACGCGGTTTCGGGTTTGGCCACGCTCACCGCGCAGGACATCTGGCAGCGAACGCATCGCCAGACGGTCACGAGGGGCGTGGAGCTGATCTGCTCGACGCCGTCGCTCTCCCCGCACCCGGGTAGCTCTCGTCAGTCGGCGCAATGGCGCGGAACTCGTCGATGGCGTGGTTACGCCAGTCCAGCACGCTCAGCCCCCACTGACGTGTGTCTGACTTAATGACGCACCTTGGCGTTCTGTTAGCCAACATCGTCGGGCTCCTGGATGGGTTGATCCTGCCGGTGCTGGCGGTGCCAGGCAAGCCGGCGTAGGCGGGAGGTTTCGAGCCCGGTTTGGCGGGCTTTGCGGATGGCTTGGCCTCGTCCTTCGTGCTCGTCGTGGGGGCAGGCATACCCGATGCCCTGGTGGAGCCTGATTCCGTTGTAGTGCGTCCTGGCGATTTCCAGCTCGGCGCGCAGGGTGGCCGGGTCGCGGATGGCGAGCAGGTGTGGGTATTCGGCCTTGAGGTGTCGGGTGAGGCTTTCGATCCAGGCCTGGTCGGTTGGTGTGCCTGGGTGT
>JBOHGH010000269.1:0-2594 GCA_050699975.1 Pseudonocardiaceae bacterium | reverse complement strand
CGGGGCTGCCACGGTAGGCGCGGCCTCGCGGAATCGGCGCAGGCGCAACGAGTTGGTGACCACGCTGACCGACGAGAATCCCATCGCGGCGCCGGCGAGGATCGGGTTGAGCAGGCCGAGCGCGGCCAGCGGGATCAGCGCGACGTTGTAGCCGAACGCCCAGCCGAGGTTCTGCCAGATGGTCCGGTAGGTCCGCCGGGACAGCCGGATCGCGGTCGGTACCCCGGCCAGCTCGCCGCGCATCAACGTGAGGTCGGATGACTCGATGGCGACGTCGGTGCCGGTGCCGATGGCGATACCCAGATCGGCCTGCACCAGCGCGGGGGCGTCGTTGACACCGTCGCCGACCATGGCGACGATCTCCCCGGCGGCCTGTAGCCGGGTGACCTCGGACTGCTTGTCCGCCGGCAGCACCTCGGCCAGCACGGTGCCGATACCGACGTTGCTGGCGATGGCGCCCGCGGTGCGCGCGTTATCCCCGGTGATCATCGCGACCTTCAGGCCCATCCGGTGCAGTTCGGCCACCGTCTGCACGGCGCCGTCCTTGACCGTGTCGGCAACCGCCAACACACCGCGGACCTGGCCGTCCCAACCGGCGAACACCACGGTGCGGCCCTGGCCTTCCAAGCGGTCGGCCGCGGCCGCGAGCTCCCCGGGCAACGTGAGTCCGGCCTCGGCAGCCAGCTTGCGCCGACCCACCCACACCGTGGCGCCCGCCACCTCGGCCCGCACCCCGTGCCCGGCCACGGACTCGAACGCGGTGACTCGCGGCAGCTCACCGGCCTGGTTCCGGGCGGCCGTGGTGATGGCGTGGCCGATCGGGTGTTCACTGTCGGCCTCCACCGCGCCCGCCCGGCGCAGCAGCTCACCGGCGTCAGTCCCAGACCCGGCCACGGTGTCGGTCAGCGCCATCTGCCCGTTGGTCAGGGTGCCGGTCTTGTCGAACACCACCGTGGTGATCTTGCGGGTGCGTTCCAGCACCTCCACACCCTTGATCAGGATGCCGAGAGAGGCTCCCCGCCCGGTCCCGACCATGATCGCCACCGGGGTGGCCAACCCGAGCGCGCACGGGCAGGCCACGATCAACACGGCGACCGCAGCGATCAACCCAGTAACCGGGTCACCAGCCAGTAGCCACCAAGCACCGAACGTAACCGCCGCGATCACGATCACGATCGGCACGAAGACCGCCGAGATCCGGTCGGCGAGACGCTGCGCCCGGCCCTTGCCGGCCTGAGCCGCCGAGACCAGCGACACGATCTGTGCCAGCGCGGTGTCCGCGCCGACCGCGGTGGCCCGCACGGTCAGCACCCCGCTGGTGTTGAGCGCCGCACCGGCCACCGAGGAGCCGACCGTTTTGTCCACCGGCACCGACTCGCCGGTCAGCATCGACTCATCCACCGCGCTGGCCCCGGCGACGACCTCGCCGTCGGTGGGGATCTTCTCCCCGGGCCGGATCCGCATCAGGTCCCCGACCGCGACCTGCTCGACGGGCACCAGCACCTCGGTACCGTCGCGGATGACCCGGGCCTGTTTGGCGCCCAGCTCCAGCAGCGCCCGAATCGCCGTGCCGGCCCGGCGCTTGGCCCGGACCTCGAAGTACCGGCCCAACACCAGGAACGCGATCAGCAGCGCCGCGGTCTCGAAGTACAGTTCACGCTGCCCGCGCAGCAGCTCCACCAGCGAGAATGTGTACGCCGTGAGGGTGCCGATCGCGATCAGCGTGTCCATGTTCGCGGTCAACCGCCGCGCCCGTCTCGCCGCCCCGAGCAGGAACGGCCACCCGGCATAGAACTGCACCGGTGTCGCCAACGCCAGCTGCGCCCACGGCGCCCACGGCTGCTCCATCGCCGCCGGCCAGAACGCGATCACCATCGTGGCCAGACCCAACGGCCAGGCGATCAGCACCCGACGCAGCCAGGACCGCTGCACGGCAGCCGGCTCGTCCTCGACCGGCCCGTCACCGGCCCGGTCCGCGGCGGGCGTGGCCGCCGTCGCCCCGGGAACTTCCAGGCGGTAACCGGCCTTCTCCACCGCCGCGACCAACGCCTCGGTCGCCGCCGGCTGCTCGGCCAGCACGACCCTCGCCGTCCCGGTGGCGAAATTGACCTCCGCGGAGGTCACACCCGGCGCCCGGCCCAGCACCTTCTGCACCCGCGCCGCACACGACCCACACGTCATCCCCCCGACCGCGAACTCGCGCACCCTTGCCGGGGTCGTCGACCGGGTCGTCATGACCCCACCTCCACCTGCTCCACCACCTGGTCCGACACCGACTCCGGGATGGGACGGAAGACCTGCTTGTCGAACTTCAGCGTCTCCATCAGCTCATCCACGATCTCGGCGGTCCGACCCTCCTGCATCGCCTTGGCCACGCAGGTCTCCAGATGCCGGCGCAGCATGATCCGGCTCGCCCCCTCCAGCAACCCCTGAACCGCCGAGAGCTGCTTCATCACATCCGGGCAATACGCATCATCCTCGATGATCGAGATAATGCCGCTCATATGCCCACGAGCCGTCTTCAACCGGTTCACCACGGAGCGCTGGCGAATATCCATAAGACCACTATACCCCACCCCAGGTGGGGTGGAGCA
>JBOHGH010000268.1:0-2602 GCA_050699975.1 Pseudonocardiaceae bacterium | reverse complement strand
GGACTGAAATGTCGCTGACGTCGAGTTCACGGACAGTGCCCCGGGCAAGCCAGCCAGGGGAGCGCGTGGTCGGGATGGGGCGACGCCCGGTTGGGATTACTTGGCGGACTCCCGGCAGCGGGCCAGATCGGCGGCGCCGACGAGACCGGCCTCGGGGCCCAGTTCGGCGATCCGCAGCTCGGCCACGGGCCGGTACCCGCCGCCGGTCAGATGCTCGCGGAAGGCGGCCGAGGCGGGGGCGCGGAGCACCTCGCCCGCTGCGGACACCCCGCCACCTATCACAAACAGGCCGGGGTCGAGGATCGCGGCTAACCCGGCCAGCCCGCGCCCTAGCCACGTCCCGATCACCTCGAAACACTGCAGCGCCGCCACATCGCCAGCCGCAGCCGCCTGGGTGACCATCTCACCAGTGATGTCCTCGAGCCGGCCCCCGGCAAGCCGCACGAGCCCCCCGGCCATCGCGGGTGAGGTTCGGGCAAGTTCCTGGGCTTCCTGCACGAGCGCCCGGCCGCTTACGTACTGCTCCCAGCAACCCCGCAATCCACATCCGCAGCGACGCCCGTCCGGGACGACGGTGAGGTGGCCGACCTCTGCGGCCGCGCCGAACTGGCCCCGCAGCAGTTGCCCGTTCACCACGATGCCGCCACCGATCCCGGTGCCTATGGTGAGGGTCACCACGTGATCTGCCCCGCGGCCGGCACCGAACCGGACCTCTGCCCAGGCGGCAGCATTGGCGTCGTTCTCGACCACCACAGGCAGCCCAAGCCGGCGTTGCAGCGAGGCCTGCAGCGGCTCGTCCCGCCAGGCGAGATTCGGGGCGAACATCACCGTCGACCGCTGCGCGTTGATGAAGCCGGCCGCCCCGATGCCGACCGCTTCGACGTCGTACTCGCTGGTCAGCTCCCGGACCGCAGCGACGATCGCGTCCTCGATCTGCGACGTGTCGTCGGCGGGCGTGTCCCGGTGCGTTGTTGCCGCGATCGTCCCGCACTCGTCGACGACGCCGGCCGCCACCTTGGTGCCACCGACGTCCACACCGACGGTCAGGGTTCTCGTCATCAGGGTTCTCATCGTCGCAGTCGAGCGCACTGGGTCAGTGAGCCAGTGCGTTCAAGAACCGCTCCACCCCCTATCGCCACCGACATCAGCCGGGTGTGCGCCAACGACTGGCTGGTCGTCCTACCCACCAAGATCCGCGGCACCACCACTGCCAAGCCATCGCCGACCAGTGGATCGCGCAGCGGCGGCCGGCCAGCACCGCTCAAGAGCTGCGCGCGACCCGCCGGCTGATCATCACGGGGTAGCGGTCGATTCTCCTCGGCGGCGTGCGAGGTACCGCCGCCCGACCGAGTGAAACACGCGCTGCGCTGTACGCAGGGCAGGGACCTGGGTGGCGAGGTGCATCTGGTAACGCCACGGCTGCTGGGGCCCTTCCCGCCCCGACAAAGAATAGGCGAACTCCACGGCGTCCCGATCGAGATAGCGGTCGACGTGCTCGAACCATGCCATGCTCGTGCGTGCCGCGGCCTGTATCGGGCGGAGGGCTGCACGGCGTTGCTGGTCATAGTCCCGCAACGCGTCGGACAGAGCCTCGTGTTCGTACAGGCTCTGCGCGAGCACCAACGCATCGATGATCGCCAGGCTGGTGCCCGATCCCAGCGTGAAGTGTGTGGTGTGCGCGGCGTCGCCCACGAGCACCACATTGTCGTGGCACCATCTCTCATTACTCACCTGGGTGAAGTGCAACCATCGTGCTGGCTCGCCGCGTGACTGACTGATCAGTGAATGGCTGTCCAGGACATGGTCGAAGATCTTCTCCAGCATCCGCACACTGTCCTCGCTGCCGAGTGAGTCGAACCCCAGTGCCTGCCACGTCTCCGGCGAGCACTCGACGACACAGGTGCTGATCTCGGTGTTCGAGGGGTAGGCGTAGAACCAGATCCACCCGGCCGAGGTCTCCTCGAAGGCGAAGACGAAGCGGTCGAACACCTTGTCGGTGCCAAGCCAGATGTAGGGGTTCCCACCGACGTCGACGCGCGCGCCGAATTGAGCACCATGTAGTTGGCGCACCCGGCTGTTCGCACCGTCGGCCGCGACGATGAGATCGGCGTCGGCGAACGCGGAAAGACTATCGACGCCGCGGTCGTACTGGACGTCGACTCCGAGGTCCATCGCACGCCGGCCGAGGATGTCGAGCAGGGCCGCGCGGCCCACGCTGAAGCCGTACCCGGGGAGATACGCCGTCTGTTCGTTGCCCACGATCACCCGCTGCTCCTGCCACAGGACGGATGCGGCACGCACCTTCCGCGCACTCTCACGGTCGTTGCGGTAGAGAAGGTCCAGCAGGTTGTCCCAGTACCCGACACCCCAGCCGTAGGTGGCCCCGGGGGGATCGCGTTCGATGACCGTGATGTCATGGCCGGCGTCGCGCAGCTTTGCAGAGATGGCGAAGTACAACCCGGCCGGTCCGCCACCGGTGCACACGATTCTCATATCGATGCTCCATTCAGGGAGGTTTGGGTTCCTGTGCCGGTGAGGGTGGGGGGGTGGTGGAGGTGGTAGAGGTGGGCGTAGTCGTTGTTGTTGGTGAGGAGTTGGGTGT
>JBOHGH010000267.1:0-2631 GCA_050699975.1 Pseudonocardiaceae bacterium | reverse complement strand
CTCCATGGCAGCACTCCGCAACCTCGCCGCAGGACTTTTCCGCCTTAACGGGCTACACAAAATCAAAGAAGCGACCGAGATGATCTGCCGCGACCGCAACCGCGCCCTCCCACTCCTAGCTACTTAACGTCACACTCGACACAATCAGTAACCATGACGTGGCCCTGGTCTTGATCCCACGCGGCGCCGTCGGCAATGATGAATCGATCACCGTCGGAGTGCTCGTCTCCCGGGAGCTTAACCGGCCGAATCCAGATGGTGACTCGATCCGCGTATTTACGATACTCGGCCCATTGGGCGTCACTCATATTCCGAATAGACAATGTCGCCTCCTGCGGGGACGATGGCTCGGCGCAAAGTATCGGACAGTAATAACACCACGACCCGGCACCGCCTGTTATGAGCGAGCCGGAAGGCGGGGCCGTCGCCGCCTTGATACCCTCTCAAATTACCTCGCCGGGTGTCATAAGTGTCGTCGTAGGAGGGTTGTGATGCGTCGGCGCTGGCGTGTTGAGCCGACCTGTGCGGCAAGCCGGGCTGCATGGTTGGCGTGGGTCCGTGCTTCGTCCCGGTTGCCGTGGGCTGCGTGGGCGGTTGCGAGGTCGACGCGGAGTGCGGTTGTTGACCGCCACGCTGCGTGAGGATGGCCGCGTCAGTGTGGGTTGATCATGGTGGCGGGTGGTGGGCCATGATCGCTGGTCCTTGCCGGTGGTCGTGTGCGACGCCAAGGTGAGGACGTCGGGGTAGGCGACGGCCCTTCCGTATGTCTTGGCGGACACGGAAGGGCCGTCTTGGTGCATAGGAGTGCACCCGGTGGTGACGGTAGGCGTGGATCGTGCGGCGGTCGAGACAGCGCTGCTTGGTGGCGAGCTGGGGTGCCCGGCGCTGGGGTGTCGGGGGCGGCTGGGCCCGTGGGGTTGGGCTGGTGGGCGGTTCGTGCGCGGCGAGGCAGGTGGGGTTTGGCTGCGGCCGCGCCGGTCGAGGTGCAGAAAGTGCCAGCAGACCCATGTGTTGTTGCCGGCGAGTGTGCTGCTGCGCGGTGCCGACGAGGTCACGGTGATCGGGGCGGCGCTGCTGGCCAAGGCCGGTGGTTGCGGACACCGGCAGATCGCGACCCGGCTGGGTCGCCCGGGGTCGACGGTGCGGGGCTGGCTGCGTCGGATCGGTGCGGTCGCCGACCCGGTGCTGGCCGCTTTGGGCGTGCTCGCCGCTGAGTTGGGCGGGGAGTTCGTGGCGCCCGCACCGACTGTGGGGCCGGTCGCTGCGGTGGTGGAGCTGGTCGGGGCGCTGGCGGGCGCGGTGGTCCGCCGGCTGGGTGGCTCGTGTGCGCCGTGGCGGCTGGCGGTGGTGCTCTGCGGTGGCCGGCTGTTGTCCCCGCACGGTCCTGATCTTGTTCGAGGTCCGCTGGTCGGCAGCAACACCAGTTGGCTCTGGGCAGCCGACAGGTGAGCCGGCGAGGTGTCCCCGGTCGGCCCGCAGCCCCGCGGGCCGCAGACACCTCGAGGAGCCGGCATTGAGCGCAGGACACGATCAGGAAGCGACCCGCCGGGTCCGGGCCAGGGAGGTGGGCCTGTTCCGCTACGGCCTGATCTCCGAGGCGCTGAATCCGGCGTTGTCGATCAAGCAGCGCGGCCGGCTGGTCCGCGCGATCGCCTCCAAGACCCATCCCGGGCCGTTCGGGGCCCCGGTACGGGTCAGCCGGGCCAGCCTGGACCGCTGGATCCGCGCCTACCGGGCCGGTGGGTTCACCGCGCTGGTGCCGGTGCCGCGCCGGCTGGCCCCGCAGACCCCGCCGGAGGTTCTGGAGTTGGCGCTGGGGCTCAAACGCGAAGCGCCGGGGCGGACCGCCGCGCAGGTCGCGGCCGTGCTCGCCGCACACGCCGGCTGGGCGCCCTCGGCACGCACCCTGCAGCGGCACTTCGCCGGGTCCGGGCTGACCCGGGACCGCCCCGACGGGACCGTGCCGGCGGTGTTCGGCCGGTTCGAGGCCGAGGCGCCCAACGTGCGCTGGTCGGTGACGCGTTGCACGGCCCGATCGTGGCCGGGAGCAAGGCGATCCTGATCGCCTTCCTCGATGATCACTCCCGGGCGGTGGTCGCGGCCCGCTGGGGACACGCCGAGACCGCGGTGGCGTTGCGGGAGACCCTGCGGGTCGGGCTGGCCGCGCGTGGGCGACCCGCTCAGATCAACGTGGACAACGGGTCGATGTTCATCGACGCGGCGCTGCGGCGGGCCTGCGCGGTCCTGGGGATCCGGCTGACCCACTCCCAACCCGGCCGGCCCGCCGGCCGGGGCAAGATCGAAAGGTTCTTCCGAACCGTCCGCGACCAGTTCCTGGTCGAGATCGCCGACAGCGGCGGCGTCGGCAGCCCGGTGGCCGGCCTGGCCGAGCTCAACGTCTTGTTCACCGCCTGGGTTGAGCAGGTCTACCACCAGCGCATCCACTCCGAGACCCAGCTGGCGCCGGTGGCCCGGTTCCTGGCCGCCGGGCCACCGGTCCCGACCCCGGCCGACTTGCGGGGAGAGGCGTTCCGGTGGACCCAGTGGCGCACCGTGACCAAGACCGCGACGGTCAGCCTGCACGGCAACCTCTACGAGGTGGACCCGGCGTTACCCGGGGCCCGGGTGGAG
>JBOHGH010000266.1:0-2681 GCA_050699975.1 Pseudonocardiaceae bacterium | reverse complement strand
GCAGCACGGCGCCGTCCAGCCCCACCACGGTGACGCTCATCGCACCCAGTCCGGCTCGGTCGCGGCGACCACCCGCTGCCCGGCGAAGTCGACCATCGCCGCACGCGACGCCAGCGACCGCCCGAGCTCTGCAGTGAACCGGCACAGCGTATCGGCGACCAGGGCGCAGACGTCGTCCCCGCACGCTCGCAACAGGCCGCCCCCCTCCCAGATCTCATAGGCGCGCCGGGCAGTCGGGGCGCCGCGGATCTCCGCGACGTCGGCCGGGCTACCGCCGTGCGCGGCGGTGATCTCCGCCAGCAGGCCGGTGTCCACCCTGGACCTGGTGTAGTGCGTCATCAGGACCCCGGACGCCAACTTGGTCAGCTTGCCGATCATGCCGACGAACACCACCTCGGTCAGGCCGTGCTGCACCGCGCGGCGCAACGCCGCCCCGGTGAAGTCGCCGACCTCCACGAACGCCACCGGCGGCAGGTGTGGCAGCAGCCGCATCGCCCCACGCTCGGTACGCCCGCCGGTGGCCAGCACCAGCGTCGGCACATCCTGAGCGGCCATCACCGCCACCGCCTGCTCGACCGAGGCTCGCCAGGAGGCGGTGGAGAACGGGCGGACGATCCCGGTGGTGCCCAGGATGGAGATCCCGCCCTCGATGCCCAGCCGGCGGTTGGTGGTCTTGCGGGCCATCCGCTCGCCCTCGGGCACGCTGATCGTCACGTCGACACCCCGCCCACCGGACGCCTCCCACACCGCATCGGTGATCATCTGCCGGGGTACCGGGTTGATCGCGGGCTGGCCGACCGGTAGCCCTAGCCCAGGGAGAGTCACCATCCCCACCCCCTCGCCACCGTGCAGCACGACTTCGCCGTCGTCGCGCCAGGCGACAGTGACAGTCAGATGCGCGCCGTGCGTGACGTCGGGGTCGTCGCCAGCGTCTTTGACTACCACCGCGGTGGCGGTGCTCCCCTGGCGACGCAGCGAGTGCACCGTGAAATCATGCCGATCACCTGATGGGAAGGGAATGTTGACGGTGGACAAGTGGGTACCGCCTAGCGCTGCCACCGCGGCCTTGGCCGCAGCCGCCGAGCAGGCACCGGTGCTGAACCCGGTGCGCAGCGCATGCGGCCGCAGCTTCGCGGTGCGAGGCAGGTCCGGCTCACGCAGCGGTGGCCCCGTGCTCACGCCGCCTCCACGCGAAGGAGTGCGTCGGCGGTACTCATGCCGCCTCCGCGCAGAGGAGTGCGTCGGCGGTCACAACTGTGCTCCCCTGCCGTTGCGTGGTGGCAGGACCACCACCGTCGACAGGTAGGCCGCCGCCGCGCCGGTGTGCGCCAGCGGGGTGATCCGCTGATCGGGAGTGCCCAGGTGCTCGGCGCACCAGGCGCGGTCCAGCGCACCGGCGGCCGTGACCCGCTCGCGCAGCTCAGCCAACCGGCGGCCGCCCTTGTAGGCGACGACCGTCCCGCCGCGCGCCAGCGCGGCGTCCAACGCAGCGAGGTCGCGGGACAGCGGGAGCAGGGTGAGCGGTTCGGTCCCCTCGACCAGGGTCAGGCCGGCGGCGCTGGCGGCGGCCTGCATCGCGGTGATGCCCGGGATGGTGCGGATCCGCACATCGGGCAGCAGCCCGCGCACGGTCTCGGCGAGATAGCCGAACGTGGAGTACACGCAAGGGTCGCCGAGGGTGGCGAAGGCCGCGGTGCCGCCGTGCTCGCGCAGGTACTGCGCAACCCGCGCGGCGGCGGCATCCCATCGCTCGTGGCGGCGCCGTTGCGACCCCTCGACGTCGTCGTTGAGCGCGAATACCAGCCGTTCCAGGCGATCGTGGGTCAGGTGCGCCCGCACCACGGCCTCGGCCCGCCCCGCTACGTCGGGGGCCATCACCGGGACGAACACCCGCCCGGCGCAGGAGAACTCGCGCACGGCCGCCACGGTCAGCAGGTCCGGGTCTCCCGGACCTACCCCGATCCCGACCAGCTCCCGCGTCACGGTCCGCCTTTCACACAGCTCGTCACGAAGCGTGCCACCGCTGCTGGGTCCCCGGCAGGGTGGGTGTGCAGGAACGACGCGTGCACGCCGCCCTGCACGAAACCCTCGGGCGGCGCGCCGGACCAGGCCCACGCCGGCGCAGCCCCGCGGGGGGTGACGGCGGTGCGATGGAACTCGTGACCGCTGATCCTGGCGCCCTCGGGGTGCAACACCGATTCGCGCAGCGCCACCGCATCGCGGTAGCCCAGTACCAGCCGGTCGGTCATCGTCGCCTCGGCGTTGAGCACCCCGCACATCGGTGCGCCGTCCAACGAGCGGCACAGGTAGAGCAGCCCACCACATTGCGCGTGCACCGGTGCCCCGCGACGGGCCAGCGCGGCGACGTCGGCACGCAGCGCCGCGTTGGCCGACAGCGCGTCGGCGTGGCACTCCGGGAACCCGCCGGGCAGCACCAGGCCGGCAGTACCCGGAGGCAGCGACTCGTCGTGCAGCGGGTCGAACGGCACGACCGCGGCGCCGGTCGCGGCGAGCAGTTCGGCATGCTCGGGGTAGCCGAAGGTGAACGCCGGCCCGGCGGCCACCGCGACCACCGGCTGCCCTGCCACCGCGACGACCTCAGCGGCCGGTTCCCATCGCGGCTCGTGCGGCGGCGCCACCGCCTCCGCTGACGCGACCAGCGACAGCACCGCGTCCAGGTC
>JBOHGH010000265.1:0-2708 GCA_050699975.1 Pseudonocardiaceae bacterium | reverse complement strand
CGGGCCCGACGTGTTCCCAACTGACTTGCCAGGACTCCCACCACGAAGCCGGCAGCATTTAAGTTAGGCTAACCTTGGCTCTCCGTCAACCCCTGACGACGCACCCGAGGTGGGGGGTTGCGATCGACGAAGCCGAACCCGGCCAGTGCGGCGATGACCCGGGTCATCGACGGCGGCTGCACCCGCTCGCGGGAGGCCAGCTCCCCGGGGGCGCGCTAGCGTGGTCGTTGTGCCACCTCCTGTACCTCCGCTGCCCCGCGGCCTCGCCGATCCGCGGCCAGTGGTCGGCATCGGCACCCTGGCCTGGTTCACCACTGCGGTGGTGCTGCTGGTCGCCGAGGGTCCGTCAGTGTGGCTGGGCGCCTGCATCACCGGCGGCCTGCTCGGCCTCCTCGGCTTCGCGATGATTCACGCGCAGCGCAGCGCAGCCCGGCGCGGGGCCCGCAGCGCCCAGCAGGGCGTGCTCTGACCTCCTCGCGTTGCACCCCTTCGAGGTCTTGTCACCACCGGGACTGCTGGGGAGGATCGAGCATGACAACACCAGCCGGAGCGCTTGATCGGACTGACTGGTCGAAATCGAAGGCAGCCGGCGCCGGTGGCCACCGGAGTCCAGACATCTTCCCGATCGCCTGATCGACGCACATCTTTCATTTGGACCGGAAATACTGGGAAATCCGACTGGCCGACCGCCACTGCACTTCCTCCGGCAACCCTGGCTGGTTTCCTGATGAGCCACTGTGAGTGCTAGTGCACGGTGCGTAGCGGGACACCCAGTTCCCGCTACGCAGGGGCCGGAGGCGTAACCGCACAGGCGGAAGAAGATTCTCAATAATTCCTCATCATCGGAATATCACGACCTTGCCATCCTCCTTCGAGGATCCTACCAACGTCGGCCCGACGGCTACTGACTGTGTGATCGGGCCGGTGCGGAGCGTCGACATATTTTGCTCCGCTGGTACACCGCGGTATGGTGACGGCGTCCGCAGTTGAGGCCCTGAGATCAGTCGCAAGGTGCGAGTGGGAGGGCCAACAGATCTGGGGTCGGTGGGTGGAGCGGTCCGGGTCGGAGGAATTGTGCTACCAATGCACCCGGTATTGTCCGCGCTACTCGGGGAGGTACGTACCGTGCCTTCAGAGTCGCCATGTCCGCGGCTGTTCACGTCATGACCAACGGGATATCCAACCGCCGACGACGCGCCACCGTGTCTGTGTCGTCTTCGGTCACCAGCAGCGATCCAGTCGATCAGCTCGACCGGGTCGTCGACGCCTTTCATCAGGTCAATCGGGCGCTACCGAAGAGGGTGCTGGGTCACGAGGAGCTGATCGCGCTCGGCGGGCTCCTCACTCAGGTCAGCGGTGCGCTGCTGACACTTACCGATCTGCTCACCGCCCCCGCGCACCATTACGACCGCACCCGGCTGCTTCGTATGGACACCGACGCCACCCGGACGCGTCGGCCACCAGGCGCTATCGGTTTGCTGCGCGACTGCCGGGACGGTTACCTCGCCGCCTACACCTCCGCCCGAGCGCTGCATGCCGACCTCAGGCGATGTCCACGGACCGGATCCCACCGAGGGAACGGGAACGGGCACTAACACCCGCCCGCTGGCGACCGTAGGAGCAAGGCCGCACGAACCGGGTCGGCGGCGTGCACCGTCCCGTCCGGGGTGACCCAGAACGGCACCGCGTGCTCGGTGCCGCCGTAACGCACCCGCAGCTGCTCGTGTAACCGCACCGCCCCATCCGGGACGGCAAGACCGGCGGCGGCGCACACCGCGACCACCTCCACCAGCTCCGCCCACCGCACCGTTGCCCCGGCACCGGCGTCGAGCAGCTCAGGCATCACCCGCTCAGACGCCAGCGGCAGGTCCAGCAGGTCGGCCAGGGTGTTCGGGTCGCCACCGGACACCAGCTCCCCCACCGGCAGCACCGCGGCCAGCCACGGCACGTCGAGCACCATCGCCGCCTCGGAGTCGACCACGTCGCCGGTCACCGCGCGCACCCGGGCCGGTGGCTCCAGCTCCGCCGGGTCGAGGTCGGCGCCGGCCAGCGCAGCGTGTGCGGCGTACACCGTGGCGGGGGTGACCGTGCGGGCCGGGTCGGCCAGCCGGGCCAGCACATCGGCGGCGTCGGCGGGCCCGGTGATGCTCAGCCCGGTGCGCACCCCGGCGGCGGCAAGCAACGCCTCGCCGGTATCGCACGCCGGCACCACGTCGAAGAGGCCTTCCAACGCGGCAGCCCCGGCAAGCCGCCAGTGCGGCGGCGGATGACCGCCGAGCCGGGCGTGCCGGGCCAGCCACCAACTGGTGTAACCGCCGGGCTGGCGCAACGCGGCAAGACCTGCGGGATCGGCGGCGATCCGGCGCAGTGCGGCCGGCCAGCACCCGTCGTCGACCAGGTCCAGGTCCCGGACGGCAAGCAGCGGCGCCGGCGGATCACCACCGGTCTCGACCCACCACTGCTCCTCATCGTCCAGATCGTGGTCCGGGCGCTGCGGGTGGGGATCCTCGAGGACCGCGAACGAGTCCAGCACCCCGACCGCACGCAGCGCCGCGGCGGGCTGTTCGGCGGCAACGGCTCGGTCCAGCACGCCCAGCGGCGCGTCCGGGGCGAGCAACCCCCGCAACGCTCCGTCGGGCGCCATCAGCTCGTCGGCGCGCCGCGGCTGCCCGGTGTCGTCGGGCAGCGCCAAGGCACCCAGCCAGGGT
>JBOHGH010000264.1:0-2709 GCA_050699975.1 Pseudonocardiaceae bacterium | reverse complement strand
ACGCCGGCCGCGGCCAGCAGCGCCGCCCCACCCGCGGCGAGCCCGGGCCCGGCCAGCAGCACCGTGGCAATCCCAGCCGGGACCGCCCGCGCAGGCAACCCGGTCGCCGAAACGGCGGCCCCGGTAAGCCAACTCTCGTCGGCCACCCGCAGCACCCCAACGGCCAGCGGCACCGCCGCGACCAGCAACAACGCACCGAGCAGCCAGCGCACCCACCCGCCAGTGGCCAGCACCGCAGCCACCGCAGCGAGCGCGAACACGGCCAGCGCCGACAGCACCGGCATCGCGTCGGAGCCGTCCACCCGGACCTCGACGATCCCCCGCAGCGGAACGTGGAAGCCGACCCTGGCCCAACCGAGCATCGCGGCGCCGCCCAGCGCCGCCGATGCTGCGATCAGCAGCACGACGGTGGCCGCAAGCGCCCTGCGCGATGCCGGGCCTTCAGGCACGCAGCGACCCGGCGGGCTCGCCGACCGCCAGCCGCAAGGTGCCCGCTGCGGCGATGGCGGCCAGCACCGCGCCCGCCTTGTTCAGGCACTCGGTGTCCTCGGCCGCCGGGTCGGAGTCGGCGACGATGCCCCCACCGGCCTGTACGTAGCCCACCCCGTTGCGGACCAGCGCGGTGCGGATGGCGATTGCGGTGTCGGCGTCCCCAGCGAAGTCCAGGTAGCCGACCACGCCCCCATACACCCCCCGCCGGGTGGGTTCGAGTTCCTCGATGAGTTCCATCGCCCGCGGCTTGGGCGCCCCGGACAGCGTCCCGGCGGGGAAGCAGGCGGCCACGGCGTCGAATGCGGTGTGCCCCTGCGCCAGCTCGCCGGTTACCGTCGAGACCAGGTGCATGACGTGGCTGTAGCGCTCGACCCGGAAGAAGTCCGTGACATGCACCGAGCCGGGCTGGCACACGCGGCCGACGTCGTTGCGACCGAGGTCGACCAGCATGAGGTGCTCGGCACGCTCTTTCTCGTCGACCAGCAGGTCCTTCTCCAGCCAGCAGTCCTCGTCCGGGTCGGCACTGCGGGGACGCGTGCCGGCGATCGGGTGCGTGGTGACCTTCCCGTCCCGCACGGTCACCAGGGACTCCGGACTACAGCCGACGATGCTGAACTCCTCAAGCGTCAGCAGGTACATGTACGGGCTGGGGTTGGTGGTGCGCAGCACCCGGTAGATGTCCAGCGGGTCGGCGTCGGTAGCGATCTCGAAGCGCTGGGAGACCACGACCTGAAAGGCCTCGCCAGCGCGGATCGCCTCCTTGGCTGCCTCGACCGCGGCGTAGTGCTGCTCGGGGCTGCGACGACGTAAGAACTCCGGTGCGGGCCGGGTGAACACCGCCGCGCTGGCCGGGGCCGGCGTGCACAACTTCGCGACCATCGCGTCCAACCGGACCACCGCGTCGTCGTAGGCCTCGTCGACGCGCTCAGGAGAGTCGTCCCAGTTGATCGCGTTGGCGATGAGCGTGATGGTGCCCTCGTGGTGGTCCAGCGCGGCGAGATCGGTGGCCAGCAACATCACCAGTTCGGGTACCCGAAGGTCGTCCACCGCCAGCTCCGGCAACCGCTCCAGGCGCCGCACCGCGTCATAGCCGAGGTAGCCGACCATCCCGCCGGTCAGCGGGGGCAGGCCGGGCAGTGGCGCGGTGTGCAGCGCCGCCACGGTCTGGCGCAATGCCTCCAGCGGGCTGCCCTCCCACGGCTCATCCACTCCGGGCAGCCCCACCGGCGGTGACCCGCGCCAGACCGTGTGGCCGCCGGACTCGGTGAGGGTGGCGGCGCTGTGCACCCCGACGAAGGACCAGCGCGACCAGGACGAGCCGTTCTCCGCCGACTCGAAGAGGAACGTGCCGGCCCGGCCGCCGGCCAGCTTGCGGTAAACGCCCAGTGGGGTCTCGCCATCAGCGAGCAGCGTCCGGGTCACTGGGATCACCCGGCTATCGGTAGCCAGGGCGCGAAACCGCTCCCGGTCCAGCTGCAGGTGCCCGACCCCGGTGTTGCCGATGCTGACCATGGAACCATTGTGCCCGCCGTTTGACTGCGGGTGACGCCCGGGCGTACCTTTTCATCTTTCGTTGAAAAGAGGAGTCGTCGTGACGAACGGGCGCGGTGGCCGGCCCCGTGGTCGCCGTCCGGCCGGGGAGGACACCCGTGCGGCACTGCTCAACGCCGCCAGGGTGGAGTTCACCGAGCGGGGCTTCGACGGGGCCACCGTGCGCGCGATCGCCCAGCGGGCGGGGATGGACCCCGCGATGGTCAACCACTGGTTCGGTGGCAAGGACGCGCTGTTCGTCGCCGTCATGGAAATCCCGGTCAATCCCGACGAGATCATCCCGCGGCTACTCGACGGGCCTCCCGAGAGACTCGCCGAGCGGATCCTGCGCACCTTCCTGTCGGTCTGGGACGCCGACGGCGGCGGTGCCCTGGCGGCGCTGGTACGCAGCGTGGCCAGTCACGATGCGGCCGCGCGGATGATGCGCGAGTTCGTCAGCCGTTTGATCATCGGGCGGGTGGTCTCCACGGTGGCTCCGGACCGGCTCGAGCTCCGAGCGGCACTGTGCGGCTCCCAGATCATCGGGCTGGGAATGGTGCGCTACGTGATCCGCCTCGAGCCGCTGGCCTCCGCCGACCACGACACGGTGGTCACCGCGATCGCCCCGAACCTGCAGCGGTACTTGACTGGCGTCTTGTGAGTGGCGATGCGAGCTATGACTCGCAT
>JBOHGH010000263.1:0-2753 GCA_050699975.1 Pseudonocardiaceae bacterium | reverse complement strand
GGTCGAAGTGGAGCACCCGACGGCTGAACGACCTTGACCTCTGCGCCTGGCCTGCTAAACCCTCGGCGCCGACGGGAGGGGATACCCGCGCTACCTGGTGACCCACCACTGTCGCGCCTAGCCCCCCGGGGCATCCCGGAGCAAGGCCCGCCGGAGGCACGGTTGATCTCAGATGCGCTTGTGCTCTTCGGTTTGAACGTTGATTAGCCGTGCGTCCATGTACCCGGCGGGGCGGGTCACCTGGAAGCCGAGGCGCAGGACTTCAGAGGGTGCAATGCTGGGTGTTATGTCACGGCCACGGCGGGTGTTTTTGAGCCACACGTCCGAGTTAGCGCGGTTGCCGACCGCCGGGTCGTTTGTGGCGGCAGCCGAGCGGGCCGTGGCTAGGACCGGGGACGCGGTCAGCGACATGGCGTATTTCAGCGCGAGGGATGCGCAGCCGGCTCAGGTATGTCGGGAGGCCGTGTTGGCTGCCGATGTGTACGTGGCGGTGGTGGGATTTCGCTACGGCTCGCCGGTGGCCGATCGCCCGGAGCTGTCTTACACGGAGTTGGAGTTCGAGGTGGCCACCGAGGCTGGCCTACCCCGGCTGGTGTTGCTGCTGGGCGAGGAGGCGGAAGGCCCCAAGGATTTGTTTGTTGATGTGCGGTATGCCGCTCGGCAAGAGGCGTTTCGGGCGCGGCTGACTGACAGCGGGTTGACGACAGCGACGGTCACCACGCCCGAAGCGCTGAGCGAGGCGCTGTTTGCGGCATTGCGGGATCTTCCGCGTACCCGGTCGCATGCCATGCCGGGCGGGCGGGTGTGGAACGTGCCGGCGCGCAGCCCGCTATTCACTGGTCGTGATGAGCTGCTGGACGAGCTGCGAGAGTCACTGCGGTCAGGCGAAACTACCGTGGTACGGGCTCTGCATGGCATGGGTGGGATCGGCAAGACCGCGGTGGCGATCGAGTATGCGCACCTGTGGGGTGCTGATTACGACGTGGTGTGGTGGGTGGCATCGGAAGAGCCCGCGCTGATTCCGGATCGGTTGGCCCAGCTCGCTCGCGCCCTGGATCTCGCCGATCCGGCCGACACGGCCGCCGCCGCGGTGTCGCGACTGCTCGGGGTGCTACGCGGGCGCCAGCGCTGGCTGCTGATCTATGACAACGCCGAGGACCCGCGGGCTTTGGCCCCGTATCTCCCGGGCGGCGAGGGACACGTCTTGATCACATCCCGCAATCCCGATTGGGACGAGCTGGCCACCCCCGTGCAGGTGGACATCTTCGACCGGCAGGACTCGATCAGCCTGCTACGGCAGCGAGTTTCGCGGTTGTCCGAGCCTGATGCGGACCGGATCGCTGTCGCGCTGGATGATCTGCCGCTGGCCGTCAACCAGGCCGCCGCGTTCTTGGGTGAGACCGGTTACGCGGTCCAGGAGTACCTGGAGCTGCTGACCAGCCGCGCCGCGGAGGTGCTCGCCCAGGGAGCGCCGGTGACGTACCCCGTCGCGTTGGCCGCCAGTTGGCAGCTGGCCTTCGACCGGCTCGCCACCGACGAACCGGCCGCACTTGATCTGCTCATGGTCGCCGCTCAACTGGCGCCCGAACCGATCCCCTTCACCCTGTTCACCGCCCACACCGACCGGCTGCCCGAACCATTGGCCACCGCAGCCGGTGATCCGCTTGCCTTCGCTGGCCTGACACGGCTACTGCGACGGCGGGCGCTGGCCCGGATCAGCGCGGATAACCTGCAACTGCACCGGCTGGTGCAAGCCATCCTGCGTACCCGAGCGGGCAGCGGAACAGACATCGACGAGCGGCGCACGACGGCCCTTGGCTTACTCCGCGAGGCAGTGCCGCGCCAGTTTTGGAACAACCCGGCCACCTGGCCGATGTGGCGACAGCTGCTGCCCCATGTGCTCGCCGTCACTAATACAAGCCGCGACCTCGATCGCACCAGCGCGGACATCCCCGTGCTACTCGACCGCGCCGCCATGTACATGCAGACCCGGGGAGAACCCAGACCGGCCCGTCCCCTTTCCGAGCGGGCCTTCATGCTTCACCAGCGACTGTTGGGTGACGACCACCCCAACACCCTGCACTCGGCCCACAACTTCGCCCTCAACTTAAGCGCGCTGGGTGAGTACGAACGCGCGCGCCAGCTCTACGAGCAGATCCTGCCCCACTACCGTCGGGTCCTGGGCGAGGACGACATCGACACCCTCACTACAGCTAGCAATCTCGCAGCCGAACTGCTCAGGCTGGGTGAGTGCGAGCGAGCTCGCCAGCTTGACGAGGACACTTTGACCCGCCGTCTTCGGGTGCTGGGTCAGGATCACCGCTCGACCCTTTATTCGGCCCACAACTTCGCTGCTGACCTGCGGGAGTTGGGTGAGCGGGAGCGGGCTTGTCAGCTCGATGAGGACACTCTGGCGCGCCGTCTTCGGGTGCTGGGCGAGGACCATCCCGATACCCTGGAGTCGGCCCACAACCTCGCGATTGTCTTGCGGGAGTTGGGTGAGCGGGAGCGGGCTCGTCAGCTCGATGAGGACACTCTGGCGCGCCGTCTTCGGGTGCTGGGCGAGGACCATCCCGATACCCTGGAGTCGGCCCACAACCTCGCCACCGCCCGGCGCGTGCTCGGCCAGTATGAGCAGGCCTGACAGCTCGGCACTGGATCCGATCACAGCGTGAATCTTGATCTGCGCCCGTGCCTCTGGGACGCATCGAGGATGCGTCGGCACCGCCCGCGGGGCCGGCCCGCGCGAGCAC
>JBOHGH010000262.1:0-2770 GCA_050699975.1 Pseudonocardiaceae bacterium | reverse complement strand
GCGCAGGGGTTGGTAACGGTTTGAGGTTGTGCCGACCCCCGGTTGGTGGTACTTGAAGAGCTACCAACACGAGAGTCTGGCTCATCCTGAATCACAGTTTCCGAAAACCCGCAAAGTATCGACGCCAGACGTGAACCCGGCATCTGGTGCTGCAATGAGACGCGTGGTTTGATGAACCCATTCACCCTTCGCTGAGGTCGTGACCTCAACCAATCCCTCTCACCCGATCGTCTATGCGGTGTTCTCGATCGAGGGACAAGCAGTAGCGTGCTGGCCTGGTCTCGTGATATGAACCAAGGATACTGGGGTTTCTGTTGGTTGCTGTCTTTAGCGCAGGGGCCTGGCTTGGGTAGTCGGACGAGGGGGGAGCGTTCGTCGAAACGGCGCGGGGCAAAGCGTCTTCATGTCTGTGGTTAATAATCAACCCATGGGCGGTGTGAGGCTGGAGGCCATCATGTCCGCGCCATGCAACGCGTACTCGTGCGATTCATGAGGACGCTGCGTCTCAGTGGAGGATCCAGAACGCGATGGCGGTGAACGGTGCCGGACTGGCACAGCTGATAGGTCTGGCTAAAGGGTCAGCAGCCGCGGGCCGGGCCGGGCACATCCCTGCCGCCGGCGATGTCGGCCCACGTCGAACCCTGACCGTAGGCATGGGTACCTACGACGACTTCGATGGGACCTACTTCACCATCATGGGTCTGCGCCTCTACCACCCCGAGGTCGCCGACCGCATCTCGATACTGATCATCGATAACAACCCCTACGGCAAGGCGGCCTGGGACCTCAAGCGTCTGGAGGAGACCATCCCCGGGGTGCGCTACGTACCGGTCGCCGACGTGCAGTCCACGGCCGTGCGGTCTCGGGTGTTCGACGAAGCCAACTCCGACTGGGTGCTGTGCGTTGACTCCCACATCCAGCTCGTCCCTGGAGCGTTGGCGGGGCTGGTGGAATTCATCGACACCCATCCCGACTGCACCGACTTGCTGCAAGGGCCGATGCTCGGCGACAGTCTCCAGCGGGTGTCCACTCACTGGGAGCCGTATTGGCGCGCGGGCATGTTCGGTGTGTGGGCAAGCGATCCACGAGGCATGGACCCGGCGGGGCCGCCGTTCGAGATCGGTATGCAGGGCCTGGGTGTGTTCGGCTGCCGCAAAGACGCCTGGCTGGGATTCAACCCTCTCTTCCGCGGCCACGGCGGTGAGGAAGGCTACCTGCACGAGAAGTTCCGCGCCGCGGGCCGGCGGACCCTGTGTCTGCCCTTCCTGCGCTGGACCCACCGCTTCGCCCGCCCCAACGGGGCACCCTTCCAGCTCTCGTACGCAGACCGGCTGCGCAACTACCTGATCGGCTGGGACGAGCTGGGCTTGGCGACCGAGCCGATCCTGGATCACTTCCGCCAGCTCGCCGGGGATGCCGTCGTCGACGATGTCGCGGCCCGCTGGCAGGCGGAGAAGGTGAGCCCGTTCGGCGCCTTCGGCGCCATCATGTGCCTCAACCTCGACCATCAGCCTGACCGGTGGGCCACGATGGGCAAACGGTTCGATCAGGTGGGCATCGCCGGGCGCGTCCGCCGCATCCCCGCCCTGGACACCCTCGAAGATCAGCACATCGGCCGCGCGCTGTCGCACCGCCGGGCCGTGGAACTGGCCCGTCGGGAGAATCTCGACAGCGTCCTGGTGATCGACGATGACACGGTGTTCTTGCAAGGCGCCGCCTGGGTGCTTCGTCGTAGCTTGCGTGAGCTGGACCGCCACGCCTGGAACCTGTTCTACCTCGGCGCCACCGAGGGCGGCGCGCAGTTCCCGTTGGCCGAGGACTGTACCTATCTGGAGGCAGTGCAGGGGGTGGCCACTGCCCACGCGCTGGCCTATCACCACCGGATCTATGACGCTCTGCTGGCGGAGCTGCCCGAAGAAAGGCTTCAGCGAACCCGTTGACGTTCCAGATCGGCAGCTCGGCGCGGATCGTCGACGCCAGCTCCCGGTCGGCGGTCGCCAGGTAGCCCAGCCGCAGTCCACCCACCCCGTACGCCTTGCTCATGCTCTTGACCACCACCAAGTTAGGATGATCCGATAAATCCCGCTCCAGGCTGACTCCGCCGGTGCAGAAGTCGACGAAGGACTCATCGACCACCAGCAGCGTTCCAGACTCTGCCAGCAGTTTGCCCAAGCGCAGTAAATCCTCTCGCGGTACCGCAACCGATGTGGGATTATTCGGTGAGGCGACGATCACCGCTTGCGCCTTGGCGCATATGGCTGCGCGGTGGAAGTCATCAATCTCTGGCCGGAATGTGGGAGGCAGTACCTCGATCCGCTGCACCTCGGCGTCGTCGAAGACCTCCTCGTACTCGTTGAAGCCGGGAACCGCCAGCACAACTCCTCGCAGCACGCGACCGAGAACTTTGATCAGCTCGGAGGCACCGTTGGCGATCACCAGCCGCTCCGGTGGTTGGTTCACCATCGTGGCCAGCAGAACCTGCAGGGTTGTGTGACCGACCGGGTAATGGACCAGTGTGTCTCCGAACTCAGCCATCAGCGCTTCCATGAGGGCCGGCGTCGGGAAGTAGGGGTTGTACAGCAGGCAGTGATCCACGACATCGTGACGCCAGTAGCCGCCATGCATGTTTCGCAAAATGTCCAGCCGGGTAGCTGTTCAGCTGGGTTTGAGGGCTGGCGGTAGCCATGCGCCGGTGGTGAAGAGTTGGCGGAGGGCGTCGAGTTTGTCGATGCCCCATTTGGTCGCGGTGTCGAGGTAGGAGTGCACGATC
>JBOHGH010000261.1:0-2796 GCA_050699975.1 Pseudonocardiaceae bacterium | reverse complement strand
TGTCCCTCCTGTTTGAGCACCGACCCCGCCAACCAGGAACCGTGCATCACCTGCGGGCGCCGACGTCCGGTCAGCACGCGCACCCCGGACGGCCCGATCTGCCCAACGTGTCGGCCATCCAAGACGATGACCTGCACGATCTGCGGCCGCCACGCACCCTGCGTGATCTCCAAGACCACCAACCAGCCCTGGTGCTACGCCTGCCAGCAGCGCTGGGCCCGCTGCTGCCGCTGCGGCCAGATCGCCCCGATCTACGGCGGCACCCGCACCGACCCGCTCTGCGGACCCTGCATCCGCCCCGACCCGCAGTTCTGGCATCCCTGCCCGAGCTGCGGACATACCGGCCAGGTCCACCGCAGCGGCCCCTGCGCCCGCTGCTGCCTCGATCAACGGCTCCACCAGCTGCTCGGCAACGACGACGGCGAGATTCCCGCGGATCTGCAGGCCCTCCATCACGCCCTCACCGAGACCGACCGGCCCGCCACGGTGGAACGCTGGCTGAGCAAGAGCGCCGCCCCGACGATCCTGCGTCAGCTGGCCGGACAACAGCTCACCCACCAAGTGCTTGATGAGCTGCCCGCCGCTAAACCCATCGAGCACCTGCGCAGCGTGCTGGTCGCGATCGGCACCCTGCCGCACCGTGATGAGCACATGGCCCGGCTGGAACGCTGGATCGCTCAGGTGATCGCCGAACGACCGGACCCCGATGAGCGGAAGATGCTGCACCGCTACGCCGTCTGGCACGTGACCCGCCGCCTGCGCGGCCGGCTCGCGGGCGCCGACACCACCCACGATCAAACCACCGCCGCCCGCCGCAACATCAAGGCCGCGATCGTGCTGCTCGACTGGCTGGCCACCAGCGGCCACACGCTCGGCACCGCAACCCAGGGCGACCTGGACGCCTGGCTTGCCAGCGCGCACACCACGCACCGGGGCGACGCCGGCAACTTCGTGCGCTGGGCCCGCAAACAGAAGCTCACCCGCCTGGACTTCGCCGCAGCCAGATGGGGCGGACCAACCGGGATCATTGACACCGAATCACGCTGGCAGCAGGCCCGCTGGCTGCTGCACGACGACACCGTCAAACCCGAGGACCGCGTCGCCGGACTGCTCGTGCTGCTCTACGCCCAACGCCCAGCCACGATCAGCCGCCTCACCCTCGACCACGTCCACACAGGCGATGACCAAGTGCGCCTGCGGCTGGGCAACGAACCCGTCGTACTCCCCGAGCCGCTCGCCGGCCGACATGTGTCTGACCAAATGCACCAGTTGCGGCTGTTAATACCCGACCAGCGTCGGGGGGTCACGGGTGATCCTTTCTTAGATCGCGGCGGGTGGCAATCCGGGTGGTTCGGGCGTGGTCGAGCCCGGCCCTGCGGGCGGCCCGGACGGCGGGTCCGCGTCCGTGGTGCTCGTCGTCAGGGGTGGCGTAGCCCAGGCCCTCGTGCAGCCGCACGGTGTTGTAGTGCTCGCGGCGTAGGTTGAGCTCCTGTTCGAGCTCGCCGGGATCGGTGATCTTGTCCAGGTGCGGGTGCTCGCCCTTGAGGTGGCCGAAGAACGACTCGATCCAGGCCTGGTCGTTCGGGGTGGCGGGGCGCCCGAAGTGCGTCGCGATGCGGGCGCCGGCCAGGAACGCCTTGGTGGAGCGTGAGGTCATCTGGGGGCCGTTGTCCGACAGCGCGAGCAGCACCGGTAGCTCGTCGTGATCGGGCACGCTGCCCCGGCCGAGCTCGTCGAGTAACGACTGGTCGAGCAGGTGGTCCTTCCCGTCAGTGGTCAGGGCGCGGGTGAACGCCACCTCGACCTGGGTGCAGGACTCTTGCGCCGAGACCACCGTGGCCAGCCACAGCCGTGAGACGACGTCCAGGACCGCGACCGCGCAGCGCCGTGAGGCCCGGAAGTGGGTGAAGTCGTAGATCCAGATCACCCCCGGGACCAGCTCGGCCCAGTCCGGCCATGGCCGCGTCGGGGCCGGGTCACGGCGGGCCGGTGCGGGCAGCACGATGCCCTCACCAGCCAACACGCGCAGCACGGTGGACTCCGAGGCGTGCACCAGGTCAAGCCGGGAGCCTCGGTGGGCCAGCTTGCGGTGGCTGCGGTCGATCTCGCCCCATTCCTCGGACAGCTTGATGATCGCGGCCCGTTCCCAGTCCAGCAGCGCGTGCACCGCGGTGTCCGGGCCGGGGCGGCGGTCGGTGAGCTGATCGAGCTGGGCGCGGGTCTGCCAGCGCAGCACCCGCACATGGTCTAGGCCCAGGACGGCGGCGGCGCGACGCAGCGACCACCCGCCCTCGGTGACCGCGTGGGCGAGCAGGGCCAGCAGCCCGGCCTTGACGCCGGCCTCGACCCGCGGTGGGACCAGGCCGGCGGTCAGTCCCAACGCGATTTTCCCTGGTCCAGGTGCAGCGCCACGGCCTGCTCGGTCACCGTCGCCCGCAACCGCTCGATCTCGGCTCGGGCCGCCGCGAGCTCGGCCTGCTCCGGCGAGGACCCGGCCGGGCGGCCCGGCACCGAGGCCGCCAACGCCGACAGGGCGCCCTCCTTGGCCACCTTGCAGATGTGCAGCACGGTCGTGCGGTCGACACCCCAGCTGGCCGCGGCCTCGCGCTGGGTGGCCTGCTTGGTGAGGATCTGCACGAACAGCTCGTACTTCTCCGAGGACGCCAACCGCTTGCGGGGCTTGCGCCCCGATGGCTCCGACATGATCTCCAACCTCCCAAGAGTTGATCAAACTAGCCCTCAGGTGGTCGGGTATTAAAACCTGGTACTGGTGCACGAACTCAGACGCGGAAGGGT
>JBOHGH010000260.1:0-2847 GCA_050699975.1 Pseudonocardiaceae bacterium | reverse complement strand
CCGTACCGTCGTCGCTGGCGGTGGCCACCCGGGTCCCGTCCGGACTGAACACCACCGACCGCACCCAATCGTCGTGGGGCAAGCGGGCCTGCTCAGCACCACTGACCACGTCGAACACCCGCGCCATACGGTCGTCGCTGGCGGTGGCCACCCGGGTCCCGTCCGGGCTGAACACCACCGCGCGCACCCAATCGTCGTGGGGCAGGCGGCTGATCGGGAGCGCCGCTATGCCCAGTGCCCGGCGGGCCACCGTGTCACCTTCGAACGTAGGCGCAGCCCGCAATGACTCAGCCGCCAGGGCCAGCATCGCCGTCAGGCCAGCGGGACGGCGACCGGCCAGTTCGGCCTGCGCGGCGAGGCGCAACGCGTCGGCATGTCTGGCCGCGGCTCGGGCGGCATCCCGGGCCTCCTCCAGCTCCCGCACCCGCCGGTGCTGCTCGGCTTCGCTGCGCTCGACAAGGTCGCGGATCGGTTCGGTCTCCTCCGGGCGCTCGTCACACCAGCGGCGGGCCTCAGCGATCATCGGGTCCGGCAGCAGGTCGTCACGTATGGCCTGCCAGTGCTCCACCTCTCCGCGCCACCGGACGAAGGCGGCGTCGTCCTCGGCCAAGTCGGCCAGCCGCGGCCAGGCGTGCAGGAGGAACTCGTGCGCCAGCTCGGCGACCCGCCGCCCGGCCCGGTCGGTGTCCGTGGTGACCAGCCGGGCCTCGGCCAGCGCGTCGATCACCGCCTGCTGGTCGGCAGGCAGTTCCGCGACCGGGCAGGCCCGCCGGGTCACCGGGATGCGATCACCGGTGCGGCTGATCAGGGCCAGCAATGCGCGGCGCAGCGTCGCCTCACTCGTGCCGTCCTCGATCAGGGTCGTGATCGCGGCTTCCGCGTGTGTTCGGAGGCTGCCTTCCAGGCCGCCGATCTCCTCGTACGCCTCGTGCGTGAGCATCCGTCTGCGCTGGCGCGGCCACAGCTCGTTGAGGGTGAACTCCAGCAGCGGAAGCGCACCAACCTCCGCACGCGCATCGCGGACGATCCGGTCCACCAGGCCTGGAGCGAACTCCACTTCCTGCCGTTCGGCGGGCTCGCTCACCACGCGGCGCAGCGCGCCGGCACCCAGCGGGGACAATGGAACGAACCGGCCGTCGAGCCGGGGGGCGGCATCCGGATGGGCCAGCAACCGATCGGAGAAGTCGGCCCGTACCGTCGCGACGACGGTCACATCCTGCTGGGCGGTGAGCAGGGACAAGACCGCTTCCAGGAAGTCCCCGACGACCGTTGCCTCGTGCCCCGCGGTGAACAGCTCTTCGAGCTGGTCCACGACCACGAGCAGGCGCCGGCCCCGCGCGATGCTGATGGTGGCCGCCAGATCGGCCAGCCCACCGCCACGGATATCGGCTGCCCGTTGCTGGAGGGCCGCGACGCCCGGAGCGCCGCCTTCGGCGCGGAACAGCGCGGCGGCCAGCTCGTGAAAGGGCATCGAACCAGGGCGGCAGCGGGCCACCGTCCACCTGCCGGTCTTGCGTAGCGCAGGCAGCAACCCGGCCTGCACCAGCGAGGACTTGCCTACCCCGGACGGACCGACCACCAGCACCACCGGGCTGCGCTGCACTGCCTTCTCCAGCCGCCCGACATCCTCCTCGCGGCCGACGAAGTCCTCGTGATCCTCCTCCTCGAACGCGACGAGCCGCTTGTACGGGCAGGGTGGCAGGACACCGAGCACCTCGTCCCACGCCTCGCGCAACCTCGCCGACCCGATCGCGTAGCTATCGCGGTACCGCTCGTCCTCGCTGGCCGCCTTGAACATGGCCAGCACGGCGCCCGTCCGGTCCAGCACCGGGGTGCCGCTGTAGCCGGGCTGCGCCCGCCAGGCCGCCGCCGGATCGGAATCGAGTTGCAGCAGCTCGTTACCGACCTGCTCGCGCAGCCGGCAGGTCACCCAGCCCCCTGCCGGCCGATGCACCTCGCTCGGGTAACCGAACAGTGAGACCTCACCATCGGACCGTGCCGCCACACTGAGCCGCGCCGGCTGCAGACCCGCGGGCAGCCGCTCTCCCACAATCACAAGCCCCGCAATGTCGCCGCCGGCGATCCCGCTGGGCGGTGGAGGAAGCCACAGATCGACGCGAGCTTCCCGGATGGCGTCGCCACTCATCGGTAGGCGCAGCGTCACGATCTCGGCAGGCCCTGGTTTGTCCTGCCGGAGCGGGTCGTGCCCGAGCGCGGCATTGACGACATGCGCACACGTCAATACGTGCTCGGCACCGACCACGAAACCCACGCCCACCGTGGTCCGTAACGGCGGCGGAGCGGGGAAGCGGACGAGGAAGTTCGGCGCCGTGCCGGCCATCGGCTACTTCCGCCAGGTCAGCTTCACCACGAAGTTCACCTCGGCGGTGCCCTTCGCGACGATCACGCCCATTTCGCCACCGAGCTTGAGGCCGAACTCCACGCAGCACTCATCGGGCTCCGCCGACTTCGCCCACTGGGTCAGGGAGTGCAACGCCGGACGCACCTTGTCGAGAGTCTGCTCCAGTGTCTCGGTGGCCCGCACCGCTACCTCGTACGGTTTGGCCGCGGCCAGGACCAACTCGCCCGGCACCTCACGCCGATCCACCTCGACGACCACGCTGTGACCGTCGGCCAGCGGCACTTCCATCATCAGTTCGGCCACGCCACCGTATGCTACTGCGTCTCCTTCCCCCAGCCCGCAGCCGCCGTTCGGAGCCAACTCCGTAGGCGCTGCGCGCCGCCCTGAGGTGTGAAAATGGGGGGCTGCCGCGCGCGACAGCCCTGCGTGCGCCGAGTTCGACACCAGGGCTGCCCGCGCCGCTTCGGGCAGCCCTGGTGTCGAAC
>JBOHGH010000259.1:0-2853 GCA_050699975.1 Pseudonocardiaceae bacterium | reverse complement strand
GGCCAGCGCAGCCCTTCCGTCTCCTCGGCGCCCACGGCCAGGTCCAGGCCACCGCCCAGCACGTCGCAGTCGACCAGCAGGGCGTGGCGACCGGATTCGACCACGGCCACCGCAACGGCGACGGCGAACACCGATGCCCCGGCGCCACCCCGCCCGCCGAGGACCGCCAGCACGCGCCCCGGGGCGGCCGGCGACTCCACCGCGTCGGCCAACGTGCCCACCAGCCAGGCTTCCGCATCGGGCAGCACCGCCACGTGCTCGGCACCCACCGCCACCGCGCACTGCCAGATTTCCGGGTCGGGTGCTGCCGAGGCGCCATTGCCGGCTCGGCCAGCGGTGACGATCACCACGCCGTCCCGGCGGGGTAGACCGGCGTTCGCGCAGTTCCTTGCGGCCTGGAAATCCAGCAGCACCAGCGGGGCGGTGGTCCACCGTTCCTGGATCCCTTCCGGATCGGTGACTCGGTCCGGCTCGCACCCCGCTGCCGCGGCGAGCCGGACCACTTCGTCGGCCAGCGCACCCGGAGCCACCATCAGCAGCGGCCGTCGAGCTACCCCAGCCCGACTGTCAGCAACGTTGCTCCCCACTTGTGTCCCCTAGCTCAGTCCGGCCCCGTGCTACCCGGAGCGTCTGACGTCACTGTCAACCAGGTCGCCCGGACCTGGCCATCACCTCATGATCGACATGTGGACAGTGGGGGTGCTGTGGATGGCGAGGTGGCCCAGATCGGCCCAGAACAAAGGACGACCCCCGCCCGGGGGATGGGCGGGGGTCGTCAGAGGCTCAGACCCAGGGGGGTCGGGCTGAACCGGTCCGGTTCAGCACCGGACAACCCCACCTTATCCTGCCGCGATCCTTGTACACCATCGTGCGGCCACCTACCGTTAGTGTGCCGTTGGTGGGACCGACATCGGCCGTCCGGCAGCCAGCGTGCCAACCTATGCTGCCCGATGTGACCCCGTCCGCTGTGGCGCTGCCCGATTTGGCCCCTTCCGCCCCAGGCTCCCGGGGCGTCGCGGCATTCTTCGACCTGGACAAGACGATCATCGCCAAGAACAGCACGTTTGCCTTCTCCCGGCGGTTCTTCAAGGAAGGGCTGATCAACCGGCGCGCGGTGCTCAAGAGTAGCTACGCCCAGTTCATGTTCCTGTTGGCCGGAGCCGACGCCGAGCAGATGGAGCGGATGCGCGCCCACATCACCGCCCAGTGCGCGGGTTGGGACATCGCTCAGGTGACGGCGATCGTCGAGGAGACCTTGCATGACATCGTGGACCCACTGGTCTACGCCGAGGCGACGAAGCTGATCGCCTCGCATCGCGAGCGCGGCGCCGACATCGTCGTGGTGTCGGCCTCCGGAGCGGAGATCGTGCAGCCGATCGCCGAGATGATCGGTGCAACCCACACCGTGGCCACCCGGATGGTCGCCCATGACGGTCGGTACACCGGCGACGTGGAGTTCTACTGCGCGGGGGAGAACAAGGCACTCGCCGCTCGAGAGCTGGCCCGCCAGCATGGTTACGAACTGCAACGGTGCCACGCCTACTCCGACTCGATCACGGATCTGCCGCTTCTGGAGGCAGTCGGCCATCCGACGGCGGTGAACCCGGACCGGGCGTTGCGGCGCGAGGCGCTCCAGCGGGGCTGGCCGGTGCTCGCGTTCTCCGACCCGGTGTCGTTGCGGAGCCGGATCCCGGCCCCCTCCGGCGCGCAGATCGCCGCCGCAGTGGGGCTCGGTGCTGTTGCCGCGGCCGGCGTCGCATGGTATGGACTGCGCCGGCGGCAGCGTTGAGGCGGGCTCGGCTCAACGGGTAGCTAGTACTGCTAATGGATGAACGATGCCTAAAATTCGCACGTTGAGTAGCTAGTGGGATGTACCTGATCGGGCCTCTTGCTGTGTCCCCCGTCACCGCGTAGACATGACAACACGGACCTCTGCAAGGCCAGGGGCGGTGCAGTAGAGAAGTACCGTCAACCCCGAACAGAGCTCCGCGCACGGGCGCCGGGCACCCCACGCGCAGCACGCCGCGGGAGGCTTGTCGTCAAGGGTCTGCGTACCGGGTCCTCTGGGGACACCGGGCGCCGAGACACCGTTGGTACGACACGAGTTGCACGCTTGGTACCCCGGTAATCCGTGCGGACGGCGGTGCTGCTGGAACCCGCGAAGGGTCGAGCAGCACCGCCGTCTCATTGTGCGGGCGACCTATCTGAACAGCGAGAGCCCGGTCACTCGGTTCCGCCAGATGATTGCGGTCAGTGGCTACCCTGGGTTACCGCCTCGGCGATCGACGTGGCCTCTCGGGCCCCGGCGACCAGCGCGGTGCAGCAGTGCACGATCCACCGGCCGACCGCTTCCGCGCCACCACCCGCGAAGCCTGCCGCCGCGGCCCGGTACTCCCGCTCACGGCGAAGATGATCGACCTCCGGCACCACCAGTCCCTTGGGATCCAGCCCGCTGGCAACCACGGTGAGTCGAGCCGCGGCCCGGGCGACCACGCCATTGCCCTGAGCGAAGGGCGCCAGCCCCAGCAGTTCACCGTGCACCACCGCGACGAGCACCGGTGCGGCAACCTGACTACCCCCGGCGATCAGTTGGGCCAGGGTGTCGAGCCGGGCGGTGATCTCCAGCGACGGGCGTGGCCGGCCCAGTTGCGGCCCCGGTGACAAGTCTGCTGCGGCGAGCACGTGCAGCCGGGCCAGGGCCTGCAACGGAGCCCGCTGCCAGGTGCCCAGCAGCCCCCCCAGGGCCTCTGCTACCCGCAGGGCACCGGCCAGCACCGGGTCGTCCACCGACCCGTCGGGAGGCAACGCGGTACTGCCGCCGTCCAGCGCGGCCGAGGCCCGGGCGGCCCGCAC
>JBOHGH010000258.1:0-2859 GCA_050699975.1 Pseudonocardiaceae bacterium | reverse complement strand
CGCGACTTTCCCTCGTATCCGGAGGAAAACTGCAGGTCAGGCTCGAGCACCCCCGACCGGCGGTACCGCGAGATTCAACAACAGCCTGTATTCCGCCGATATCCGCACACAACACACGCCTGGCAGGCGGGTGTGCGATTACGGGCGGATGCGCCCGAGCAGGCACATCACCCCGGGAACGCCGCGAGGCGAGCGGGTGGGCGGCTGCGGTCGGAAACAGCAACGTCATTTATGCCCAGCCCCTGACTAAGGGCTTGGGGTAAATAACGTGGTCGAAAGGATGGGTGGTTTAGGGTTGGCGCATGGCAGCGGTAGAGGAGGTGTTGGCGTACAAGTTCGCTGCCATCACGCCGTATCTGGACGAGCGGCAACGTCGCATGTGGCTGGGAGTCGAGGCCCGCGCGTTGGGTCGTGGCGGGGTCACGACGGTGGCTGGGGCCACGGGTGTGTCACGCACGACGGTGTCCAAGGCGGTCAAGGAATTGGACGACTTGGAGGGCGCAGCCCCGGCGGGGCGGGTGCGCCGTCCGGGAGGGGGCCGCAAATCGTTGACGGTGACCGACCCGGGGCTCGCCGAGGCGTTGGACGAGCTGGTCGACCCTGATACTCGAGGGCATCCGCAGTCGCCGTTGCGGTGGACGCCGAAGTCGGTTCGCCGGTTAGCTGACGCGTTGGGCCAGGCCGGGCATCGGGCCAGCGCGTGGACCGTGGCCAAACTCCTCAAACAGGCCGGTTACAGCCTGCAGGCCAACCGCAAGACTCTCGAGGGCAAACAGCACCCCGACCGGGACGCACAGTTCCGCTACCTGGCCGACCAGGTCAAGGCGCACCTGGACGGCGGCCAGCCGGTGGTATCGGTCGACGCGAAGAAAAAAGAGCTGGTCGGAGCCTATAAAAACGGCGGCCAGGAATATCAGCCCAAAGGCGAGCCGGTGAAGGTCGAGACCCACGATTTCCCCGGCGAGGCGGGCAAGGCCATCCCCTACGGTGTGTATGACGTGGGCGCTGACACCGGATGGGTATCGGTGGGCACCGATCACGACACCGCCAGCTTTGCCGTGGCTACCCTGCGCCGCTGGTATGACAGCGTCGGCAAGACCGCCTACCCCGACGCGGACCGGTTGCTGATCTGCGCTGATGGCGGCGGGTCCAACAGCTCGCGCAGCCGGGCGTGGAAGGCCGAGCTGGCCGCGTTCACCGCCGACACTGGGCTGGTCGTCACGGTGTGCCACCTGCCGCCAGGCACCAGCAAGTGGAACAAAATCGAGCACCGCCTGTTCTGTCACATCTCGATGAACTGGCGGGGCCGGCCGCTGGAAAGCCACGAGGTGATCGTCGACCTCATCGCGTCCACCACCACCCGGACCGGGCTGAAGGTGCACGCCGAACTCGACGCCGGTAGCTACCCTACCGGCGTCAAGGTCACCGACGCGCAGATGGCCGCCCTACCGCTCGCCAAGCACAAGTTCCACGGCGAGTGGAACTACACCATCCATCCCTCACCCGACGACCTGCCCAAAGAACCCGAAACAACGACCACATAATTCACACGCGCGCCCTAAGCCCGGATGAGCGACCTTCGTCTCAGTGCGACGGTGCACACAGTCGGAGTGTGTGTCAGTAGGTGACACCCAAGCGCTCGGCCAACCCCCGCAGCTGCGGTGTGCGGGACCGCTTCTCCCGGGTCAGGCATGCCCTCACCAGCGTATGAACGAGGACCTGGTAGCGGACGCTTTCGGGCGAGTGGCGCTCCGCCTCCAGCAGTTGCAGGACCGTCGCTGCGTCGTCCCGCCGAACCGCGTGAGCGCGCGCGGCATAGATGCAGAACCGCGCGCGGCTCTCCGCACTGGGCAGCTCGTCGACCTCGACCGCATCGGCAATTCGCAGCGCCTCGACCGGGTCCCCGGCCTCCAACGACACCCCCATCTCGTACACGCTGACCGTGGCCGGGCCGAACGCCTCCCAGTAGTCGTTGCGCCCGCGGCCTACCCGCTCGGCAGCAGCCCGGGCCTCGCGCAGCCTCCGCCACGCGCCAGCCACGTCCTTCGTCCGGGCGGCAGCATCGGCCTCTGTCAGCTTCAGAGACCCGAAGACCGACCAGCCCTCCAACGGTGTCGCGTCACCGGGAGCGACCGCGTCCGCGCCGGTCCGAGCAGACCGCTCCAGCGTCGTTCCACAGCCCCTCCCGCAACAGCGCTGACGCAAGGTGCCGCTCGGAGGCGGTCACAAGCCACGCATCCTCTGAATTCTGGGCGGCCGAGACCGCCCGGTCGACGGCGATCCACGCGAGGTCCACGGCCCCGACCGTACGGGCGATACTCGAGGCCACCTGGCACACCCCGGCCAAACACCACCAACCGCCAGGAACGCCCTGGGCAACGGCTGCGCGAGCGTCGCCGATCAGGCCGGGCAACAGGATGCTGACCGCCTCGGGACGGCCGTCGTACTTGAGCCGCTTGAGCTGCTCGACGTCGACCCGCAGGTCGGACATGGGCCGAGGTTCCCGGTCAGCCGGTCGGACCGCCAGCAACGCGCGGCGGATCGCGGATATCCCTCCCGGCGGGTCGATGGGAGCACCCCCGTTCGCTGGCAGGCTCAGCTGGTCAACGGGACAGGTCGGACGCAGCGTGGCATGCCCGCGCGGCGACTGCCGAGGAGCCGACCGCCTCGCGGGCGACACCACCACGTCGAGCACGCCTCACGGCTCGCACCGCTGGTACCGCACGCCTCAAGTGTCGGCGGCCATGAGAAAATCCCCATAGACGGCCACGAAAGTCCCCATGGGCGGCCACCAGAATTCCCCACTGGCGGCCGTGAGATCTCCCAGTCGTGTCCTGGTTCGTCCTGCTTACAAGGTTT
>JBOHGH010000257.1:0-2860 GCA_050699975.1 Pseudonocardiaceae bacterium | reverse complement strand
CTCGTGGTCTTCGCGTGGACCCTCTACAACCGGTACCTGGAGGGCCAGACCGGTCAGTCGACCGGCCGGAGGCTCGCCGGCACCCGCCTGGTGCGCGCGTCCGACGGTCGGCCGATCGGTCCCGCACTCGCGATCGTGCGGCATTTCGTCCACGTCCTCGACCTGAGTTCCGCAGAATGTAGGCAGATTGGGCTTGTTGCAGACCCGTTTGTACTGGTCACAGGGTTGGGCCGGTCCCCGGATTCCCGAACTCTGTAGACACACGACTTGTGGCGTGATAGTGGACTTGTGCTGGGTGGCTGCGTAGTGTTGTAGACATGTACTTGCGGGAGACTCGGCGCCGCAACCGGGACGGCAGCGAGGTCTCCTATCTGGCATTGGCCCACAACGAGCGGGATCCCAGCACCGGGATGCCCAAGGCGCAGATCATCCACAACTTCGGGCGGGCCGACCTGGTGGACCGTGACGGCCTGGCTCGGCTGGTCAAGTCCATCAGCCGGTTCCTGGACCCGGCTGACGCGGTGGCGGCCACCGCCGATGGCGAGGTGCGGGTCCTCGACTCGCGGCCCATGGGCCCCTCCTGGGTCGCGGACCGGTTGTGGCAGCGCCTTGGGATCGGCGCCCAGATCATCGAGGTGGCCGGGCGGCGGCGGGGGCCGGGACGGCGAGTCGATCCCGTGGCGGTGGAGCGGGTCATCTTCGCCATGGTCGCCAACCGCCTGTCGCCCACCCCGCTGTCCAAGCTGGCCGGCTGTAGCTGGGTCGCCAACCGGGTCTTCATCGACGGGCTCGCCGAGGTGGACGAGGACGCCTGCTACCGGGCCATGGACGTGTTCTTGTCGATGCTGGCCGAGCTGCAACGGGCGGTGTTCTTCTCGGTGGCGAACCTGTTGAACCTCGAAGTCGACATCTTGTTCTTCGACACGTCCTCCACCTACTGGGAGACCGAGGCTACCGACGACGCCCTCCTCGACGACGACGGCACCGAGCCCGGCGACGGCCAGGGGCGGGCGGTGGAGCGGGCGTGGCGCACCCACGGTCACAGCAAGGACCACCGGGCAGACCTGCCCCAGGTGGTGATCGGCATGGCCGTCACCCGCGAGGGGATCCCCAGGTTCATGCGGTGGTCGCAACACCCACCTGATTGATCGATCCTTGTGAGGTGTTGACGATGACTGCACGTTTCTCCAACGAGTTGGTCGCCGAGTTGTATCAGCCGTTCTGGGCTGCGTGGCAGGCCGGTGAGTTCCTGACCGACGCGGCCGCGGTGGCGGGCACGTATCGGCATCGAGGATTGGCCTGGCTGCGCCAGAGCGGGGGCGTGCGTCCACGTCGCGGCCGGAACCTGCAGGGTCGCTACTTGTCCTTCGCGGAGCGGGAGGAGATTGCGCTGGCCCGGGCGGCGGGTGAGTCGATGCGCTCGATCGCCGCGCGGCTGGGTCGCAGCCCGTCCACGATCTCTCGGGAGCTGGCCCGTAACGGGGACCGAGCGGGTCGGTACCGGGCGAGCGCGGCGCATGTGCTGGCCTATGAGCGGGCCTGCCGTCCGAAGCCGGCGAAGCTGGTGACGAACCTGGTGCTGCGCGAGCGGGTGCAAGCGGATCTGCGTAAGCGGTACTCCCCGGAGCAGATCGTTGGCAGGCTGCGCAAGGATTATGCCGACCAACCGGAGATGTGGGTGTCGACCGAGACGATCTACCAGTCGCTGTATGTGCAGTCGCGTGGCGCGTTGCGCCGCGAGCTGACCAAATGTCTCCGCACCGGGCGAGCGATGCGAGTCCCGAACCGGCAGGGCGCCCACCGCAAGAACCGGGTGCTTCCCGACATGGTCAACATCAGCGAGCGGCCCGCAGAGGCGGCAGACCGGGCGGTGCCGGGGCACTGGGAAGGCGATCTGATCATCGGGAAGGGCAACGCCTCGGCGATCGGCACCCTGGTCGAACGCTCCACCGGGTACACGATGCTGGTGCCTTTGCGTGGTGGGTTCAAGGCCGAGCAGGTCGCCCCCGCCCTGGCCGCGAAGATCAAGACGCTGCCCGAGGTGCTACGCCGGTCACTGACCTGGGACCAGGGGGTCGAGATGCGGGACTGGAAACAGGTCAAGATGGCCGCCGACATCGCGATCTTCTTCTGCGACCCGCACTCGCCTTGGCAGCGGCCAACCAACGAGAACACCAACGGCCTGCTGCGGCAGTACTTCCCCAAGGGCACCGACCTGTCGGTGCACAGCGAAGGGGACCTGGACTGGGTCGCCGCCGAGCTCAACGACCGGCCCCGCAAACGCCTCGAGTACGCCAAGCCGAGCGAGCAAATCGGTCCCTTGCTGCTGGGCTGACCGTTCTGCCGGCGTTTCCTCATAGCTGCCGTCTTCCGGTCGCCGCGCAGGAGGAGTCAAGGTGCAGCCCCCGCAGCCGCTTGCGGCGAGGAGGAACGACCTTGACGCCGACCAGCGGTGACCCATCATCGACAGCTGGAAACGCCGATGCCATGGAGTAGAGACGCGAAAGCCAACTCCTCAGTCGTCGTCCTCGCCGAAAAGCAGATGCCCGTCTTCGCCGCCGAGCAGGAACCTGAACCGGGCCAGATCCTCGCGCAGCTGCCCGAGGTCGTAGCCCTCGCTGCCCTCAAGCCGCACCTCATCAGCCGCCACGATGCCCAGTATCGACCCCAAGGCCACATAGCTACCCTGGAACCGGTCTCGTCGACCAACCGCTGGCGAGACGTCCGCGTTGCGACAACCGCCAGAATCCGCCGATCCCCTCGCGGGTGACGGCCATGCCGATCACCACCTGGGGCAGGTCTGCCCGGTGGTCCTTGCTGTGACCGTGGGTGCGCCACGCCCGCTCCACCGCCCGCCCCT
>JBOHGH010000256.1:0-2962 GCA_050699975.1 Pseudonocardiaceae bacterium | reverse complement strand
ACTCCACGGACGCTTCGCCCTCGGTTTCGGAACACACACAGCGGCTAGTGAGCGCTACGGTGTGGCAAATCCGCAGGTCAGCGGCTTGCGTGGAGTGCGAGTAAGCGGCAAGTACCTCCACTTCTCGTGACCGTTGCGGATCCTTCTCTGTCCGCATCCTCCCGGAGACCGGCACCGGACGGTGGTCAAGCAAGATCAGCCGTGCGACGATCTGGTTTCGGTGCGGCAGATCTACCCCGGCGTGAGGGGTCCGTTCGGCAGCACGGATCGCTTGAGGAGGAGCGGCAATGACGTACATGTTCGCCGAAGAGTGGGATCGCGAGCGGAAGCGACTGGGCGGTATCGAGGCCGCCGCTGACCTGGTCAGTATCGACGTGCTGTCCCGGCTGGGGGTCGGTCCGGGTTGGCGCTGTGCGGAGGTGGGCGCCGGTGGGGGGTCACTGGCACAGTGGCTCGCCGATCGGGTGGGTGAGACTGGGCAGGTCGTCGCTACGGACCTGGACCCCGGCTTCCTGAAAACCGACGAGGCACCGAACTTGCAGGTGCTGCAGCACGACCTCACCGTCGACGACCGCCCTGGTGAGGCTTTTGATCTGGTGCACACCCGCCTGGTAATCGAGCACCTACCTGACCCAGTCGGCGCAATGAAGCGGCTCGCAGGTTGGGTTCGGCCGGGGGGCTGGTTGGTTGTGGAGGCCGGTGACTGGTCAACCCGGCATGAGATCACCTCGTCGGCGGTGTTCGAGGCCGTCCTGGTTGCCGTGCAGAACTTCCTCACCTCGGCCGGTTTCGCGCCGATGTTCGGGCGCCGCCTTCCGATGCTGCTCCTCGAGCAAGGTCTGGTCGATGTCGGCTGTGAGGCTCGGGGCCGGATGCTTCGGGGTGGTACGCCGGAGATGGGGTTCTTCACGCTGACAATCGAGCGAGTGCGGACAGCGATGGTCGCGGCAGGACTGATCAGTGACGATGACGTCGCAGCGGCGCTGGACCTCTGCGCGGACCCGTCTTTTGCCGTCATGTCACCGGCTCTGGTGTCCGCGTGGGGTCGCAGCGCCACTGCCTGATGACCCGCTCGGCGATAGCTGCGCGAAAGGGTCCAGTCGCGATGTGGCGACCGTCAGCTAGCCAGCGGAGCGGTGTCGCGGTTGATCCAGGACATGTCCGGGTAGCGCTCGCCGGCCGGTTGCAGATCGGACAACGCGACGAGATCCTCGGCGGACAGCGTGATGTCCAGCGACCCGGCATTGTCTTGCAGGTACCGGCGCCGTTTCGTGCCAGGGATCGGCACCACGTCCTCGCCGCGAGCCAGCACCCAGGCCAGCGCCACCTGCGACGGCGTGGCGTCGTACCGGGCCGCGATCGAACGGATCTGACCGACCAGTTCGAGGTTCGGCGCCAGATTGCCGGCCTGCCACCGGGGCTGGGTGCGGCGGAAGTCATCGGCGGCCAGATCCTCGGTCGAGGACGCGGCGCCGGTCAGCAGCCCTCGGCCGAGCGGGCTGTAGGCCACCAGCCCGATGCCCAGTTCGCGGCAGGTCGGCACGACGGCATCCTCGATGTCACGGCTGAACAGTGACCACTCGGTTTGGACCGCGGTGATGGGGTGCACCGCGGACGCGCGGCGGATCGTGGCCGCCGACGCCTCGGACAGTCCGAGGTGGCGCACCTTCCCGGCCGCGACGAGTTCGGCCATCGCGCCGACGGTCTCCTCCACCGGCACGCTCGGGTCTGGCCGATGCTGGTAGTACAGGTCGACATGGTCGACGCCCAGGCGGGACAGCGAGCGGTCGATCGCGGCGCGGACGTAATCTGGCGAGCCATCCACCCCAGCCGGTCGCAGCGTGTCCGGGTCGACGAGGATGCCGAACTTCGTGGCCAGGACGACCTCGTCGCGCCGTCCGGCGATCGCCTCGCCGACCAGCTTCTCGTTCTCCCCCGCGGCATACATCTCGGCGGTGTCGAGGAAGGTGACGCCGAGGTCCAGGGCGCGGCGGATGGTCGCGATGGACTCGGTACGGTCAGCCGGTCCGTAGGCATAGCTCATGCCCATACAGCCCAGGCCCAGCGCTGAGACGGTGAGTCCGGGCCGGCCGAGGGTTCGTGTCGTGCTGGTCATGTTCTCTCCATCGTGGTGTTCTGCGGCACGCTGGCGAAGCTGCGCCCGGGATCAGGGCGAGCAGGCACCGCCGTACGTGGCGATCTTGTAGTCGATGACGGCCAACGCAGCCTGCAGCTCCTGCAGCCGTCGCTGGATCGATTCTCGATGGGCCTGCATCAGGGCAAGCCGAGCCGGCACGCTCGCCTCGCCCTGGCGCACCAGGGCGAGGTAGCGCGCAATGTCCCGGATCGGCATGTCCGACATGCGCAGGCGGGTCACGAAGACCACCCGAGCCAATGCCTCGGGGTCATAGACCCGCCGGCCGCCAGCGTCACGACCGACCTCTACCAGCCCGATCCGCTCGTAGTAGCGCAAGGTGTGCGCGCTGACCCCGGTGGCCTCGGCGACCTCGCCGATCACCAGTTCGGCGGGCAAGTCCGCCGGCAGGTCCAGGGTGCGCACCAGCTCCGCCGACAGTGACGGCAGGTCTGGCGCGTCGTAGAAGTTGCCCAGCTCCCGGAGTCGGTCAGTGGCTGCGGTCATGAAGGCGACGGTAAGACTTAGAGTGCGCTCTAAGTCAAGCCAGCACGATCCTGGGAGCAGGGCAGCGTGCCTGGCGCCTCGGGTGTGGCCAGGAAAAATCGCGCGAGAGTCGCTGCTGAAGGCCGCCCATAGGTAAAGGAGGGGTGGCCGCGTTCGGCCACCCCTCCTTGCCGACGGCACCGCGCCCGATCACCTGATCGCGCGGCGGCGCTGCTCGACTCAACTGCAGTCGGCTGCCCCAGCACCACCCTCAGCGCTGCCACCGGCCACGCCGGTGCCGTTCCCTAGCCAACGGCACCACACGCATTACCAGCCCTACTC
>JBOHGH010000255.1:0-2967 GCA_050699975.1 Pseudonocardiaceae bacterium | reverse complement strand
AGTATGCACGTTGCGTTCACCGTCGATCAGCGCACTGAGCATGGCCCGCCCGGAGACACCCAGGATGTCGGTCGCGACACTGGACAGTTTGATCCCAGCATCCTCCAGTTCCTTCTCCAGCCGTTGGGCCTCCCGGGTGCGTTCCGCGGCGAGGGTAGCCCGGTAGCGGGTCAGATCCCGCAGCTGCCGGATCGGCTCCGGGGGCACGAACGAGGCCTTGAGCAGGCCGCACTCACCCAGCTGACACAGCCACGCCGCATCGGACACATCGGTCTTGCGCCCTGGGAGACCCTTGGCGTGCGCGGCGTTGACCAACATCACGTTCAGGCAGTCCTCCAACAGGTAAAACGCGCCCCGCCAGTAGTCCCCAGTGGCCTCCATCACCACGAGGGTGACCTTCTCGGCGACCAGCCAGTCCCGCAGTTCCAGTAGTGCGTTGGTGGTCGTGGCGAAGGTGCGGATCTCTTGGCGGCGGGAGCGCTTACCGCTCGGGCTGGGGGTGCGCACGCACGCCTTGAGATCCTTCTTGCCGATATCCAACCCAGCACACCGCTCATGTAGCAGTTCCACGAAACCCTCCAAAGACGACGGGGTGGCCTATCACGCCCTCCGGAGGGACCACAGGGCCAAAGAGTCTGGTCCGCGTGCTCACGGCAACAATCGACAGTTCCTGTCGGTGGCCCCCAGCACCATCCTGACCCACGAGCTCAAGCGAGCATCACAGTACGATCGGCGTCCCGGACGGACACGGACCCCATTTTCCCGCCTCCACGGCGGCCCAGCGCAGCGGCCCCGGCTCCTGATCCGAAAATACAGTCGGGACGGGCGAGCGGGACCGCCGGCTTGGCGTGACTGTGTCGCGGAGCCGGGATGGGGGAAGCCGTGGTCAGGCGGCGGGCTCGAGGGTGACCTTGTAGCCCAGTGCTTCGAGCTGGTGGATGTGGGCTCGTTTGCGGCGTTCGGGATCGAGACGCTTGTCGTAGAAGTCCCAGCCGAGGTCGATGAAGTGGGCGGCGGGGTCAGACAGCAGGTGCCAGATGATGACCAGCATGGATCGGCTGACCGCGACGATGGCTATCTTCTTGCTGCGGCGTCGGGCGATGCGCCGGTAGCGCTCGCCCAGGAAGGTATCGGTCTTGCCGGCGCTGACGGCGGCCTCGCCGAGGACTTTGGCCAGGTAGCGGTTGCCGTGCCCGGTGGAGCCCTTGCCCTTCTTTTTGCCCGCAGACTCCTTGGTAGCGGGGGTGAACTTGGCCCAGGAGCCCAGGTGCCCGGGGGTGGGGAACCGGCTCATATCCAGCCCGATCTCGGCGATGATCACGGCCGCCGCAGTGGGCCCGATGCCGGGGATCTCATCCAGACGATCCACCGCGTCAGCGAAAGGGGCGATCATCTCCTCGATCACGGTCTCCAGCTCGGCGATGTCGGTGCCCAGCCCGTCGATCCGGGCCAGCATCTTGGTCAGCAGCAAGGCGTGGTGGTCGGTGAAGTACCCGGTGAACGCCTCCTCCAGCTGGGTGATCTTGGCGCGCATCCGGCCCCGCGCCATCCGCGCCAAAACCCTCGGGTCGCGCTGTCCACTGACCAACGCCGCCATCATCTCCCGGCCCGAGACCCCGAAGATGTCGCTGGCCACCACCGACAGTTTGATCTGGGCGTCCTCCAGCAGCTTCTCCACCCGCTGCTTCTCCGCAGCACGGGCCTCGACCAGGTCAGTGCGGTAGCGGGTCACGTCCCGCAACCGGCGGATCCGCGGCGGTGGCACGAAACTAGGCCGCAGCATCTGCCGCTCGGCGACCTTGCACAACCACACCGCATCCAACTTGTCCGTCTTCGGACGACCCGGCAGGTGCTTGACATCCCGGGCATTGACCAGCCAGGTCTCAAACCCATGCGCCTCCAGCAGGTAATAGACCGGCTTCCAATAATCCGACGTGGCCTCCATCACCACCCGGGTCACCCCCAGCTCAGCCAGCCGCTGGGCCATCACCAGCAGCGACCGCGTCATCGTGGAATAGGGCCGCACCTCCTGCAACCGTCGCCCAGACCTACCCTCGCCGGGCACCCGGACACAACACATCACCTCGGCCTTGCCGATATCCAGCGCGGCGACCCGCACGATGATCTCCTCAGTCTGTTCATCCTCCACCAGCACCGGCGACCTCCTCACATCGGACTCACACCACCAGCGGTAGCCCGCAAGGGCCGCACGGGACAAACGGAATCTGATCCGCGTGCTCGAAGCGACACCGAAGCTCCCAGACCGCGGCCCTCAGCACCCGGCTGTTACACGACCTCACAGGATCACAGTGAACCGGCGTCAGCGGGCAACCAGCAGCGATCCTGCTCCACCACCCTCCCCCTCGAAAGGCCCAGACCACGATCATCCACCCGCACAACAGCAGCCAACCCCCATTTTCACCACGGAACGCGCGACCCGCACGGGTATCAGGTGCTGATCCGCACTCACGAGCCGAACCGGCGGTGCCGGGCGGCGAAGTCACGCAGGGCGCGCAGGAAGTCCACCTTTCGGAAGGCCGGCCAGTGGGCGTCGCAGAACCAGAACCCCGAATGCGCGGACTGCCAGAGCAGGAAACCCGACAGCCGCTGCTCCCCTGACGTACGGATCACCAGGTCAGGATCGGGCTGACCGGAGGTGTAGAGGTGCTCGGCGATCTGCTCGACATCGAGCACCTCGGCAAGTTCCTCCATGGTGGTCCCCGCCTCGGCGTGCTTGAGCAGCAGTTTGCGCAACGCATCGGCGATCTCCTGACGGCCGCCGTATCCCACTGCCACGTTCACCGCCAACCCGGACCGATCCCGGGTCCGAGCTGCTGCGGTGGTCAGCCGCTGCGCCATCTCCGGCGGTAGCAGGTCCAGCGCGCCCACGACTCGCACTCGCCACGGGGTGTCCGGCGCGCACAGCTCGTCGACGACAGCGGCGATGATCTTCAGTAACGGCTCCAC
>JBOHGH010000254.1:0-3011 GCA_050699975.1 Pseudonocardiaceae bacterium | reverse complement strand
GGCATGGACGCCCCGGCGCGCGCTGGCTGCTGCCGCCATCGATGCGGCCGACCCACCCGTGTGCAAGTGATCCGGGTAGTGGCCTATGCTTGTTGTGCTCACGACGGGCGACCGGCGTGGGCAGGTCTGGACGACCAGAGTCCCCATCGTCTAGCGGCCTAGGACTCCGCCCTTTCAAGGCGGCAGCGCGGGTTCGAATCCCGTTGGGGGCACGCAAGCGAGGCCCAGTGGCGCAGTTGGTTAGCGCGTCGCCCTGTCACGGCGAAGGTCGCGGGTTCGAGTCCCGTCTGGGTCGCAGAGTACGTACCGGGCTGGCTTCCGGCCCGGGACGGCCAGGTAGCTCAGTTGGTACGAGCGTCCGACTGAAAATCGGAAGGTCGGCGGTTCGACCCCGCCCCTGGCCACCACCTCTGACCAGCTTAGATGGTCTTTTCTGATGATCTTCGGTCGGTCTCTGTCCAACTGACTGTCCAATTCCGCTGCTTAGACTGCCTCTCAGAGCCTGTTGGTAAATGGTCACGCGGCTTGTTGATCTTGTTGGTCGGGTGCCGACGCTACGGCGCGGGGCTGGCCCCAGCGGGGATGAGGTGGCGCGCCGGACCTGTTGCGGTCCAGTTGCCGGGTCATGATCGCGACGGTGGCCCAGAGCACCATGGCTTCGTGGTGGTCGGGTCGTCGTTCGTAGTCGCGGACCAGGCGGCGGTAGCGCATCAGCCAGCCGAAGGTTCGTTCCACGACCCAGCGGCGGGGCAGGACGACGAATCCGGTGGTGTCGTCGTTGCGTTTGACGATGGACAGGGTGAGGGCCAGCACCTGGTATGCCCAGTTCACCAGGCGCCCAGCGTATCCGCCGTCGGCCCAGACCAGGGTGATCGTGGAGAATCGCTCGCGCAGCAGGACCAGCAGCCGGCACGCCCCATCACGATCCTGCACCGAGGCCGCGGTGACCATCACCACCAGCAGCAAGCCGAGAGTATCGACGGCGATGTGCCGCTTGCGACCGTTGATCTTCTTGCCGGCATCGTATCCGCGAGTGACGCCACCGACAGTGTCGGCCGCCTTCACCGACTGCGAGTCGATCGACCCGGCCGTGGGCAGCTCGGCCCGGCCCAAGGCCACCCGCAACCGCCCCCGGAGCCGATCGACTAGCCCTTGGGGCAGGCCGCGGGCGTTCCATCGTTCGAAGAAGGCATACACCGCCTGCCAGGGCGGGAAGTCCACCGGCAACGCCCGCCACTCGATGCCATAGCGGGTCACATAGCCGATCGCGTCCAGCACCGCCCGCAGATCATGGTCCATCGGCCGCCCGGCCGGGCTGCGGCGCAACCCGGCCATCACCGCCTGGGCCTCCGGGCGCAGCAGCGCCCACTGGGCATCGGTCACATCCGAGGGATAGCGCGGCACGCGATCGTGACACGCACATCCCGACACGCGGCAACTGGCCTTGATGGCCTCGACACGGTAGACAGACATCCTCGGGCTTCTGGTCGGTCGGGTAGGTGGTACTCCTCGACTATCAGGAGCCCGTTCTCCTGCCCGGCACGACACACCACCGTGACCTAATCGCTACCCACCGTCACCACGGGCAACCCAACCAACATCATTTACCAACAGGCTCTCATGGCACGCAGGAAGCAGGCTCCGAAGGACCTGACCGGCATCCGGCAGCGCGGGGGCAGGTACCAGATCCGGCTCTTCGGCGGGCAAGATCCGGTGACCGGTAAGCAGGTGATGTTGACCGGTTCAGCCGAGGACGAGGATGCGGCGATCAAGCTGCGGGACAAGTTCCGCGCAGGTCGCGCGGGCGACGGCCGCGCGGACAAGCGTGACGTTGGGCTATCTGCTCGATGAGTGGCTGGCCGGCCACCAGGTCGAGGAGACCACCCGGACGAGCTACCGGCTGGCGATCGAGAAGTTCATCAAGCCCGCGGTCGGTGACACGTCGTTGACGAGGCTTGCGCAGCTTGGGGCCCGCCCGTTCGAGCAGTTGTACGCGGAGTTGCGGGTCTGCCGGCGGCGGTGCAAGGGACGAACGTTCATCGAGCACCGCACGCATCGAGCGCACGAGTGCGACGAGCGGTGTGTGCCACACACGTGCAAGCCGCTGTCCGTGTCGTCGGTCCGGGAGTGCCACGCGGTGCTCAGTGGTGCGCTCAATGCGGCGATGCGGTGGGGATGGATCGCGGTCAATCCGGTGGAGGCGGTCAAGCGTCCGCGCCAGCAGCACCCGAAGCCCGATCCGCCTACGGCCCAGGAGGAGGCCAAGATCGTGACTGCGGCGTGGGAGCAAGACGCCGACTGGGGCACCTTCGTGTGGCTGGCCTTCATCACCGGTGCGCGACGCGGTGAGTTGCTCGGTCTGGCCTGGGAACACCTCGACCTGCCCTCCGGGTTACTGACCATCCGGCGCAACCTGGTCCGCGAGAACGGCAAGATGGCCATCAAAGACACCAAGACACACCAGATGCGATCGTCAGCCTCGATCCGGACACCATCGCCATCCTGACCGCCCACAAGGAGCGGGTGCAGGGCTGCTGCACCGAACTCGGTACCACCCTCGACGACGACTCCTTCGTGTTCTCCTACGCACCCGACCACCGGCGACACTGCGATCCTGACGGCATCACTCATCGGTACGCGAAGATGGCTGCTGATCTCGGCATCGACACGCATTTCCATGCGCTGCGCCACTACAGCGCCACCGAACTGATCGCGGCCGGCGTCGACGTCCGCACAGTTGCCGGGCGGCTCGGGCACGGCGGCGGCGGAGCGACGACGCTTCGGGTCTATGCGGCGTGGCTGGCCGCCATCGACAAGTCGGCCGCTGGGCTACTGGCCTCGCGCCTGCCCAAGCCACCGCAGTTCCGGGCTTGAGACCTCGCGCGGCGAGCAGCCAGGAGCCAATGCCGCTAAGTTAGGCACGCGATCTTGAAGATGTGGATCTTGGGTGGGGTGCTGTGGAGTTGGCCGTGGTCGGTGGCGCGTTTGATGCGGTGGCTGTGTGCTCGGTA
>JBOHGH010000253.1:0-3089 GCA_050699975.1 Pseudonocardiaceae bacterium | reverse complement strand
GTTCCTGGCCGCCGCCCGGCGGCGGCTACGCGGCTGGCGGATCGCCGAGCGGGCAGAGCCCGGCGGTGCCCGCACGCTGTCGGCCGAGCGGGGCTACCTCCGGGAGGCCGGCAACCTCATCTTCCATGTCGCCCTGCTGGGGCTTCTGGTGTCCTTCGCGATCGGCAAGCTGGTCGGCTACGAGGGCCAGGTGATCGTGCTGGCCAACGGTTCCCAGTTCTGCAATTCCGGCCCGCTGGCCTACGACTCGTTCCGTCCCGGCCTGACCGTCGACGGCACCGCGCTTGACCCGTTCTGCGTGCAGGTCGACGGGTTCACCCCGACCTACCTGAGCACCGGGCAACCGCAGGAGTACCGCGCCAGCCTCCGCTACCAGGGCCCTGAAGACCTGACCGCAGGAACCTGGCATCCCTACCAGCTGGCGGTCAACGACCCGCTGCGGATGGGCGGCACCCGGGTCTACCTGCTCGGCCACGGTTACGCGCCGCAGTTCACCGTCACCTTCCCCGACGGGCAGCAGCGCAGCGGCCTGGTGCAGTGGCGACCGGTGGACATCGCCACCATGCTCTCGGAGGGCACCACCAAGTTCGACCCGCCCGGGGTGACAGACGACGCCGTGCGGCGTACCCGCCAGCTTGCGATCACCGGGCTGTTCGCGCCGACCGCGGCGTTCCAAGGTGCGCTGCTGTCCTCGGGTTTCCCCGAGCTGCTCGACCCGGCCGTCGCGATCGATGTGCTCCAGGGCGATCTGGGCAACAACTCCGGCCGCGGGCAGTCGATCTTCTCCATCGACCAGTCCATGGTCGACTCGGGACGGCTCAAGCAGGTGGCGAGGCAGAACCTGCGACCCGGCGAGCAGCTCACCCTGCCCGACCGCACGGTGGTGCGCTTCGACGCAGTGACCCGGTTCGTCTCGCTGCAGGTCTCCTACGACCCGGCGCAGCGCTGGGTGCTCGGTTTCGCGATTCTGGTGCTCGGTGGACTCGGGCTGTCCCTGGCGGTGAAACGGCGCCGGTTCTGGGTGCGCGTCATCTCAGGCGGGCCGGACGGTAACGTGGTCGAGCTGGGCGGGCTGGCCCGCACCGAGGCCGCCGGGTATGGCGAGGAGTTCGACCGGATCGCCGCCGACCTGCTGCCGGCCGGGGCCCCGCAGCCACCGGTGACCGCGACAGCGTCGAGGGAGGGATCATAAGCGATGCCCGTCAGCCAAGTCTTGGCGTCCTACAGCGACCTCGCGTATGGCACCGCGCTGGTGCTTTACCTCCTCGCGATGGCGCTGCACGCCGTCGAGTACGCCGCTGGCCGGGCTAACGCCGCTGCACCGCGTAGTGCCCATCGAGGCGAGGGCGACGGACCGGTCACGACGTTGGCCCCGCCGGACGGTGCGCGGGGCGGGGCCGAGCGGATCGGCCGGTCCGCGGTGGCTCTCACCGTGCTCGCGGCGTTGGTGCACGCCGGCTCGCTGGGGCTACGCGGCGTCGCCGTCGGGCGGGTGCCGTGGGCCAACATGTACGAGTTCACCTCGGCCATCTGCCTCGTCGCGGTGATCGCCTGGCTGGTCGTGCTGTACCGGCAGCGAGGTGCCCCCACGGCGTTGCCTCGGCTGGGTGGGTTCGTGCTGCTGCCCGTGGTGGTGTTGATGTTCCTGGGCGGCACGGTGCTCTACGCGCAGGCTGCGCCGCTGATCCCGGCGCTGAACTCGTACTGGATTGCGATCCATGTCTCCGCGGCGGCCATCGCATCGGGCATCCTGCTGGTCTCCGGGGTGGCCAGCGTGCTCTACCTGGCCGGCGCCGGGACCAGCTCGCGGATCGTCACCCGGCTGCCGAGCACCGCCACCCTGGACCGGCTGGCCTACCGCACCGCGGTGGTTGCCCTGCCGATCTGGACCTTCGCGGTCATCACCGGCGCGATCTGGGCCGAGGCGGCCTGGGGCCGCTACTGGGGTTGGGATCCGAAGGAGACGTTCGCGCTGGTCGCCTGGGTGGTCTATGCGGGATACCTGCACGCCAGGGCGACGGCTGGATGGCGCGGTTCGCGAGCGGCCTGGATCAACGTGGTGGGCTTCGCGGTGATGCTGTTCAACCTGTTCTTCGTCAACATCGTCATCGCCGGGTTCCACTCCTACGCCGGCATCTGACGGCTAGCAGTAGCCCGAGCTCCTTGCGCGTGTGCGCGAGACAGCGTTCGTGGTGGTCCGGTGGGGTGATCCAGGTAGTGCTCCCACTGGTAGCAGGCGACCAGCGCATTGGGCGCCGCCTTGGCGCCGCAGCAGTGCAGCACGAATCCGTCGGTGACCACCTCGACGAGCAGCTGTTCCACTCCGGCGGGCAGACCCACCTCCTGCCCCACCATGGTGAGGCGTTGCTGATGGAAGCCGTCTCATCAGCTGCGGTCTCCCGCGCCGTAGCCGCTGGCCACCGGCGGGCGGCGTAGTAGGGGATGCAGGTGCGCACCGGGTGAGCGGGCGGGCAGGCTGACGTGCTCCACGAGCGAAGCGGTCCCACGAGAAGAAGGCACGGGGCAGCGCGGGAACTGGGGGTCGGGTACCCGCAGGACAGCCCGCCGCGGTGGGGCGCTGAGCTGCACGTATCGAGCGGTCCCGGGATCGGTCAGGCTGATTCGCCGCAGACCCAACGGATCCTGTTCGGCCAGCGCCAGCAACCCGCCGTCGGCCAGCTCGTCGAAGGCTTCGGTCAGGTAGCTCGGTATCGGACAACCACGGTCTGAGTAGTGATCGCCTGACTTGGCTACCTCACCGCGGTGGACTCGCTGCAACACAAGCGACGCCAGGAACTCGGGGCTCAGACCGGCATCCGGCTCAGCGCCGGCTAGCGGAAGCTGAAGACAGCGCAAGCCCGCATGCAAGCAGCCACGGCTGCATTCCACCTCGCGTGCGTACGTTTCGGGTAGGCGGGGCGGTCCTTTGACCATGCGAGGAATCATGTAGTCCGATTTGGCAGCTTTGTGTACTTGGGGTGCACGGTGGGGGTGTTCACCCGATGGGGGTGACTCCCATGCGCCAGGCCAGTCCGCGGAGTTCGCGGCCACCGGCGTCGCGCCGGGCCTGGCGGAGCAGGTCGGCGACG
>JBOHGH010000252.1:0-3101 GCA_050699975.1 Pseudonocardiaceae bacterium | reverse complement strand
CAAAAACGAAGTCGGACTCGACAACTACCAAGTCCGCACCTGGAACGCCTGGCACCGGCATATCACCCTCGCCATGCTCACCCACACCTTCCTCGCCATCACCACACACCAAGCCAAAAAAAGGGGCGCCAAAACGCCACACAACTAGACCAGCAGGAAAAACCATCCAACACGTCGACCGAACCAGAAACCACACCACCCATCCACCGACACCTGATCGCGCTCACCCTCGCCGAAATCCGCCGACTGCTCAACCTCGCTCGCAGCAGCGAACCAGAAATCCGCCACGGCCTGCACTGGTCGATCTTTCGGCGCTGGCATCAAACCCAAGCCCGCCGAGCGCACGTTCGGCGCCACCTCCACCTCCAGACCCTAATGATCTAGCGCTGTAGTACTAGGAGGCACCCTCGTGAGGTGCGTGAGCGCGCGGTGGGGCTGGTGCTGGAGCATCGGTCGGAGTACGCGTCGCAGTGGGAAGCGATTGTGTCGGTCGCGGGGAAAGTCGGTGTGTCGAGCGAGACGTTACGCCGGTGGGTGCGTCAGGCCGAGACGGACGCGGGTGCGCGGTCGGGTACGACCAGTGAGGATACGGAGCGGATTCGCCTGTTGGCGCGGGAGAATCGTGAGTTGCGGCGGGCGAATGAGATCCTGAAGGCGGCGTCGGTTTTCTTCGCGAGGGAGCTCGACCCTCGACTGCCACGCTCGTAGCGTTCATCACAGGGCATAAGAACCGGTTCGGGGTCGAGCCGATCTGTGTGGTGCTGACTGATGCCGGCATGCAGATCGCCCCGTCCACCTATTATGCGGCGTGTTCTCGGCCGCCGTCGGCGCGTGCGGTGCGCGATGCGGAACTGAAGAGAGAAATCAAGCGGGTGTATGAGGAGAATTACTCGGTGTATGGGGCGGAGAAGGTGTGGTGGGCGTTGAACCGGGAAGGCATCGTCGTGGGCCGGTGCCGGGTCGAGCGTCTCATGCGCGCGTTGGGCCTGGTCGGCGCGGTACGCGGCAAGACGGTCCGCACCACGGTGGCGGATCCGGACGGTGTCCGCGCACCGGACCTGGTGAAACGCCAGTTCACCGCCGGCGCCCCGAACCGGTTGTGGGTGGCCGATTTCACCTACGTGGCCACCTGGGCGGGCACGGTGTACACCGCGTTCACCATTGATGTGTTCTCCCGCCGGATCGTCGGCTGGAAAACAAGCATGTCCAAGGAAACCAGCCTCGTCCTCGATGGGATCGACATGGGGCTACAGCAACGAGACTACCACTCCAAGGAAGGAGAGCACAAACTCGTGCACCATTCCGACGCGGGCAGCCAGTACACATCGTTCCGGTTCACTCAACACCTCCTCGATACCGGTATCGACGCCTCGATCGGCACCGTCGGAGACGCCCTCGACAACGCACTGGCCGAATCCATGATAGGCCTGTACAAGACCGAGTTGATTAAACCGCACGGGCCATGGCATACTTTAGAAGAAGTCGACGTCGCCACCGCAGCGTGGGTGGATTGGTACAACAACCGTCGATTGCACGGAGCCTGCGGAGGCAGGCCGCCGGTGGAGTACGAGACCCTGTACGAGCTGGGCGACCTGATCAACCTGGTCGCTTGACCCCAACAACGAGTCTCTACCGAACCCGGGGTGGTTCAGTAGCAGCTCAACCCCGCCACCCTGCCCTCACCCAACCGCCACGTCACCTACCAACCCAGCCACCACCTCGGCGGTCCGAGTCGCAGCAGCGGATGGATACAGCCCCGCAAAGCGCGGGATACCGTGCGTCGGGTCACCGCCGTCAAGGTTGCAATGGCTGTCCCGTCAGGGGTATCGTTGATAGAGTCGCGAGGAGGGCGAATGAAGAGGAGGGCGAATGAAGAGGAGGGCGAATGAAGAGGAGGGCGAATGAAAGAGTCGGCGACGGGCGGGGATCTTGAGCGCTTTACGCTCAGCGGGCTAGACCGGGAGCTGCTACCGTCGGAAGAGGACATTCGCTTCTATCAAGAGCATGGCTGGTACATTTCGAAGACGTTGTTATCTAATGAAGAACTGGATGACATGGTGACCGCGAGCAAACGTTATTGGACCGGTCACCGTGATCGAATTCTAGTGAACAAACCTCCGAGCATCGAGTATTGGACACCTTCTGATGGCGACATCGCCCGGGGCAACGACTATATCTTTTATGAGGACGAGACGTTCCGTCGAGTGCTATCGAAGCCGATAATCGGTGCGATTGCCGCGCGCCTGGCCAGCACCGACCAGATCAGACTGCTGCACAGCACGCTACGGTACAAGCCGCCAGGCTCTAATGACCCGACCTCGATAGTCGCATGGCATTTCGACCGGCGATACTGGCAAACGCATACATCGGACGAACTGCTCACGGCGTTCATCCCCCTTCACGACTGCGACGAACAGATGGGCACCATCACAATGGTCGACCGCAGCAATAAATGGGATGAGTTTGCCGGTTTCACAAGCACTCGACACCTGCCCTTCTATCTGCGCAACCATACGGAGATGGAACGGTTCCTGGAGGAGAACGCCAACGCTAACGGTGCTGAACTCCGTAAGGTTCCGATGCGGCTTCAGAAGGGCCAGATGAGCTTTCATCACTGCAGGACCTACCATGGCAGCGGTCCCAATTTGAGTCAAAGCCCTCGTATCGCGGTTTCCTTCCACCTCCAAGACCGGGCGAACCGGTGGAGGCAGCACCATCTCCCGACCGGTGAGCTTCTCGTCTACAAGCTGGACCACTTGGTGCGAAAGACACCAAACGGGGGCTACCCCGACTACTCAGACCCGTTGTTTTGCCCGGTGCTCTGGGAGGCGGGGGATCGCGGTACGGGGTGTTGATGTCGGTTCCGATGTAGCCTTTTTCGCTGATGGCGTCGTCGTCGCTGTGGAGTTCGCTGAGGCCGGTCTCGAATATGGCCTTCGCGTCGTGGTGGATGTTGCCGGGCAGTGGGTCGGAGCTGTAAAGGAGGGTCCCGCGGAGATCACAGACGAACTGTGGGTGTAGCCGGTGGTCTTGCGTTTGCCGAAGTATAGATCGGGTGCACCGGCCGAGAACCAGCACGGACTCAACGATCCGCCGACCGT
>JBOHGH010000251.1:0-3156 GCA_050699975.1 Pseudonocardiaceae bacterium | reverse complement strand
GCCCCCGACTTGGGCTGATGAGACCTGATAGCCACCTACTCTGCAGGGCACGCCAATTCGGCGAGCGCGAGCGGCAAGTGGTCATCCGGTTCGTACACCGGTACATCTCCGGCGGTAGAGCGCGCAGGATCGTCGAGTCCCCTGCCGACCCCCGGCTGTGTCACGTCGTCTGGCCAGGTTCTACCGGCCTCGACGTAGTCCTGACACAGCTGCTCGAAGATTGGTGTGCCTGACATCTCCCCGACCTCCCGTTGTCGGGGGCGAGGATCGTGGCGGTCCCGGCTTGCTGTCAACTGTGATCAGCCACCCGTGGCGTTCAGGACGGCAAGTGGCACCTTGGAGACGATCAGCGGTCACCGACGCGCACGCTCACTGGCACGGCAGCTCGGGCTAATCAGCGTCAGACGAAGCCGGACGCCCGGGCGACACGACCGGGCCGCACCTCAGCGGGAGTAATGTCGGCACTGTCCGATCTGATTGGTGGAGGAGGCCGTCGTGAGCTCGCTTATCGCAGTGGTAATACTCGTGCTGCTCATCGGTGGTGGCGCGGCGTACTACCTCCAACACCGGCAGGCTTCCCAGCAGCGCGATCTCGAAGACTCGAAGGCCGAGGCGCGGCGCTGGGTGGAGCGCCTCGGCGGGCAGGTCCTCAGCTTGGTCGGCACCGATGAGCCCTCCAAGCAGGCACTGGCCGACGCCGCGGAGCGCTACACGGCCGCCGGCTCCCAGATGGACTCCGCACGCACTGCGGCACAGAGCCGCCTGGTTACCCAAACGGCCCTGGAAGGGCTCTACTACGTGCGAGCAGCCCGTACCGCCATGGGTATGGATCCGGGTCCCGACTTGCCGGCGGTGGAGGGTCAGGCCGGCGCCGGTTCGGTCACCGAGGACCGCGACGTCACGGTCGAGGGTCACGACTACGCAGCCTCCCCGCGGCCCGGTGACCGCACGCCGCACTACTACCCGGGCGGCCGGGTCGCCGGGCGGCCTGTGCCGCAGGGCTGGTACAGCGAGCCCTGGTGGAAACCGGCCCTGGTAGGTGGTGCGTGGGGGTTGGGCTCAGTGCTCCTGTTCAGCTCGTTGTTCTCGGGAATGGGTGGTATCGCCTCAGCGGGCGCGTGGGAGCAGGGCCATGAAGCCGGGCAGGAAGACGCAATGTCCGGTGCTGACGGCGCCGGTGCTGACGGCGGCGGTGGCGACGGCGGCGGCGATTGGGGTGGTGGGGACGTCGGTGGTGGCGACTGGGGTGGCGGAGGGTTCGGCGGCGGCGACTTCGGCGGCGGCTTCTAGAGCACAGGCCGGCGCTGGCAGCTGGGGCACCAGTAGAGGTTGCGCCCCGCGTGCCCCGCGGTGACGACGTCAGTACCGCACACCAGGCGCGGCGCCCCGGCCCGGCGATAGACGTAGACCTCGCCGCCATGCCGGTCTTGCCGCGGAGCACGTCCCATGCGCACCGGATCGTGCTCCGGGCGGACAGTATCGATCCGGCCGCGACGTACCCCGTCATGCATCAGCTCGATGAGATCTGACCACAAGGCCGCCCACTGCTCCTCAAGCAGCTCGCAACCGGGCCGCAACGGATCCAACTGGTGGCGGAACAGCACCTCCGCGCGGAACACGTTGCCGACCCCGGCCAGCACCGATTGGTCCATCAGCAAGGTGGCCAGCGGAGCGCGGGACCGGGAGATCCGCCGCCATGCCCGGTCCGGGTCCGCATCGCGACGCAGTGGGTCGGGTCCCAGCCGGGCGCGCACCGCATCTACCTCGACTTCTGTGAGCAACTCGCACACCGTCGGCCCGCGCAGATCGGTCCAGTGCGTGGAACCGACCAGACGCATCCGTACCTGGCCCCGGGGCGGCTGCACGGGCAACGCCGCCTCGGTGAACGCGCCATACAGACCCAGGTGCACGTGCACCACGAGATCGGGGGCGTAGACGTGAAACAGATGCTTGCCCAGCGCCTCGGCACGCCGCAGCACCCGCCCGTCCAGCACCGCTGCGGCCGTCGTGAAGCGTCCCTGTGGGCTGGACACCGCCACCGGCGACCCGCCGTAACACCGCTGGTGGCGCCGAGCCAACCGGTGCGTCGTGTGACCCTCCGGCATCGCCAGGCTCAGCGTGCGGAGATCGGGGGTGGCTCCCCGGTGGACTCGAACGCCGAGATCTGGCTGATCCGGCGGGAGTGCCGCGCACCGCCAGAGAACGGTGTGTTCAGGAACGCCTCGACGATCTCCGCCGCCTCGGCGGGACTGTGCATCCGGGCGCCGATACCCGCCACCTGGGCATCGTTGTGCTCCCGGGCGAGCTTGGCCGTCTCGGAGCTCCAGGTCAGGGCGGCCCGGCAGCCCGAGACCTTGTTGGCGGAGATCTGCTCGCCGTTGCCCGATCCGCCGATCACTACGCCTAGGCTGCCCGAGTCGGCTACCACCCGGCGGGCGGTCTCGATGCAGAACGGCGGATAGTCGTCGTCGGGGTCGAAGACGTCAGGGCCGACGTCCACCACGTCGTGCCCGAGGCTGGTCAGGTGCTGCACCAGGAAGACCTTGAGCTCGAGGCCGGCGTGATCGGAACCGAGGTAGACGCGCACGGTGTGCAACATTGCCATATCGCGCGGGTGAGGAGGGCGCAGGTTGCGGCGCGAGCACGTGCAGGACGGTTACGACGTCCGGCTCGAGTGGGGCCGGGAGGGGGTGGCCCTGCTCGGGGCGCATTGTGCCGTGGTGGTGATCGTGGACGTGCTCTCGTTCTGCACGGCCGTGGACCTGGCCGTCGAGCGCGGAGCCGCGGTGCTCCCGCTGCCCTGGGGCGACGAGCGCGCAGCTGACGTCGCACAGCGTGCCGGGGCGGTGCTGGCCAGTCCTCGCGGCGCGCCGGGTTTGTCGCTGTCTCCGGCGTCGTTGCGCGAGATACCCGCCGGGACGCGGCTGGCGTTGCCCTCCCCCAATGGTGCGACGCTGTGTGCGCTCGCGCAGCGGACCGGTGCCCACGTGCTCGCCGGGTGCCTGCGCAACGCAGCCGCGACCGCCCGGACCGCACAGCGGCTGGCCCGGGGCGGCCCGATCGGGCTGGTACCGGCCGGCGAGCGGTGGGAGCTGCCGGGCGAACCGATGCGGCTCGCGCTGGAGGATGCCATCGGTGCGGGCGCGATCGCCGGGG
>JBOHGH010000250.1:0-3238 GCA_050699975.1 Pseudonocardiaceae bacterium | reverse complement strand
GCGACCTACAGCTCGCATCGCCACTCACGGGTCGTGGCCTAGCCTGAGGCAGTGGACAGCCGCGCGCTCACCGAGGCGTCTCTCCTCAAGGAGTTCGCCGGCAGCCTGAGCTTCGAGCTCGATCCGTTCCAGCGGCAGGCCTGCGTTGCCCTCGAGGACGGACATGGGGTGCTGGTGTGCGCCCCCACCGGTGCTGGCAAGACCGTGGTCGGTGAGTTCGCGGTACACCTGGCATTGTCGCAGCGCCGCAAGTGCTTCTACACGACGCCGATCAAGGCGCTCTCCAACCAGAAGTACACGGATCTGGTATCCCGGCACGGCGCGGACACCGTCGGCCTGCTCACCGGGGACACCTCGATCAACGGGAGCGCACCGGTGGTCGTGATGACCACCGAGGTGCTGCGCAACATGCTCTACGCCGGGTCGGCCACTCTCAACGGGCTGGCCTACGTAGTGATGGACGAGGTGCACTACCTCGCCGACCGGTTCCGCGGCGCGGTCTGGGAGGAGGTGATCCTCAACCTCCCGGGCAGCGTGCGGCTGGTCGGCCTGTCGGCCACGGTGGGCAATGCTGAGGAGTTCGGCGAGTGGCTGGTCGACGTGCGCGGCGACACCGCGGTGGTGGTCGATGAGCACCGTCCGGTGCCGCTGTGGCAGCACATGATGGTCGGTTCGCGGATGTTCGACCTGTTCGCCAGAAACAGCACCGCCAGCGGCGGCCGCCTTACTGTCGACCCGCACCTGGTCCGGCGCGTGCAGGAATCAGAGCGCCAAGCCGGGTGGGATCGGCCGCGCCGCGGGCGCGACGGTGGACCGCGGTTCCGGCCGCCAACCCGGGCGGACGTGGTGGCGCGGCTGGACCGCGACGCATTGCTGCCGGCAATCACGTTCATCTTCAGCCGGGCCGGCTGCGATGCCGCGGTGAACCAGTGCGTCCGCCACGGGCTGCGACTGACCACCCCCGAGGAGTCCGCGCAGATCCGCGCGGTGGTGGACACCCGCACCGCGGACCTGCCCGAGGGCGACCTCGGCGTGCTCGGCTTCTGGGAGTGGCGGGAAGCCTTGGAGCGGGGCGTCGCGGCGCACCATGCCGGGATGTTGCCCGCGTTCAAGGAGACCGTCGAGCAGCTGTTCGTCCGCGGGTTGGTCAAGGCGGTCTTCGCCACCGAGACCCTCGCGCTGGGGATCAACATGCCGGCCCGCACGGTGGTACTGGAACGGTTGGTCAAGTTCAACGGCGAAGCCCATCTCGATCTCACTCCCGGCGAGTACACCCAGCTCACCGGACGGGCCGGGCGGCGCGGCATCGACGTCGAGGGCCATGCCGTCGTGCTCTGGCAACCTGGCGTGGATCCCGCGCAGGTTGCCGGGCTGGCGTCGGCCCGCACGTACCCGCTGCGCAGCTCGTTTCGGCCCGGCTACAACATGACCGTCAACCTGGTCGACCGAGTCGGGGCCGATGCCGGGCGGGCACTGCTCGAGCGGTCCTTCGCCCAGTTCCAGGCCGACCGCTCGGTGGTGGGCCTGGCCCGGCGGATCGACCGCAACGTCGAGGGACTGGCGGGCTACACCAACGCGATGACCTGTCACCTGGGTGATTTCGCTGAGTACGCCCGGTTGCGCAGGCAGATCTCCGAGCGGGAGCGGATGCTGGCCCGCCATGGCGCCGCGGCGCGCCGAGCCGAGACGGCGGCGACGCTTGCGGAACTCCAACGTGGTGACGTCATCGCGGTTCCTGGCGGGCGGCGATCGGGTATGGCAGTGGTGATCGATCCTGGCGACGGCCCAGCCGACGATCCGCGCCCGCTGGTGCTCACCGAGGACCGCTGGGCCGGCCGGCTCTCGATCACCGATTTCCCGACCCCGGTCCAGGTGCTCGGCCGGATGCGCCTGCCCAAGCGGGTAGAGCACCGCGTTCCCCGGGTGCGCCGCGACCTCGCCTCGGCGCTGCGCCAGACCGGCATCGCGGCGCCGCCACGGGCCCGGCGACACAGCGATGCGGCCGACGACGCCGAGCTGGCGGCGCTGCGCCAGGCGCTGCGTGCGCACCCCTGCCACGGCTGCGACGACCGGGAAGCGCACGCCCGGTGGGCGCAACGGCACGATCAGCTGGACCGGGAAACCGACACGCTGCGCCAGCAGGTCTCGGCCACGACGCACTCCCTGGCCCGCACCTTCGACCGGATCCGGGCCCTGCTGTCCGAGCGCGGATACCTGCAAGACCAGCAGCTCACTGAGCATGGCCGGGCGCTGGCCCGGTTGTGGTCGGAGACCGATCTGCTCACCGCCGAGTGCCTGCGGCACCAGATCTGGGACGGTCTGGAGCCGCCCGAGCTGGCCGCGGTGATCTCAGCGCTGGTCTACGAGGCACGCGGGGATGGTGCCGCGCCTCAGGTCCCTCCTGGACCGGTGAGCGATGCGCTGGTGGCCACCGTCCGGTTGTGGGCGGAGCTGGAGGCCGACGAGCGGCGGCACCGGCTGGAGCGCAGCCGAGAACCTGATCTGGGCTTCGCCTGGCCGGTGTACCGGTGGGCGCGCGGGGAGTCGCTGTCGGCGGTGCTGACGACCGCCGAGGACAACGGCACTGAGCTGTCCGCGGGGGACTTCGTCCGGTGGTGCCGCCAAGTGGTGGACGTCCTCGACCAGGTGCGCGGTGTCGCCGGAGAAGACTCCGGGATCGGAGCCACAGCAGCCGCTGCGGTCCGCGCACTACGTCGTGGCGTGGTCTCCTTGGGGACCGTCTGACAACCCATACGGAGATTGAGGGGGTTGCGAGCCTTTCTCTACACGTCTAGAGTTAGCCTATGGTAGGCAGCCTGCGGGTTACCGATGCGACCCTTGATGTGCTTGAGGTTCTGCTTCGCTCGGATGACGAGCTATACGGTTTCAAGATCGCCAAGGCGATCAAACGTCCCACCGGGAGCGTGTTCCCGATCTTGGCCCGGTTGGAGCAGCTGGGCTGGGCGGTCAGCGAGTGGGAAACCAGTGAGCAAAGCGAGCGGGGGTCACGGCGCCGGTTCTACCGGCTGAGCCCAGACGGGGTGGCTCGAGCGCGGTCGGTGTTGGCCGAAAGACGGCCGGTTCCCAAGCCGGTTCCAAAGCCGGTTCCAAAGGGCTCTTCGCTGTTTTTAGTGGGTTACTCAGCGTGAGGTCATGTAGGCGGGTGTGGGATTGGTGAGGGTGGGCAGGCGGAGTTTGGCCGCGGTGAGGTAGACGATGGTGATCATCTTGGTTTTGT
>JBOHGH010000249.1:0-3243 GCA_050699975.1 Pseudonocardiaceae bacterium | reverse complement strand
GGCCCGGCTCGGCGGTCCCGGCCGGTGGCTGCTGGCACTGCCCTGCCAGCACGTCGCCGGGCTGCAAGTGCTGATCCGGGCAGCGCTGGCCGGCAGCCGGCCCGCGGTGCTCGACATGCGCAACGGGTTCGATCCGGCCGCATTCGGCGCCGCCGCAGCGCAGCTGGTCCGGGAATCCGAGGGGCGGTGCTACACCGCGCTGGTGCCCACCCAGCTCGCGCGGCTGCTCGAGACCGGTCCCGAGGCCCTCGTCTGCTTCGACGCGGTGTTGCTCGGTGGTGCCGCCGCACCGGACCGGCTGCTGCAACAGGCCCGGGCGGCGGGAGTACGCGTGGTCACCACCTACGGCATGACCGAGACCGCGGGTGGCTGTGTCTACGACGGGTGGCCGCTGGACGGGACCCGGATCCGGGTGGATGGCGCGGGGAACATCGAGCTGGCTGGACCGATGCTGGCTACCGGGTACCTCGATGCCCCCGAGGAGACCGCGGCAGCGTTTCGCGACGGCTGGTTCCGGACCTCCGATCTCGGACGGCTCGATGCGCGAGGCCGGCTGCAGGTGCTCGACCGAGCTGACGACGTGGTCGTCACCGGTGGGCTCAACGTCGCCCCAGCCGACGTGGAAGCCGTGCTCACCGGCCTGCCGGGGGTAGCCGCAGCCTGCGTGGTGGGCCTGCCCGACCCGGAGTGGGGCGAGCGGGTCACCGCCGCGGTGGTAGCAGCCGACCCTGGACGACCGCCGGATCCCGCCGCATTGCGCGCCGCCGCCCGCCGCCTGCTGACCGGGGCGCAGGCCCCCAAGGAGATCGTCCTGTTCGACGCGCTACCGCTGCGCGGCGTGGGCAAACCCGACCGCAGCGCCGTCCGGGCCATGCTCGCCGCGCGGGATCGCTGACCGTTCAGGCCGGCCCGTCCCATAAACACGTTCGGTACAGGTTCACCCACTCTGGGTATGGACGCCAGCGCGTACTGCGGGTTCCCTGGATACCAATCGCCCCATCAATCACACCAGTCACAGCGGAAACACCTGTCCCCGACGCTCAGGAGCATCCGTGAGGCCGCTGGCTCGTCGCAACCGCCGCAACCGCCGGATCCGCATCACAGCTCTGATCGCCGCAGTGGCAGCGATGGTGCTCGCGGCGTTCGTCGCGGCGGGTTTCCCAGCCGGCGCGCAGGCCGGCCCACCGGACGGAACAACGGATGGGGCCGCCACCTGGTTTGCTCGCCTGTCCCCCGACTGGGACGACACGAACGTCCGTTCCGGTACCGGCGGGCTGAGCCTGAACGACGGCCCCGCCGGGTCGGCGAGCATCAAGACCAGCCAGCCGCACGGCATGCTGGTCACCCCGGCGCACCGGCTCACCGCGCCCGGCAACCAGGTAGCGGCGGAACTCGCCGCCGATCAACCGCCCGGCTCGGCCGTTGCCGTCGACGTCCGCGGCACCCGGGAGGACGGGTCGTGGACCGAATGGGTGCCCGCCAGCACCGAGGCGCCCGCGGTGTTCGACGCCCTGGTGACGACGGTGCAGACCCGCGTCGCGCTGCGCGGTGGTGACGGAGGAGCCAGCCCAGCGGTGCGATCAGTACGGCTGACCGCGCAGACCGTCGCACAAACTCTCGTCGATCTCCCGCGGGCGCCGCACACCTACCGGGTGTTCGCCACCCGCGAGGGTCTGGTCGGGGGCACCACAGCCAACGGCCACGTGATCCGCGAGCGGGATCACTTCGTCGCGCTGCCTTCGCGGCGGGGGCTGGCCCCTCGCGGCTCGGGCGACTACACGGTGAAGGTCTGCTCGGACCGTGGCCGATGCGAATGGGCGCCGGTATGGGACGTCGGCCCATGGAACACCACCGACGACTACTGGAACCCCTCCGACACTCGCCAGTCCTGGCCCGACGTGCCGCAGGGCGTACCCCAAGCCCAGGCCGCCCACGATGCCGGGCACAACGGGGGTCGGGACCAGTTCGGCAGGCAGGTGCGCAACCCGGCCGGGATCGATCTGGCGGACGGCACGTTCTGGGACGGTCTGGGGCTACGCGACAACAGCTGGGTCACCGTCACCTACCTGTGGACTGACGGCGGGCCGCTCGCCATCGTGCGGATGCCGCTGCTGCACGTCCGCACCGGCCCCGGCAAGCAGCACCCGGTGGTGGGTCTGGCGGCGCAGCGCGCCACGCTGCGCTTCGAGTGCACCGTCGTCGGGCAGGCCGTCAACGGTAACCAGGGCCGCACCGACCAGTGGCTGCGGATCGGCTCCCAGCAGTACGTGTCCGCCGCGCACGTCGCCGTCCAGAGACCCGGCAGGAGCTGCGCAGCGCCGTAGGGTTGGCGCGTGGCGACCGTGGCACAGTGGGTGGAAGGGGCGCGGCCCCGCACGTTGCCCAACGCGATCGCCCCGGTGCTGGCCGGCTGGGGCGCGGCGGCTGCACTCGGCCCGCCGCACTCCGCACCGCGGGCCCTGCTGGCGCTGGTCGTGGCACTGGCGCTGGTGATCGGAGTGAACTACGCCAACGACTACTCCGACGGCGTTCGCGGCACCGACGCCGTGCGGGTGGGACCGATGCGACTGGTCGGGTCCGGTGTCGCGGCACCCGGCGCGGTGCGCGCCGCGGCGTTGGCCAGCTTCGCGGTTGCCGGCGTGGCGGGCCTCGTGCTGGTCGCGATGGCCGGGCAGTGGTGGCTGCTGACGCTGGGCGCGGCGTCCATCGCCGGAGCGTGGTTCTACACCGGTGGGCGCCGCCCCTACGGCTACGCGGGGCTCGGCGAGCTGGCGGTGTTCGTCTTCTTCGGCCCGGTCGCGGTGCTCGGCACCCAGTACGTCGTCAGTGGGCAGATCACCCCCACCGGTTGCTTTGCGGCCGTTGCGGTAGGGGCGATGTCGGCGGCGGTGCTGGTGACCAACAACCTGCGTGACATCCCCACCGATTCCGCCGCAGCCAAGCGCACTCTTGCGGTGCGCCTGGGGGATCACCGGACCCGTGCGCTCTACACCGGGTTGATTGCCGTCCCGTTCGTGGTGACCGCCGGCTTCGCCGTCACCCGCTGGGCCACGCTCGCCGGCCTGCTCGCCCTGGTCTTCGCGGTGCCCGCACTGCGACGAGTCCGCGGCGGGGCGGACGGACCGGCACTGATCCCGGTGCTGCGCGACACCGGCCTGGCCCTGCTGACCTGGGCAGCCACCACCGCCACCGCGCTGGCCCTCTAAGACCGCGTTCTGGATGCAGACTGCACTGTCTCGGGGC
>JBOHGH010000248.1:0-3289 GCA_050699975.1 Pseudonocardiaceae bacterium | reverse complement strand
GCCCAGGCCCGGCGGGACCGCGATGGCGATGGCGGCCGAGATGGCCAGCGTGAGCACAAGCACGCCGGCGAAGGCGCCGCGCCAGTCGAGTGCTTGTCCGACCAGAGTGCCGAGCGGGACCCCGATTGCGGTGGCAACCATGAAGCCCGAGATGACCGCGGACAGTGCCCGTCCGGTCCGGTCGGAGGGGACGATCGTTGTCGCGGTGGCCAGGGCGGCGGCGATGAACAGTCCCTGTGCTGCGTCGGCGATGCCTCGGGTGAGAAAGAACAAGGGCAGGTTGTTGGTAGGGAGCGGGAGCAGGGTTGCTACGCCGAACACCGCCAGGGTGCCGAGCAGGACGGTCTTGCGGTTCAGCCGGATCGTCAGTGCGGTCAGGACCGGTCCGCCGACGGCAAGACCGATTGCGTTGGCGGTGAGGAGGCCGCCGGCCGCGGGGATGGGGATGCGCAGGTCAGCGGCGATCAGGTCCAGGATGCCGACGACCAGCTCCTCTCCGCAGCCCAGCGTGAACGTCGCGAGGCACAACAGGGCCAGGACGCGCCCTGGCCTGGCCGGTCCGGCCCGGGCGTCCGGACCGGGCGTCCGGCGCGGCCCGAGAGTCCTGAGTGTCCAGGCCGTCCTGGGTGTTCAGGTCGTATTGGGTGTTCAGGGTGGACATGGTTATCTCCTTCTGAGCGGGTCGAGGGTCGGAGCCGGGGTCTAGTACGCGCCCGGCCTGCCCTGCCCGGCGGTGAGCAGGCGGTGAAGGCTGTCGGTGATGTAGCCGGTCCACCCCGCCGAGCAGGAGTCGAAGCACTCCAGTTCCCGGGTCAGGCCGACGTGGGTGAAGCGGACCGTGGTGGCGCCGTCGGACTCGGACAGCTCGAACGTGACCTCGGTGTCGTTCCACTCGTCGCGGTCCTGGACAAAGTTCGTCTCGCTGTCGAAGACCCGCCAGACCACCTTCTCGGCCGGCACGAGCTCGGTCACCCGGAATCGCCAGACGTGGTCGGGCGCGGAGTCGAAGACGAACACCGCGCCGATCTCGTCGGCCTGGCCCTCGATCTCGGACCACCACCACGACCGCGGCTGGTTGATCGCGTCGAACACCTCGCGCGCCGGCCGGTTGACGGTGATGGTCGTGCTGTAGCTCTGCGAAGTCATGGCGTTCTCCTCTTCCAGGACTGGTTCAACTACACAACTACTGGTCTTCTACAAGTAGTACGTGTGGTACTATAGAACAACCGGTATGGTTATGCAACCGGTCAGGGGAGTGGTAAGGATGAAGACGACGCGGTCGGGGTGCCCGATCAACCTGTCGCTGGAGCTGCTCGGGGACCGATGGACGCTCCTGGTCCTGCGGGACATGGTGTTCGTGGGAGCGCGGCACTTCCGGGAGCTGCTCGCCGGTCCCGAGGGGATCTCGTCGAACGTCCTCGCCGACCGACTCGAGACGCTGGTCGAGCACGGGATGCTCACCCGCTCGGACGACCCTCGCCACAAGCAGAAGGTCGTCTACAGCCTGACCGAGCAAGCAATCGAACTGGTCCCGGTCCTGATCCAGCTCGGCGACTGGGGGATCCGGCACTTCCCGGTCCGCACGGAGTACATCGCCCGCAACGCAGTCCTCGGCTCCGGCGGCCCGCCGATGTGGGAGGTCTTTATGGACGAGCTCCGCGAGATCCACCTCGGCCCGCAGACCAGGCGGCGACCGCCCCCACCCGGTCCCACGGTCCGGGAACAGCTCGACGCCGCGTACGCCGCCGCGGTCGCCCAGCGCTGACACGGACCGGGTCGGCGAGCCGGGCCGGTCCGGCGAGCCTGGCGGCGACGCCGGGGATCGGGGGCGGATACGGGCCCGATGACCGCTGCCACGACCAAGATCGAGCGCTCCGGTCCAGCGATCCACACGGTGCTCGCCGAGCTCGCCCCGACGAGTGCACGCAGTTCGAGACCGAGTTCCGCCAGGCCCTGGCCCGCGCCGAAACCGACTCCGACCTCGCTGCGGTCGAGGCGGTGCGGGACCGCTGGTGGGGCGCAGCAGTGATGGCGGCGAACCCGTTGTCCGAGGCCGAGCGTGACCAGGTCGTCGCCCGCGCCGGCGACGAGCGGCTCGTTGTCTGCCGCCGGGTCGATCACCAGACGGTGGTGGCCCCGGTCGGCCACGAGGTGGCGGGCCAGCGTGCGCACAGCGTCGCGGCCGATACCCCGCCCGTGCACGACGGGGTCGAGGAAGATATCGATCGAGGCGTGCCGGTACGCGGGCTCCTCCTCCTCGCCGTACTGCGCCATCCCGCTCACCGCGCCGTCCAGCAGGATGGCGAAGCGTGTGGCGGACGGGTCGTCGAAGGGCCACTACGGCGATCTGGCCTCGTCGCCCCAACGCAGCCGCACCTCGGGCGTGTACAGGATCCGCCGCAGTTCCGGCACGTGCTCGGCGGTGACTCCCACCAGCACGACCCGCTCCCCACGCAGGCCGGGACCCGCGGTCGCACCGGATCCGGTCACATCACCATCATCGCCGCCACGATCAGCTGCGGCCAGGGCGTTTCGCCAGTCGATGGCGGGCGGGGCGACTGACGGGGCGCTCTGGTAGACCCGCCAGGTGAACAGCGCCAGCCGGTCGGGTCGTGGACAGCCCCGTCGTGGGCAGCCCCGTCGTGGGCAGCAGAGCCCGGCTGCCGCGCTGCCCGTCGCGCGGGTGTGCGTGGATACCCCGCTGGCTCACCTGGACCGCCCCTTCGACTACCAGGTGCCCACCGAGCTCGACGCGACGGCGGTGCCCGGCGTGCGCCTCCGGGTCCGTTTCGCCGGACGGCTGGTGGACGGGTGGCTGCTGCAACGAACCGAGCGATCCGACCATCCGGGCCGGCTCGGCTGGCTGCACCGGGTGGTCTCCGCCGAGCCCGCACTCAGCCCGCAGGTCGCCGCGCTGGCTCGGGCGGTGGCTGACCGGTGCGCGGGCACCATGAGCGACGTGCTGCGGCTGGCCGTGCCACCACGGCATGCCCGCGTCGAGGCCGAGCCGGTCCCACTTGCCCGGGCCCGTCCGCAGCGACCCACAGCGCCCGAATGGCGGCGCTACCCTCGCGGGCCGGCCTTCCTGGACGCTGTTCACCACGGTCGGGCGGCGCATGCCTGCTGGCAGGCGCTGCCGGGGGAGGATTGGCCCGCCCGGCTCGCGGAGGTCGCGGTCACTGCCGCCGCCGCCGGACGGGGCGCGCTGCTGGTACTGCCAGACCATCGGGACACCGCGCGGGTGCACGCCGCAGTGGCCGCGCTCGCCGGGCCTGACGCGGTGGTCACC
>JBOHGH010000247.1:0-3327 GCA_050699975.1 Pseudonocardiaceae bacterium | reverse complement strand
ATTGGCTCAAACAAAATGATATAGATCGTGGGGTGCGCTCTGATGGGTTGACTACCCCTGAGCGTGAAGAGCTTGCCCAATTGCGTCGTGACGTCAAACGGCTGGCCGAGGAACGTGAGATTTTAAATTATGCTGATGTTCGGGTTATGCCGATGTTGTTGTGACGCGGCTGGTCAGGGCGGTGGTTGGCGGGGGTAGTTCGGCATAATCAGGTCGGCTGGTGGATGCTGGCCCTTCCGAATCGATGGAAGGACAGTGGCATGGAAAACCCGTGCACAGCAGGTGGCAACGGGCTGCCGGGGGAGCTCGACGACCTGTTGGACGACTTCGGCGGCTATCTGCGTCGAGAGCGTTCGTTGGCGTCAACGACGGTGGAGAACTATCTGAACCAGGCTCGTCCCTTCGTGGCCTGGTACGCCCGACACGGCCAGAGCAGTTTGGCGGGGTTGACGATCCGCGACGTGAACCGGTTCTTGGTGTGGCGTTCGGGCAGCTGTTCGGCTGGCTCGCTGAGGGTCGCGACGACGGCGTTGCGGGCGTTGTTGCGGTGGATGTTCCTTGACGGGCGGGGAGGACCGGCAACTGGCAGAGGGGATCGGGCCGGTGCGGTATACCGCACCGGCTGGCGTGCCGAAGGCCCTGCCCCCGGTGGACCTGGCGTTGATGCTGGCGGTGGACATGTCGGCCCGAGACCGGGCTTTGGTGTTGTTGTTGGCCCGTCTGGGGCTGCGTTCCCGAGAGGCCGCCCAGCTGTCGCTTGATGATGTGGACTGGCGCGCGGGCACGGTGAGAGTCACCGGGAAGGGCGACGATCATCAGCTCATGCCGCTGCCCGCCGAGGTCGGCGAAGCCTTGGCGGCCTATCTGTGCGACCATCGCCGCGCAGGCTCGGGCTACCGGCACGTGTTCTTGGGCGCGATAGCCCCATACCGGCCGCTGGACCGCCGCGGCGTCTCCTCGGTGGTGACCCGGCTGGCGCGACGGGCCGGCATCGACGGGCGGGTTGGCGCTCATCGGCTGCGCCATGGCGCAGCCACGGCGGTGTTGGCCGGTGGTGGCACGCTGGCCGAGGCTGGGCAGCTGTTACGCCAGCGATCGAGCGGCGCGACAGCGATCTACGCCAAGGTCGACGACTACGCCCTCGCCCAGCTCGTACGGCCGTGGCCAGCTTCGATAGCGCGGGCCACCTGATGCGGGCGGACTTGCGGGCCAGCGCCGGGGAGTATCTGGCGCTGCGCCGTGCGATGGGCTACCAACTCAGCCGCCATGACGGTCTGATCGACCAGTTCTTGAGCTACCTCGAGCACCAGCACGTGAGCAGGATCAGCGTTGAGCATGCGCTGGCCTGGGCATGCCTACCGCGCGGCGCTCGGCCCCGGTGGCACACAGCCCGGCTCGCCGCTATCCGAGGTTTCGCCGCCCATGTGCACGCCCACTGCGCCCAGGCCGCCGAGCTGGTCCCAGCCGGCCTGTTGCCCAGCCGGGTCGACCACGCCGTTCCCTACCTTTACACCTCCGCTCAGCTCACCGGCTTGACCAATCAAGCCCATACGCTGACCCCGGCCGTGCGAGGGCTCACGCTGGCGACGGTCATCGGGCTGATGGCAGCCACCGGGATGCGCATCGGTGAGGCCCTGGCCCTGGACACCACCAGCCTCGATACCGCCGGGGGCACGATCGCGGTGACCGGCAAGTACGGCAACAAGCGCCGGTTGCCGGTTGCCTCCTCGACCATCACGGCCTTAGCCGGCTATCTGCGGGCCAGCCGAAGGCTGGTCGGCTCGCCCCACGATCAGGCGTTGTTCGTGACCGTGAACGCCACCCGGCCACGCGCCGGCAACGTTCAACAGGCCTTCCGGGCCCTGACCAGAGCATGTCGCCTTCCGGCGGGGACGGGCGGCCACGAGCCCCGGCTGCACGACCTGCGGCACACGTTCGCCGTGAACACGCTCCTCGATGCCCACCGCGCCGGTGTCGATGTCGACGCGCGGATCGCGGCCCTGGCGACGTATCTAGGCCACGTCAGCCCATCCAGCACCTACTGGTACCTCACAGCCAGCCCTGAGCTCCTCGATCTGGTCAACGAGCGGATCCAGGCCCACCGCCGAGGACACACCGCATGAGCACGCTCACCGCGACCCTGCAAGCCTTCTTCACGACCTACCTGACCGGGCAGAAAGCCGCCAGCCAGCACACCATCAGCGCCTACCGTGACACCTGGCGGATGCTGCTCACCTACCTGAACGAAACGACCGGCACCAAGCCCGCCGACATCGAGGTCACCGACCTCGGCGCCGATGCCATCACCGGGTTCTTGGAGTATCTGGAGACCCAGCGGCACAACACCGTTCGGACCCGCAACGCCAGACTCGCGGCGATCCGCTCTTTCTTCTCCTACGCCGCCTACCGCCACCCCGAGCACCTCGACCTCATCGCCAGAGTGCTGGCCATCCAGACCAAGAACACGCATACGACGATCTTGACGTACCTCACCGATCCCGAGGTCGAAGCCCTTCTCAACAGCCCCGACCAGTCAACGCGGACCGGCCGTCGTGACCACGCCATCCTGCTTACGCTGATCACCACCGGCCTGCGTGTCGGTGAGCTCATCGCACTGACGCCTCAAGACCTGCACCTGACCAAACCGGCGCACCTGAGGGTTCACGGCAAGGGCCGCAAAGACCGTATAACCCCGCTGTGCTCCACCACCGTCACCACCCTGCGCCGATGGGCCGCGCAACACCCCTCGCCTCACCAGCACAGCCCGGTCTTCACCGCCCAAGGCAGCACGACGCCGATCAGCACCGACGCGATCGCGGCCAGAATCCGGGCTCACACCAGAACGGCAGCCATGACGTGCCCAGCCCTGGTCGGCAAGAACGTCACCCCGCACACCCTGCGCCATACCACCGCAATGCGGATGCTCGACGCCGGAATCGACATCACCACCATCGCGCTCTGGCTCGGCCACGAATCCACCGAGTCCACCCAGCCCTACCTCCACGCCGACCTTGGCATGAAACAACGAGCGCTCGACCGGCTCACTCCACCGCCCGCACCCACCCCACGACGCTACAAGCCCGATGACCAACTGCTCACATTCCTAGAGGCCCTCTGATTATGCCGAACTACCCCCGCCAACCACCGCCCTGACCAGCCGCGTCACAACAACATCGGCATAACCCGAACATCAGCATAATTTAAATTATGCCGATATCGGCATAATTTAAAAAAAGCCGCGGCCTTCTTCGCGGCGCAGAACGGGACGAGGTAGCGGTGTTCCGGTTCATTCACGCGGAGAGGGCCAACCATCGGATCAGCCTGATG
>JBOHGH010000246.1:0-3329 GCA_050699975.1 Pseudonocardiaceae bacterium | reverse complement strand
GAGCGGGGTTATCCGGCCATGAATAACCCCGCTCAGCCCGCTGAATGCGGGGGGGCCGGGACGGCGCGCTCGACCAGGGGCAGGGAGCGGAGTTGGCGTTCCAGGTGCCACTGGAGGTGGGCGGCGACCAGGCCGCTGCCTTCCCGGCAGATAACCGCGGGGGCGCGCTCGGCGAGTGGCCAGTCTCCTCGCACCAGGGCGTCGAGTAGGTCCAGCGTCTGCGCCGACGGGGTGGCCGCGCCGGCCGGGCGGCACCCGGGGCAGACCACACCCCCGGCGGGAACGCTGAACGCCCGGTGCGGCCCCGGCGCGCCGCACCGGGCACATTCGGTCAGCGCAGGCGCCCAACCAGCGGTCACCATCGCGCGCAGCAGGAAAGCGTCGAGCACCAGCGGCGGCGGGCGCTGCCTGTCAGCCAGCGCCCGCAGCGCGCCCACGACCAGCAGATACAGCCGCAGCACCGGCTCGCCCTCAGCGCCGGCCAGCCGCTCGGCGGTCTCCAGCACCGCGCAGCCGGTGGTGTAGCGGCCGTAGTCGCCGACCAGCCGGGATCCGAAGCCGTCGACCGTCTCGACCTGGGTGACGATGTCCAGCGTCCGCCCGCTGTAGAACTGCACATCGACGTGCCCGAACGGCTCCAGCCGCGCGCCGAACCTCGATGAGGTGCGCCGCACCCCCTTGGCTACCGCGCGCACCCGTCCGTGCCGGCGGGTCAGCAGCGTGACGATGCGGTCAGCCTCGCCCAGCTTCTGCACCCGCAGCACTACACCGGTGTCGCGGTACAGACTCACCCGCTCATCGTCGCATCGCCGTACTCAGAAACCGAGGCGACGCAGCTGCTTAGGGTCGCGCTGCCAGTCCTTGGCGACCTTCACCCGCAGGTCGAGGTACACCGACGTGCCCAGCAGAGCCTCGATGTGGATCCGCGCGCGGCTGCCGACCTCCTTGAGCCGCTGACCGCCACGTCCGATCACGATCGCCTTCTGGCTGTCGCGCTCGACGTAGAGGTTCACGTAGACGTCGAGCAGGTCAGCCCGCCCGTCCCGCGGGCTCATCTCCTCCACCACGACGGCCAGCGAGTGCGGCAGCTCATCGCGCACCCCCTCCAGAGCCGCCTCCCGCACCAGCTCCGCCACCAAGGTCTGCTCCGGTTCGTCGGTGAGCTCGCCTCCCGGGTACAGCGGCGGCGACTCCGGCATCCGGGCCAGCAGCAGGTCGGCGAGCAACCCCACCTGGAAACCGTCGACCGCGGACACCGGCACCAGCTCGGCGAACTCGCCGAAACCGGCCGACCGGGCCAGATCGGCCAGCCCGGCGAGCTGCTCGGCCACCCGCTGCGGGTTCACCAGATCAGCCTTGGTCACGATGCCGAACACCGGGGTGCGCCGGGCCAGGGCAGCCAGCTCACCGGCGATGAACCGGTCCCCAGTCCCGATCACGGCGTCGGCGGGCACGCAGAACCCGATCACGTCCACCTCCGACCAGGTTGCCCGCACCAGGCTGTTGAGCCGCTGCCCGAGCAGGGTGCGTGGCCGGTGCAGGCCGGGCGTGTCCACCAGGATGAGCTGCCCGTCGGGCTGGTGCACGATTCCCCGGATGGTGTGCCGGGTGGTCTGTGGCCGGCTGGAGGTGATCGCCACCTTCTGGCCCACCAGCGAATTGGTCAACGTCGACTTGCCGACGTTGGGCCGACCCACCAGGCAGGCGAAACCGGCCCGAAACGTCGTCCGCGCAGCGGTCCCTTCGGCGTTGCCGGCCACCCCTAACCCGCCACGCGCAGCACGTCGGTGAGTGCACCGCGCCGGTCGGCCAGCAGTACAGCGGCCCGCGGCCCGAGCTCCCGCACCGCGGCCAGCGAGGCAGCGTCCACGGATTCCGACCCGGACACCACCGCGGCCGCCTCCAGGCCGGTCGCCCCGCTTGCCATCGCCGCGACGACCGCCGCCTGCAGCGCGGTGAGCGCCAGCGAGGGCAGCGAGACAGTGCAGCCGGTGTAGGTCCGCCCTTCGGTGTCACGCACCGCGGCACCCTCGTCGGCGCCGGTGCGGGCCTGCGCCGAACGCGCCAGCGTCACGATCTTGGCGTCTTCGGGGTCCAGATCGGCAGGGTCGAGGTCGGTGGTCTCAGGCACGGGTGTCGCTCGCTTCCCGCGGCGTGCGGGCCGCGACGTGATGAGGCTGGGTTTGCTGGCTCTGGGGATCCAGCGGCGCACCTGCCCGGCGGACGGTCACCGTGGTGATGCGCAGCCGACCGCGGCGATCGTTGCCGCCTTCGGCGCGCAGCAGCAAACCGGCCACCTCGGCCTCAGCGCCGGGCAACGGCACCCGGCCCAACTGCTGGGCGAGCAGCCCGCCGACGGTCTCCACGTCGGCATCGTCGAGGTCCACGGCGAACAGCTCCCCCAGGTCGGTCACCGGCAGCCGACTGGTGACCCGCACCGCGCCATCATCGAGGTACTCGACCGGCGGCCGATCCTCGGTGTCGGACTCGTCGGTGATCTCACCGACGATCTCCTCAAGGATGTCCTCGATCGTCAGCAGGCCGGCGGTGCCCCCGTACTCGTCGACGACGACGGCCATATGGTTGCGGGTGACCTGCATCTCCTTGAGCAACGGGGTGAGCAGCTTGGAGTCGGGCACGAAGGCTGCCGGCCGCATGACCTCCCCGACTCCGCCGCCGGCCGGATCCGGCTGATCCTCGGCGCCGTGGGCGGTCCGCGCCACCAGATCCTTGAGGTGCACCACGCCGACGATGTCATCCACGCTGTCCCCGATCACCGGGATCCGGGAAAATCCGGAGCGCAGGGCCAGCGCCACCGCCTGGCGCACCGACTTGTCCTGCTCGATCCAGACGATCTCAGTCCGGGGCACCATCACCTCGCGGGCCACGGTGTCACCGAGCTCGAACACGGAGTGGATCATCTCTGCCTCGCCGGCCTCGACCACACCGCGCTCCCCTGCCATGTCCACCAGCTCGCGGAGTTCGACCTCGGAGGTGAACGGCCCGGTCGGGAAACCCCGACCAGGCGTAATCGCATTACCGACCAGGATGAGCAGCCGCGACAGCGGGCCGAGGATCCGGCCCAGGATCCGGACCGGTCCGGCTACCAGGAGACCGACGCGGTAGGGATGCTGGCGTCCGATGGTGCGTGGACCGACCCCGACGACCACATAGGTAACCACCACCATTGCCAGCCCCGCGATCAGGACCGCCAGCCAGGTCGGCTGCAACGCCCGCACCGCCGCCACGGTGACCAGCACCGTGGCGATCAATTCGCAACTGAGCCGCAACAGGAGCAGCAGGTTGATGTGCCGGGGCCGATCGGCAAC
>JBOHGH010000245.1:0-3368 GCA_050699975.1 Pseudonocardiaceae bacterium | reverse complement strand
GTGCTCAAGACCCTGGCCGACGCCGGTGGGGTGGCCGAGTTGTCCGGGGCGCACGAGACGGTGTCGGTGCATCACGGCAACAACACACCCCGCTGCTGGAGCGCTACTACCGCTCGCATCGCTCTACGTTGTTCGCGTTGTTGGAGGTCCTGGAGCTGGAATCGACCAGCACCGACCAGCGGATGCTGGCTGCGGTCGCGGTGTTGCGAGCCAATCGGGGTCGCATCGGCGAGTACGTCTCCGATCAGCACGAAGGCCAGCCGATCGAGATCTCGTTTGCGGGGGAGCTGTGGCGCGAGACCCTGCGCGCTCGGTCACGGGCGGGCCGGTTACCGCGGCGGCACTTCGAGGTGTGCGTGTTCGCCCACCTGGCCGCCGAGCTCCGCACCGGTGACATCGCCGTGATCGGCGCGGCGTCTGAGTGTCGTCAAGTGATTCGGCCCCGCCGGTCGTCACCGGCTCTGGCCCCATGACCTGGATCGTGGGGTTGTTCAGTGCTGGTTGTCGAGGCCGAAGAGTCGGGTGCCGTCGTCGTTGCCGAGCAGGAAGGTGAAGCGCGCCAGGTCGGTGCGTAGTTCGGTGAGGTCGTAGCCGTCGGTGCCGACGAAGCCTCGCAGCGAGGCCGCGAGCTGGGTGGTGTCAGCGCTGTCGAGCCAGTCGCCGAGGAACGCGAGCAGCTCGCCGAGTTCGGCGGCGTCGGTGTGGTGCAGTCGCGGGTCATCGGTGGGCATGTGCGGGCCTTTCCGCTGTTTGGGCGGCGCGGGCATGCGCGAGGCGGTAGGAGTTGGTGCCGGTCTCAAGGATGTTCCCGGCGAACGTCAGTCGGTCGACGATGGCGGCGCAGAGTCGGGGGTCGGTGAATGTTTTTGTCCAGCCTGAAAAGGATTCATTGCTTGCGATCGCGACGCTGGCAGTTTCCTCTCTTTCGGTGAGGACTTGGAACAGCATTTCGGCGCCGCGTCGGTCGAGTTCCATGTAGCCGAGTTCGTCAATGCAGAGTAGGTCGACTCGGCCGTAGCGTGCGATGGTGCGGGCGAGTTGGCGTTCGTCGGCGGCCTCGACGAGTTCGTTCACGAGTTTCGTGGCAAGGCTGTAGCGTACTCGGAAGCCCTGCTGGGCGGCGGCTGTGCCCAAGGCTATGAGCAGATGGGTCTTCCCGGTGCCGGAGTCTCCGATCAAACACAATGGTTCGCCCTTGCGCACCCAGTCGCAGCGGGCCAGGGTGTGAATGGTGGCCGGGTTGATCGCTGGGTTCGCCTCGAAATCGAAGTCGGCCAACCATTTTTCGCGGGGGAACCCGGCGGACTTGATCCGTCGAGCGGAGCGCCGGCGGTCGCGGTCGTCGCACTCGGCCAACAGCAGCTCGGCCAGGAAGCCCCAGTAGGTCAGCTGTTCGCGTTGCGCGGCGGTGGCGATCTCCTCGGCCCGGCCACGGATCGTGGGCAGCCGCAACGCGCGGCAGGCCTGGTCGATCGCGGCTTGGGCTGCTTGTTCGGTCATCGCGTGGCTGCGTAGCTGGGGCTGGTTCATGACACCTCAGAGTTCGTCGAGGCCGCCGTTGATGCCGCCGCTCGGCGGGGCAAGAGCTCGTCGTAGGCGGTGACCTGGGGCAACGGGCGGTTGTCCGGTGGCAGACCGGCGATGACGGCCGCCGGGTCGATCAGACGTCGCTCGGTCAGACTGACCACTCGCCCGGCCCGCGAGCCGGCCGGGCTGCCGGCGGTGTCAGCTGCGTCGATGGTGGCGGGTGGCCGGGTCTGGGTGACACGGCGGACTTCCACAGCCACCACGTCCGCGCGTACCGCGCCGGCGGCCAACGCGGTGGCGATCCCGGCGACGACATCGGGGTGGGCGTGGTGGCGGTGCAGCAGCAGGACTTCCACCAGCTCCCGGGTGCCGGCGGTGTCGCCGTGGGCGCGTCGGGCCGCACCCCAGAACGCCTCATGCTCGGCGGTGAACATCCCGGATTCGCGGGCCTGGGCCAGGGCGGTCGCCCCGGGCAGAGCACCCGGCTTGCGCCGCAGCACTTCCAGGTAGTGATCCAGTACCAGCGTCGTGGAGCCCTTGCGGGTCGAGCGTTCGTGGCGGGCCACTTCACGGCGGCCCTCGAGAACCACCAGGTACGAGGCGCGCAGCAGCACTCGCACCCGCCGCCCGACCAGCGAGGCCGGTACCGAGTAGTGACAGCAGCGGACGGTGATCCTGGCGTGGCGGTCCACGCGCGGATGCAGGGTCAACCCGGTGGGGAACGGTTCCGCCGGCAGCGGGGCCAGCGTGGGTTGTTCGGCCGCGAACGCCGTGCCGATGTCGGTCTGGCGCCCCGGCAGGTGCCGGGCGTTGTCGATGACATCAGCCGCCGCGAGCAGATCATTCAGCTCAGCCAGCGAAGTGATGTGAGGCACCGGCACCAAATGGCGACGCCGGAAACGCCCGATCTCACCTTCGACTCCACCCTTTTCGTGGCTTCCTTCCTTACCGGGGCGGCAGAAGAAGGAGTCAAAGCCGTAGTGACTGCGCAACGCGATGAACCGCTCGTTTTCTTCCCGACCTCGACCTCTCAGTACCCGCACCACCGCCGACTTGAGATTGTCATACCGAATACGCCCGGGCACACCTCCCAGTCGTTCAAACGCCCGCACATGCCCTTCCAGGAACGCTTCCTGGCCCTGGCTGGTAAACGCGAAAGACGCACCCTTACCGGACGCGGACAGTCGCAGGATGAATAAATGGCACTTGGTCATGGTTCCGGCGATGTCGGCATAGAACTCTCCGAAGTCAATCTCTCCTTCAGCGCCGGGGTCGTGGCTTTGGGGAACCATCACCTCAACCCCGGCAGCCAACCCCAACTCGACACGGCGCCGACGCACATAACGCGACACCGTCACCTCCGACACCACCGCGTCGTGCTCGACCCCGAGCCGCTGCCAGATTCTGCGGGCGGTGTGCCGCTGCTTGCGCGGCACGTCCTTGTCCTTGATCAACCAGGAGTCAATCACCCCCGTCCACGGCCCGATCGCCGGCGCCGGTCGCGGGTAGGACTTGCGCGGCGGCGGCACCGCGGCCGCCAACGCCTGACGCACCGTCCGGCGATGCACCTGATGGCGCTCCGCTAACGCCCGCACCGACAACTGCTCACGGCGATGATCCCGCCGGATCGCCTCGAAGAGCTCCACCCGCCCAGCCACCCTCACCGACCTCCTCCGGTCGGCATCCGCCAACCACGGAGATCACTCGCCCAGGGGTGGGGCCAGATCCGATGAAGACACGCCGTCCCCAGCCACCACCGCGCTCGAAGGTGGGGCCAGATCCGATGACGACAACCTCACCAAGTGGAGCCAGAACAGATGACCACACTCAGACCGGTCTCG
>JBOHGH010000244.1:0-3386 GCA_050699975.1 Pseudonocardiaceae bacterium | reverse complement strand
GGTCGGGATCGAGGCGCTGCAGCTGCGCCTCGATCCCGACGAGCACGTCGGGATCCAGCAGCTCGCGGATCGCCTCCGAGCCGAGCAACTCCGCCAGCAGTGTCGAGTCCAGCGAGAGTGCTGCAGCCCGGCGCTCGGCGAGCGGGGCATCGAGCTCATAGAGGAACATCCCGACGTAACCGAACAGCAGGCTGCGGGCGAATGGTGACGGCGACGGCGTGGTCACCTCCACGACCCGCACCCGGCGGGCCCGCACCTCCGACATCAGCTCGCGCAGCCCGGCCAGGTCATAGACGTCCTGCAGGCACTCCCGCATCGCCTCCAGCACCACCGGGAACTGCTCGTACTTCGACGCGACGGTGAGCAGCTGGGCTGAGCGCTGCCGCTGCTGCCACAGCGGAGTGCGGTGCCTGGGGTCGCGGCGGGGCAGCAGCAGCGAGCGTGCCGCGCACTCCCGGAACCGTGCGGCGAACAGCGCCGAACCGCCCACCTCGGCGACCACGAGCTGCTCTACCTCGTCAGGATCGAGCAACACGTCCTCGGCGGTGGGCAGCACCTCGGCCCCGTCGGCGTCCAGTGCGTCCGGCAGCCGCAGCACGATCCCGTCATCGGCGCTCGCCACCTGTGCCTCGACGCCACGCCGTTCCCGTAGCCGAGCCCCGATCGCCAGCGCCCATGGCCCGTTGACCTGCGCCCCGAACGGCGAGTGCACCACCATCCGCCAGTCGCCCAGCTCGTCGCGGAAACGCTCCACCAGCACGGTGCGGTCGTCGGGCACGTGCCCGACGGCCTCGCGCTGCTCGCGCAGGTAGGACAGCAGGTTGTCAGCCGCCCACGCGTCGAGCCCGGCCGCCTCGGCGCGGTGGCGTGCCGCGTCCACCCCGGAGCCGTTCAGCTCCCGGACGAACGCGCCCAGCGCCCGCCCGAGCTCCAGGGGCCGACCAGCCGCGTCGCCCTTCCAGAACGGCATCCGGGCCGGCTCGCCAGGCACGGGCAGCGCAATGACCCGGTCGTGAGTGATATCGACGATCTTCCAGGAGGTCGAACCGAGCAGGAAGGCGTCGCCCACCCGCGACTCGTAGACCATCTCCTCGTCGAGCTCACCGACCCGCGAGCCCGCCCCGTCGGCACCGCCGGGAGTCATCACGGTGAACAACCCCCGGTCGGGGATGGTGCCGCCGGAGGTGACGGCCAGCCGCTGCGCTCCTGGCCGGCCGCGCAGCTCGTCGGTGACCCGGTCCCAGACGATCCGCGGGCGTAGCTCACCGAACTCCTCCGACGGGTAGCGCCCGGCGAGCATGTCCAGCACGGCGTGCAGCGCCGAGTCGGGCAGTGCCGAGTACGGCGCGGCCCGGCGCACCAGAGCGGCTAGCTCGCCGACGGTCCACGGATCCAGCGCGACCATCGCCACTACTTGCTGGGCGAGTACGTCCAGCGGGTTGCGGGGGTAGCGCAGCGCCTCAATCGCCCCGCTGACCATCCGCTCCGCCACCACCGCGCACGAGACCAGGTCACCCCGGAACTTCGGGAAGACCACCCCGCGGGACACTGCCCCGACCTGGTGTCCGGCCCGGCCGATCCGCTGCAGTCCCGAGGCGACTGTTGGGGGTGCCTCGACCTGCACCACCAAGTCCACCGCCCCCATATCGATGCCCAGCTCCAACGACGACGTGGCGATCACGCACGGCAACCGGCCGGACTTGAGCTCCTCCTCGACCAGGGTTCGCTGCTCGCGCGACATCGAGCCGTGGTGCGCCTTGGCGATCACTTCGGGAGCGCCGCCGGCGAGCCCGGCCTGGCCCATCAGCTCGGCGGGCATCCGGTCCCGGGGCTCTGCGATTTGGTCGACGGCGAGCTCGTTGAGCCGGGAGGTGAGCCGCTCGGCCAGCCGCCGGGAGTTGGCGAACACGATCGTCGAGCGGTGTGCGCGCACCAGGTCCAGGACTCGCTGCTCCACCGCGGGCCAGATCGAGGCACGGTGCTCCGCCGATCCGCCGGCATCCCCGGTCAGCTCGTCCCCAACCAGCTCGCCCAGCGCCGACATGTCCGGCACCGGCACCTGCACCGCGACCTCGATCGTCTTGGCCGACGCCGGCTGCACCACGTGCACCGGCCGGCCCCCGGCCAGGAAGGCGCTGACCTCGTCGACGGGACGCACGGTGGCGGACAGGCCGATCCGCTGGGCAGGTCGCTCCAGCAGGGTGTCCAGCCGCTCCAAGGACAGCGCCAGGTGCGCGCCGCGCTTGCTGGCCGCGACGGCGTGCACCTCGTCGACGATCACGGTATTGACCCCGCGCAACGACTCCCTGGCCGCCGAGGTCAGCAGCAGGAACAGCGACTCCGGCGTGGTGACCAGCACATCGGCCGGGGTGCGGGCGAACGTGCGGCGCTGCTCGGCCGGGGTATCGCCGGTGCGCATCGCCACCAGGATGTCCGGCTGGGGCAAGCCCAATCGGTGCGTGGCCTGCCGGATGCCGGCTAGCGGGGAACGCAGGTTGCGCTCGACATCCACGGCTAACGCCTTGAGCGGGGATATGTAGAGCACCCGGCAACGCCTCTTCGGCTCATCCGGGGGCCCGGCGACGGCCAGCCGATCCAGCGCCCACAGGAACGCGGCGAGGGTCTTGCCCGATCCGGTCGGGGCGACGACCAGCGCGTGCTCGCCCGCGGCTGCCGCCCGCCAAGCACCTTCCTGGGCCGGGGTAGGCGCAGCGAACGCCCCCGCGAACCAGTCCCTGGTAGCGGGGGAGAACAGGTCGAGCACGTCCACGCCCACCATCATGGCCCGTGTCACTGACAGATTAGGGTCAGAGCCACCACCGAGCCGATCTCGTCGGGTAGCCCCGGCGCATTGCTGCGCCGGGGCCCCTCAGAACCGGCCGTGCCCGCTTTCCGGGCAACCGGCTCAAGCAAGCCCTGAAGGCTCGCGAGCGGCGAGCAGTGGTGCTGTTCCCTCGGCGCCGTCGGTGGTTCGGCGGCGGCAGTGGGCGTGTATGAGACGGGTTGCGGCGCGTTCGTCCGGCGTGCCTGCCCCCCAGACGGTGACCGCGTGCTTGCGGATCGCCTTGCGGGTGGCGGTGAGCCACTGTTCCCGCTCGCGTGGGCTTTGCGGTTCATGATCGGCGTGCAGCAACAGACCACGACATAGCGGGCATCGGCCGTCCTGGGCTCGCAGGAGCCGCAGGGTGGTCGCGCCCACCGGTGGTCTGTTGCGGCGGCGCCGCTGGGCCCAGTACTCGGACAGGCGCGGGAGGCCGAGCCCGGCCGACTTGCGGGGAGAGGCGTTCCGGTGGACCCAGTGGCGCACCGTGACCAAGACCGCGACGGTCAGCCTGCACGGCAACCTCTACGAGGTGGACCCGGCGTTACCCGGGGCCCGGGTGGAG
>JBOHGH010000243.1:0-3419 GCA_050699975.1 Pseudonocardiaceae bacterium | reverse complement strand
ATCGGCTTATGTGGACCGCCGGATTATGTCGACCTTGTGGCTGGAGGGCTGGTAGCCGCGTTGGTTGTCTGTGGTCAGTCGGCATAATCAGCGTCGTGATCTGAGGTGTTTTCCCGTCTGGATGGGTGTCGTACTCCAGATGGGAGAAGATCATGGGTCAAGTTCGTGGTGTTGTGGATGGGCCGTTGGCGCCGTACGAGGTGGCGTTGCGCGCGCAGCTCGCGCGGGCGGGCTATGCCGAGTCGTCGGTGAGAGATGTCGTGCGGGCGATGGCCCGGTTGAGTGGCTGGTTGGTTGGAACAGGCCGGACGGCGGCGGATTTGACGCCGCTGGTGCTGGAGGAGTTCCTGGGGCTGCGGCGGGAGCGTTGCACCAGCGAGTTGGTGGCCCGCAGGGGTCTGGGACCGGTGTTGCGGTTCCTGCGCGGTGTCGAGGTCGCCCCCGATCCCTGCGAGGCGGATGGCCTTGGCCCGGCGGCGATCTTGTTGGGCCGGTATCGCGCTTGGCTGGTTGGTGAGCGTTGCCTGGCCGCTGAGTCGGTTCGCTGCTATTGCAGCCAGGCCAAGAAGTTTTTGGCGTGGTTGCCCGATCCGCTGGCCGAGTCGTTGTCGCGGTTGGACCCGGGGATGGTCACGGCGTTTGTTGTCGAGCAGACCACCGCGGCCGGCAGTGTGTGGTCGGCCAAGGCGTTGGTGACAGCGTTGCGGTCGCTGCTGCGATTCCTGCACGTGGATGGCGTGGTTCGAGGTCCGCTGGTCGGCGCGGTCCCGGCTGTCGCCGGCTGGCGACTGGCTGGGTTGCCGCGTGGTTTGGAACGCGGCCAAATCGCGGCTGTGTTGGCCGGTCCGGACGCTTCCACGGCGGTCGGATTGCGTGACCGCGCGGTGCTGACCGTCCTGGCCCGACTCGGGCTGCGCGGCGCGGAGGCCGCCGCGCTCGAGCTGGCCGATGTGGACTGGCACTCTGGTGAGATCCTCGTGCGGGGCAAGGGAGCCCGGGTCGAGCGGATCCCGCTGCCGGTCGAGGTCGGCGAGGCATTGGCTGCCTATCTGACCGGCGGCCGGCCAGCATGTTCGTGCCCTGCCCTGTTTGTCACGGCTCGCGCTCCGTATCACGCGCTGTCGGGCACAGCGGTCCGGGCGATTATGGGCCGAGCCTGCCAGAACGCGAGGCTGCCCCGGGTGGGCGCGCATCGCCTGCGGCATTCCCTGGCCACCGAAGTGTTGCGGGCCGGCGCTGGGTTGACCGAGGTGGGGCAGTTGCTTCGGCACCGCAGCGCGCTGTCCACCACGGTCTACGCCAAAGTCGATCACACCGCGTTACGAACACTGGCACGCCCCTGGCCCCTTCCCGCGCCACAGGGTGGTCAGTCATGACCACGCTGAGGGAACACGCTGAGCGGTACCTGACCATGCGCCGTGCCCTGGGGTTCAAGCTCACCACCTGGGGCCCGAAGCTGATGAGCTTCATTGCCTATCTCGAATCGCTGGAGCACACCGTCGTTACCACCGACGACGCCCTCGCCTGGGCGACATCAACACCTCGGGGCAGCTCGGATTCGGTGCACTGGGCACGACGCCTGGATGTGGTGCGGATCTTCGCCCGGTATCTGAAGGCCTTGGACCCCGCGACCGAGATCCCGCCCGATGATGTCCTGTCGCGCCGTTACCGGCGGATCACCCCCTACCTCTACTCACCCAGCGAGATCGTCGCGCTGCTGTTGGCCGCCGGAAGGCTTTCCCCGCCGCTGCGCGCAGCGACCTGGCAGACCGCCTTGGGCCTGCTGGCGATGACGGGCATGCGCGTGAGTGAGGCATGCCGACTCGACCACGGCGATGTCGACCTGCGCCACGGTGTGCTCACGGTGCGGGACTCAAAGTTCGGCAAGTCGCGCGACATCCCGATCCACCCCTCCACCACAGCTGTGTTGGCCGGGTACGCGCTCGTGCGGGATCAGCTCGGGCCCAAGCCAGTAGGCCCGGCCTTCTTCGTCTCCACCCGCGGCACCCGCCTGGACGCGGCCAACATGTCCCACACCTTCACCCGGCTGCTTACCTCCGCCCAGATCGCCCCGGCTCCCGGCCGTCGCCGGCAACGGATCCATGACCTGCGGCACACATTCACGGTGGCCACCTTGCTCGACTGGTACCGCGCCGACGTCGACGTCCAGGCCCGGATGCCGCTACTGGCCACCTATCTCGGCCATATCGACCCGAAGTCGTCGTACTGGTACCTCAGCGGGTCGCCCGAACTGCTCGCCTTGGCCGCCGCACGGCTGGAGCACGCCTTCACCACCGACACCGAGGCCCGGCCATGACCGCGCGCGCCGAGTCCAGCGACCTGGCGCCACTGCTGCAGAGCTTCTTCACCGACAAGCTGATGCGACAACGCCAGGCCAGCCCGAACACCATCGCCGCCTACCGCGACGCGTTCACGCTCCTGCTCGGCTTCGCCAGCACCCACACCCAGCGCCAGCCCGCCCAGCTGGGCTTGGCCGACCTGGACGCCTCCACGGTCGGCGCGTTCCTCCAGCACCTGCAGACCGAGCGAGGCAACACGGCCGCAACCCGCAACGCACGGCTGGCCGCGATCCACTCGTTCTTCCGCCACGCGCTACCGCGCGCACCCGAACACGCCGCGCTCATCCAACGCGTGCTGGCTATCCCGCCCAAACGATTCAACCGCGCGATCGTCGACTACCTGACCCACGCCGAGACCCTTGCCCTGATCGCCGCCCCGGACCTGTCAACCTGGATCGGGCGTCGCGACCACACGCTGCTGCTGGTCGCCATCCACACCGGACTGCGCGTCACCGAGCTGGCCAACCTCCGCATCAACGACGCCCACCTCGGCCCAGGAGCACACCTCCGCTGTCATGGCAAAGGCCGCAAAGACCGATGCACCCCGCTGACCCGCCCCACCGCCAAGACCGTGCGGACCTGGCTTGCCGAACGAGCCGGCGAACCCGACGATCCACTGTTTCCCACCCGCCAGGGCACACTACTATCCCGCCATACCATCGCGCGCCTCATCACCAAACACACCAACACCGCCAAGCTCGCCTGCCCCTCGCTGACCAGCAAGAACGTCACACCACACACCCTGCGCCACTCCACCGCGATGGCACTACTGCACGCCGGCATCGACATCTCCGTCATCGCGCTCTGGCTCGGCCACGAAGGAACCGACACCGCGCAGATCTACCTCCACGCCGACATGACGATCAAAGAACGCGCCCTTGCCCGCACCGACCCCGGCGGCGGCAAGTTTCACCGCTACACCGCCCCAGACACCCTCCTAGCCTTCCTCCAGACACTCTGACAACCAGCCTGGATTATGCCGACCACACCGTGCCGAAACCCAAGCTCACCAACACATTCCGCACCCGTGGTCGACATAATCCGGCGGTCCACATAAGC
>JBOHGH010000242.1:0-3456 GCA_050699975.1 Pseudonocardiaceae bacterium | reverse complement strand
CCCTTGCCCTACGACAAGCCCTACGAGTAATCAACCACCACATCGACGACTACATCACCGAGGCCCGCATGACCGCATGAAAACTCGGCTCAAGTGTCAAACCCCTAGCGACCAAGGAACGCTAGTTCCCATTCGATGTGGCTACGTAGCGGTAACCAACGATAACAGAGAGGTGACCAAATTGTTGTCACCGTCGCCGCGTACGGTTCGTCGTGCGATTACCTAGCCCTGCGGCACCAGGTGTGCTCAGTAGACGCGTCCAGTCAAAGAATCCGCCTGGACTAGCCGTCGAGCGGCCAAGCAGTGATCGGCTCGTGCAACGCCGAACCATCCGATCCCGCGCCGAGGCGGCTGCGGACCAGATACAACCGGGTAGCCACCCATGGCAGACCTTGCCAGGATGCGAGCCGTTCGACCAGCGGCCGCAGGTCGGCCGCGGCGCCCGCCCGGGCCAACGTGACGTGCGGACGGTATGGGCGCTGCTCTGTCGGCAGGCGGCTGCGGCGGGCGGCGGCCTGTACCGAGCCGGCCAGCCTGCGCAGCCCATCGCGATCCCCCTGCACCCGGGTCCACAGCACCTGGTGCCCAAACCGGCCGCCACCGCCCAGCACCAGGGATAGCGGCGGGTGCCGGGCGGCTGCCCGGCTGAGCCTGCGGGTCAGCTCGTCAACGGCGTCGTCGCCTACCTCACCGAGGAAGGCCAGCGTCACGTGCCACTGCTCTGGGCGGGTCCACCGGAGATCGGGCGCCAGCTGGCGCAGCGCCACTGTGCTGACTCTCAGTTCCTCGATGACCTCACCAGGTGGCGTCAGGGCCACGAACAGCCGCATCAGCCCATCCTCCGTCAGGTCGCCACCGGCCGGGCAACGTGCTCGTGGGCTCTGTATTCGACGTATTCGGCCGGCTGGAACCTGCGGGTGGCCCGGCGGAATCGCCAGGTGAACGTCGGCCACAAGGTCGTGTTGTGGCCCTGTGCGTCGAGGTACCAGCTCGCGCAGCCACCCGCGGTCCACACCGTGCCGTCCATCCGGTGTTGAACGGCCTCGTTGTATGCCACCTGTGCCTGCGGCCGGACCTCCACCGCGGCTGCCCCGGTGCGCCGTAGGTAGCGCAGCGCTTCGATGGTGTACGCCACCTGGCTTTCAATCATGTAGATCAGCGACGTGTGCCCGAGCCCGGTGTTGGGTCCGACCAGCATGAACAGGTTGGGGAACCCGGCCACTGTGGTGCCGCGGTGCGCCCGCGCGCCATCGGACCAGACCTCGGCCAGGGTCTGGCCCTCTCGGCCGTGGATCCGCGCGGCCATCGGGAAGTCGGTGACATGGAATCCAGTGCCGAAGATGACGGTGTCGACCTCTTTACGGGTCCCGTCCGCGGCCTGCACCCAGTCTGCGCCGACCTGGGCGATCCCCGACGTGACGACGTCCACATTGGACCTCGTCAGCGCGGGCAGGTAGTCGTTGGACAGCAGGATCCGCTTGCATCCGATGGTGTAGTCCGGCGTGAGCCTGGCCCGCAGCGCTGGGTCGGCGACCTGCCGGCGCAGGTGTGCGCGGGCGGCCAGCTCAAGGATTCTGAGCAGACGCGGATTGACGGCCAAGCCGAGCACAGAGAACTCCCGGCCAAGGTAGATCCCGGCCCGCACCAGCCGCTGCAGTCCGGGCACCGTCTGGTACAACGTCCGTTCGAAGCCGCGGTTGTCGCGATCGCTGCGCGGGATGATCCAGGGTGGCGTCCGCTGGAAGACCGTCAGCGAGGCCACCTCGGGCTGGATCTGCGGGACGAACTGGATAGCCGAGGCGCCGGTGCCGACCACGGCCACCCGCCGGTCGCGCAGGTCGTAGCCCAGGTCCCACCGCGCGGAGTGAAACACCTTGCCCTGGAAGTGATCCAGCCCGGGAACGTCCGGTATGGAAGGATACGAGAACGCGCCGGTCGCCGTGATCAGCACGTCGCAGGTCAGCTCGCCGCGGTTGGTGTGAACCCGCCAGCGGTACGCGGTGTGGTCCCAGACGGCATCGAGTACCTCGTGGTGGAACCGGATATGTGGGCGCAGACCGTAGCTGTCGGTGCAGTGCCGCAGGTAATCCCAGATCTCCTGCTGGCCAGAGAAGCTCCGGCTCCAGCACGGGTTGAGTTCGAAGGAGAAGGAGTACAGCTGCGACGGCACGTCGCAGGCGCAACCCGGATAGTTGTTGTCCCGCCAGGTGCCGCCCACGTCAGCGGCCTTTTCCAGCACCGTGAAATCGGTCATTCCCTGCTGGCGCAGGCGGATCGCCATCCCTAGCCCGGCGAAGCCGGCGCCGATGACGATGACGTGGTGGTGGGTCTTGTCGCCCATGACCACTCCTGATCGCCACGTGTTACCGACGGTAATATTACCGATGAGTAGCTAAGGATGTCCAGCCATCACTGAGAGTTGACGGCCTTGCTCGGTGCTCCGGTTGACCCGCCGGTCGGCGCGGCCACCCGGTCGGCGGCATCGACGGACGGAATCCGGGTGACCAGTCAGCGCGGGAGGACTGCCGTCGGACGCCGCAACGGCCCCGCTTCCACCACCGAACGGCAAGCTCCTGGTAATCCTTACTCACGCCGCGCGGCCCGGCTGCCGCGACGAACACCCTCCAGATGATGGGAGAACGTGCCCCGTGGCACACGAATCGCTGGTGCAGACCTACGAAACCCCGCTGCGACCCCAGGTCTGTGCCTCCGACTCCGTCGAGGTGCTCTCCGCGCCGGACCATCTGGCTCGCGCCGCCGTCGACACGCTGGGCTGGGACGGCGTTGTGCTGACCCCGATCGTGCTCCTCGGCCGCCGCGTGGTGGTCGTCGCCAACCTCATCGACGAGGTGCACGAGCAGCGGATCAGTTCGGGCTGGAGCCCGGTGACCGACCGGGTGTCGGTTTCCACGTGGAGCTGGCCCGAGATGCAGCATCTCGTACCGCCTCCTGCGGTGTCGCTGCGCGGCGTCATCGCGCCTGCCCGGCATTGGCGGACCGGGCTCACCGGAGCCGCGCCGTTCGCCGGTCTGTGCGCTACCGCCTTGCTGCTGCCTGCGCACATCGCTCGCAACGTCGAGTGCCTCACCCACGCCGAGTACTACGGTCCGACCGTGCTGGCCGCCGCAGGGCCAAACGACGTCGACCCCGAAGCGGTCGACGTGGTGCACACCGGGTACCCCGGCCCGGTCGCGAACAGCCGCCCGGCCGCGAGCAGCCGATGGGTGCAAGAACTGGTCTACGACCGGCTGCTGGCGCTTCGCTAACGACACAACCCTCACGGGGAACTTAATGAGGCCCCGCTGCAGCGGGGCCTCATTCTTTGTCACCATCTTCTTCGCTCCAGAACACACCGATCCGATAAACGGCTTCATCGCTCAGCATGCGCTTGATGTCACTTTCCGTGACCTCCGGGGAAGCAGTGTTGCAATATACAGACGTGCCATCGGAGGCAAC
>JBOHGH010000241.1:0-3563 GCA_050699975.1 Pseudonocardiaceae bacterium | reverse complement strand
TGCACCTTCCGGCCGGCGGCGGTGAGGCCACGCTGCACCCGGTCGATCTGACCGTGGGCTGGGAGTTGGCCCATCTCGCCGTTGATGTCCGGGAGTGGCGCAAGCGCAAGAACATCATCGGCGCACGAGTGGTGCTCGCTCCTGAGGACTTCGCGGCCAGCTGCGCGGCGGCGATTTCGGTGTCCGATCTGCGCGCTGCCTACGGACGCGCGGTCGCCGCTGGTGAGTGGAATGACCTCCTCCGGGCTCGGTTCACTCGGCGGCGCCTTGAGATCGAGGCCGCCAAGTGATCCGCCGCGAGTGGTCGTGGACCGCCCCGGACGGCACCGAGCTCCGGCTGATGCGCCTCCCGGACCGGCAGAACCTACAACTGGTGCTGGTCGACGACGACGGCATGCACCAGATCGCCCGCACGCTCAACGACCGGGCCGCCACGGCGCTGGCGGCGTGGCTCGACGAGGCGATCGGGAGCCAGGCGTGAGGCGCGTGGTCGGCGTGGACCTCTCCCTGTCGGCTACCGGAATCGCCACCGTGACCGAACGCGTCGGCCGTCCCCCGATCGCGGCGGTCGAGGAGTTCAAGACGTCCGTGACCAAGACAGGTCCGCCTGATGCCAAGGGCCGGCCGACCGAGTGCCTGCGTGATCGGGTGTTGCGTAGCCGCGCTATCGCGGCTGACGTGTGCCACTTCGCCCTGACCGCCGAGCTGGTGGTGATCGAGGGGCTGTTCACCGCCGCTGGCGCTGGCAAGATGATCGACCGGGCCGCGACGTGGATGCGCATCGTGGACCGCTGCCAGCATCACAACGTGCCGGTGGCCGTGGTGGCACCTACGGCGCTCAAGCTGCCCATCACCGGCAGCGGCCGGGCGGAGAAGGCCGAGATGGTGGCCGCCCTGGTGCGCCTGTGGCCCGACGTGTCGGTGAAGACCGACAACGAGGTCGACGCTCTGGCCCTGGCGCACCTGGGCTCGGTCGCGCTCGGATGGGACGTGGTGACGCTTGAGCGCCACCGCGCCGTGAAGTGGACCGAATGGCCTTCCGAGATCGACGCGCCCGGTCGGGCCGTCGCGTAGCTGGACTACCCCGAGGAGAGAACCCGATCATGACCCGCCCCCTGGACCGTCTCGCAGCCGACCTTGGCCGGGTGCTGGACGAGCACACCCCCGACGTGTCGGTGCCCGACCTGGCCGTGTCCTACGACGACGAGGCCATCGCCGGGGTGATCGAGGTGTCCCGCGCGATCCACCGGGTCAGGCAGAAAGTGCAGGAGATCGCCGGCGGGTACGCGGGTGACGATCCACCGCTGCCGTTGGTGGGGCGTCTGCCCGAGGGGACCGGCGGCGCCGAGTTGTTCACGCCTGGGCTGCCGCTGTCTTAGTCCGAGTGCGCGGTGCCCGCTCGCGCCACACGTGCGGACACCGCTTGACGAACTCACCCGCCTCGGAGCCGGGCACGCAACAGCCTACGACCCGGAGGCTCGGTGTCCGCGACCTGCCAGCTCTGCTCCTCGACCGCATCCAGCGATGCCCGGCTGTGCCACAAGCACATCGCCTCGCTGGCCGACATGATCGACCCCAACAACTCCGGCAGGCCAGGCGAGGACGTGCCTGCCTCGATCCCCGTGCTGTACGCGATGCTCGACCCGACCCCGGGCGGCGGCGGCGGGGGCAACGACGAGCGCCGGGCGCCGGGTTTCCGGTCGACCCCGGCCGCGTCGCCGCATGTGGTTGTGATGACCGACGACCGCAGCCGTAATGACCCACAGACCTGGTACGACCCGCATCCGAGTGGCGTAGGTGACGACTGGACTCGTCCACACACCGAGGAGTCCAACCCGCCCCGCGCGATCCGTAAGGCCCTCGAGGGGCTCGTGGACGCGCTGGCCGAGGACTGGGGCCTGATCGGTCCGAGGCTCGAAGACGGCGCCTGGTTGGCCCGTGGAGACGTGCAAGCTCTGTGCGCGCACCTTTACGCGGAGCGCGGGAGTTTGGCCGCCCACGTGGACGCTGGGGAGCTGTACGAGGACCTCCTCGAGCTATCGGACCAGCTGCGCCGCGCGGTGGGGGACGCGGACCCTGGTGTCGAGGGCTGGTGCATCGAGCTGGTCCGTGACCGCCACGGGTCCGGGTACCGCGAGTGCGGGGGGCCGCTGCGTTTGCTCCCGCCGGTACCTGATCCGCCTGGGCAGACCCATGAGCAGGCCCAGAAGATCGAGGTCGCGCGGTGTCCGCGTTGCCATCGTCGGTACTCGTGGCTGGACTTGATCCGGGCGAAGCTGGCGCGCGAGGCGGCTAGCGGGGCTTCCGGATGAGGCCGTTCACGGTCGCTCAGGCCGCGATGACCGCCGAGGTCAGCCCGGCCGCGATCCGGAAGTGGCTACAGCGGGGGCACATCCACCGCGACGCGAACGGGCGGATAGACCCGGCCGAACTCCTGCGCTACCTGGACGGCCGCGGCGGGCGTGGCATACGGAAGAGCACCCGCCAGATGGCGCTCAAGCGTGCAAGTTGCGTGCGTTCAGCTTGAAGTGTCACACTGGCCCCGTTGCGGCTTGACCGTGCCCGAAAAATGACTAACGCGGTTCGAAGTCTGGACATTCTGAACCGTGCAGGCGTCGTGTCAGGATGCGGCCACACTCGGCGCACCCGATCTCGTGGCCACACACCCAGCCGAGCCTTCCATAGGGCCACCACAGACAGCCCGCTCCATGCCACTGCTTGTAGCGGTCCCAGGACTTGGAACGACGCAGTTCCGGGCGGTGTTCGACGCCGGGCTTCCCGCGACACCACCGCTTGCGGTCGCGCTGGTTGTGGTGCTTGGGCACCTCGGGCGAGCGGACGCGTGCCTCGTCAATCTTCGGCTTGGTGTCCCAGCCGTTGTCGTATGCGTGTCCCACGGGCGTGCCACCTCCTAAGCCGTGCTCGATCCCCGGGGGCTAGCTCGGCTGACTCCACGACCGTAGCTGTTCGGCAATCTTCTCCAGATCGGCCAACTCGCCCGAGGCGACCGCCACCACCAGCGCCACGACCGAGGCTTGGTCGGTGTGCATCCGTTGGCCGTTGATGTCGAGGAACACGAACGTCGCGTGCCAGGCTAGGCGCTTGTTCCCGTCGACCAGTGCATGGTTGGACACCAGCGAGTGCAGCAGTGATGCCGCTTTGACGTGCAGGTCCGGGTAAGCATCCTGGCCGAACATGCTCGCCCGCGGCCTGGCGAGCGCTGAGTGAAGCAGGCCATGGTCCCGGACGAGGACCTCCCCGCCGATCGCGTCGGGTGCAATGGCGAGCAGGTCCTCTAGGTCCAGGAACTCGGTCATCAGATCGAACCGAGTTCCTTAAGTGCGACGGCGTAGGTTTCAGCGCCGTACCGGGACGATTCAGCGACGCGGGCCTTGTGCGCCCGGCGCCGCACGTACTCGGCAACCGCGTCGAGGGCTACCGCGCTCTGCGAACGCCCTTCGCGCTCGGCCTGCAATCGCAGCGCCTCGGCCAGCTGCTCATCGGGTCGGAGTGTCATCGCCATGCCTACATGCTACCAGGTTGGTGGCATGATCAGTAGCTAG
>JBOHGH010000240.1:0-3575 GCA_050699975.1 Pseudonocardiaceae bacterium | reverse complement strand
CCTGGCCGTACTCACCGAGCTCCACCGCCAGCGACGTGCGCCAGATGCCGACGTTGACCGGCCCGAACCAGGTGCCGACCTCGGTGTCCATCCGGGCCGCCAGCGCGGCCGACAGGTGCAGCATCCCCCAGGCCTGCAGCGCGTCGCTGGAATCCAGCCGGCCGGTCAGCGCCTGGGCCGCGATCACGCAGCGCCGGTAGTGCGCGGCCCGGTCGAGCAGGCCGGTGGCGCCGGCGCGCAGCCAGGCCGCGTAACCCAGCCAGACCGGCTCGTCCAGACCTTGGGCGCACTGCGCCACGGCGCGGGCGGCTAGCGTCGGCAGCCCGCGCACGCCCAGGCGTTTGGTCATCATCGCCGCCGAGCTGTAGGCGCTGATCAAGCCCAGTAGAACCTCCCGCCGATACTCGGGCATCCGGACGTAGGCGGCGTGGAGCTGGCCCAGCAGCGCCGGGGTGAGCTCGCCCTGGGCTGCGTAGTCCGCGCTGTAGTGGCGCAGCTTGTCCAGGCGTTCCAGGTCAGCGGTGATCTGCGGCCAGGCCGCCATGGTCAGGTCGTCGGGGTCGACACCCAGCTCGTAGCGCTCCAGCGCGATCTCGATACCCCACAGCCCGGCATGGGCCTCGGAGCTGACCATGTCCTGCGGTGCCCAGGGCTGCCCGGTCACCTCAATGGGGTGTACCCGCAGCGCACGGGCCATCGCTTCGAGCATGTGGCGGCTGGTCAGCGGCTTGTCACCGCGCTCCACCTGACCCCAGAACGAGAACGACAGCCCAGCCAGACCGGCCGCCTCGCGCAGGTTCAACTCCGGCCCGCACCGCACCTCACGCAGCCGCCGCCCGAATGCCCTCGCCTCGTCCACGCTGCCCTCCTCACGTGCATGCTCGCTCACGGACCTGCTTGTCACGGAGGTTTCCCACGCTACTGACCGTTCTCGATGGGCAAAGCCAGCAACGCTGGCAGCACTCCCAGATCGCTCGCCGTGGCCAGCGCGCCTTGATGCTCCGGGAGAATCCGGTCAGGTGGGCTCAGGATCCGGCGCGGCCAGCACACACGCCACACAGGGCATTCCCGTCCCTACCGTGACCAACTCAGCCTCACCCGGCCGGATCATCAGACCGCAGAACGCAGACAGCTCGTCGGGGATCGTTCGCCCGGTAGGGATGGGGAACAGGTGCACCACCCGATCGGTCTCGCCCACCATCCGGCCACCAGCCAGCCGCACACCGAGCAGCAGCCGCGCCGCGAACACAGCCGGCAGCCATGCCCGCAACCGGGAGGGAGGCAGACCAGCCAGCGAGGCGCGCGCAGCGCTGCTATCGCCGCCGGATTTCCCCCCAGGTTCCGGATCTCGTCGCCCCGGCATGCCGGGGATGCTGCGGCCTGGCCCCCGTTGTTCGTGCACCTGTGGTGCACACCGACCCGATTCGCTTGCCTATCCCTCACCCCGGATGGGTCAGGGCAGCCCCGGCGACTACCGTCGTTTGCTGACTCGCGCGGATTTTGGGAGGCAAGTGAGCGTGATCGGAGGCCACGACGAGCCTAGTCGGCCGGCGGACCGGACTTCCGGTGGTCATCCCCAAGGTGATGGACAACCCTCGCACGACCTGTCCTCCGCGCAGCTGCTCCGGCAGACCGACAAGAGGACCCCGCAGTCGGGCTGGCGACGGGCGCTGTTCGTCGCCTCCGGGCGCACCGTCAACCTCGGGGAGAGCCCGTCGGACATGCAGCGCCGAGAGCTGATCTCTCGGATCAACCAGCCGCTGCACGGCTGCTACAAGATCGCGATGCTGAGCCTCAAGGGCGGTGTCGGCAAGACCACCATCACGGCCACGCTGGGCTCCACCCTCGCCTCACTGCGCGGTGACCGGGTGATCGGGGTGGACGCCAACCCCGATCGGGGCACGCTGGCCCAGAAGATCCCGCTGGAGACCACCGCCACGGTGCGGCATCTGCTGCGCGACGCGGATCGGATCCGTCGCTACTCCGACATCCGTTCCTACACCTCGCAAGGCCCCAGCCGGCTGGAGATCCTGGCCAGCGAGCAGGATCCTGCCGTGTCGCAGGCCTACAGCGAGGACGACTACCGGCGCACCGTGAACCTGCTCGAGCACTTCTACAACATCGTGCTCACCGACTGCGGGACCGGGCTGATGCACTCGGCGATGAAGGGCGTGCTGGACCTGGCGGACTCCCTGGTCATCGTCTCGTCGGGCTCTATCGACGGCGCACGTTCGGCGTCGGCCACCCTGGACTGGCTGGACGCGCACGGATACCGCGAGCTGGTCGGCCGGTCGGTCGCCGTGATCAACTCGGTGCGCCCGACCGCCGGCAAGGTGGACCTGGGTCGGGTCGCCACCCATTTCGCCGCCCGTTGCCAGTCGGTGTGCCGGATGCCTTTTGACGAGCACCTCGAGGAGGGTGGGGAGATCGACCTCGACCGTCTCGGCCAGGGCGCCCGGCTGGCTGCCCTGGAGCTGGCGGCGACCGTCGCCGACGACTTCCCGCGCGCGGTCACCCGCGGTCACGCCTACCGGTAGCGCGAGGGGTTGCCGGGCTCGTCAGCGCTCGTCGCCGCGCTCCGGGCGCTTACCGTTCAAACCCCGGAGGAACTCCGGATCGTCATCCGGTGCCAGCACGGGGTGTGCGGCCGGGCGCTGCGGGCCGAACGCCTTCCACAGCAGCGCGGTGACCGCAGCCACCCCGATTGCCGCCATTACGTACTGCACGGCAGCCACCTCCTCCAGGTTGCCACCGAGCGTAGCTGCGTCCGGCGTGGCGGACGAGCCGACCTCACCCGGATTTCACTGCGCCGGATTTGGGGCGGCTTTGCGAGTCATCTCGATCCGGTGGCGCCGGGGTGGTCAGCGAGGCGAGTAGCGCCCGTACCTCGGCTTCCCGGAACCGCCGGTGCCCTCCGGGGGTCCTGATCGAGCCGATCCGCCCGGCGGAGGCCCACCGGGTGACGGTCTTGGGATCCACCCGGAACAGCGCAGCAACCTCCCCCGGAGTGAGTAGTCGCTCGGCGTGCGGTGACTGGGACATCGCGGGCCTCCCCAGACTCGTCGACCTCACAGTAGGGGATCTTTCGGCTTATCGTGACAGGTCGTGCGGCAGGTACTCGAACGGTTCTGTCGAGGTAAAGTGTCGGTAATGGGATGAACCGTGCCAAATCGGTGACACCGTAAGGTTACCCGGGGAGGCGACGCAGCCGTCGGGTGAGCCTGGGTTGTCTTAAGCTGGCGGTCGTGGGGGCACCGCAGAACCCGCCGACCGGCTCCGCGCTCGCTCGCGACGTCGCGCTCTACAGCGCGGCTCGGCTGGCCCTGGTGGCCGTGATGGCGTCGCTCTTGGTGCTGGCCGGGGTGCCGCTGCTGGTGTCGATCCTGTTCGCACTGGTGGTGGCGCTGCCGCTGTCGATGGTGCTGCTGCGCTCGCTGCGGGCACGGGTAAACGCCGGGATGGCCGCGGCCAGCGCACGCCGCCGGTCAGAGCGCGACCGCCTACGCAACCAACTCCGTGGCGAACCTTAGCCAGCCGCGTTCTGGATGCAGACTGCTGTCACAGTGCCCCGAGAC
>JBOHGH010000239.1:0-3600 GCA_050699975.1 Pseudonocardiaceae bacterium | reverse complement strand
AAATCGCAACAGCTCTTCGCGTTCTCTCGATGTCTGGAAACACCGAAAGACAGCAAGAGCTGTTGCACTTCAACCACGACACGCACCGTCGCCCAGATCGCGACCAGCGTCACACCTACAAGTCCCCCAGGGCCCCGGCAAGGTCATCCTTGACCGGTAGCGGCTTGGGGTGATGGGTGCGACACGCCGCGTGAGATCCGTGGGCTGACATGACCTCGTAACGATCATGGGTGTTCGAGATCCTGATTGATCGTGACGGGGAGCTATGTCAGCTGCATCATCATCGCTGGTCCCGTCTGTTGTTGACCAGCTGGTCGGCGCCGTTGGCCACCGGGAGAGGTCTGGGGTGTTGGGCGCGTTGGCTGGGGTGCCCGATCCGCGCAATCCGCGCGGGGTGCGTCACCAAGTCGACACGATTCTGGCGGTGGCGGTCTGCGCGGTGTTGGCCGGTTGCCGCTCGTTTACCGCGATCGGGGAGTGGGCCGCGGGGGCGTCGGAGCAGCTGCTGGCCGCGCTGCAGGTCGAGGGGTGCGCCCCGTGTGAGTCGACGATCCGGCGGACGTTGCAGCGTCTGGATGGTGACAAGTTCGATATCGCGATCGGTGCCTGGGCGGCGGGGTGTACCCGGCCCACGCCGAGCAGACCTCGGCTGATCGCGGTGGACGGTAAGCGGGTACGCGGTTCCGGCGGCGGGGACGTTGATCCTCGGCATCTGCTGGGTGCGATCGACCACACCTATGGGGTGGTGTTGGCTCAGCGGGAGGTCGGGTGCAAGACCAACGAGATCACCGAGTTCGCGCCGCTGTTGGACTCGGTGGAACTGGACAGCGCGGTGGTTACCGCAGATGCTCTGCACGCCCAGCGTGGGCACGCTGACTACCTTGTCCTCGAGCGGGGCGCGCACTATCTGCTGACGATAAAGGGTAACCAGCCCGGGCTGTATGCCCAGCTCAAGGCGCTGCCTTGGGCTGAGGTGCCGGTCGTGCACGCAAGCACTGACCGTGCGCACGGTCGGGTCGAGAAGCGCAGCGTCAAGGCCGTCACCGTGGACACCGGGATCGTGTTCCCGCACGCACGACAGGCCATTCAGATCACCCGCCAGACCCGTCGACTCGACGCCACCAAGTGGAGCACCGAGATCGCCTACGCGGTCACCGACCTGCCCGCCGAACAGGCCAGACCGGCCGATCTTGCCCGCTGGGTACGCGGGCACTGGTGCGTGGAAAACCGCCTGCACTGGGTCCGCGATGTCACCTACGACGAAGATCGTTCCCAGATTCGCACCGGCACCGGTCCACGAGCCATGGGATCGCTGCGAAACCTGGCGGTCAGCATGCTGCGACTGAGCGGCGCCACCAACATCGCCCAAGCCCTCCGACATCATGCCTGGGACCCGCTCCAGCCCGTCGCGCTACTGCTGAGGTGCTAAGACGCGACGTCGCCTGTCGCGGGGTCGTGGTCGGTCACGCCTCCGCCCGCGACTGGGTTCGGTAGCCTACGAGCGTTCCGTGCAACCGGTGTGGAGGGGGCTGGATTTGGATCTGATGGAGCGGGCCGGGGACCTCAAGGGCGAGCTGGTGAACTTCGCGATGTCCGGGCGTTTCAGCCCTGCGCTGCGCTCCCTGATCCTGGATACCTTCCCCGACGGGATCGTTGACGATGAGGCCATCTTTGCCAGCGTCATCGAGGACTTCCTGTTCGGTCACCGGCGTGCCGGTGATGACCGAGTCGTGGAGCGGTTCGTCGCCGAGCGCGCTGACCTGCCGGAACAGGACAAGGCGCTGCTGCTGGGCTGGCGCGACAACGTGCAGGGCATGTTCGAGATCGGCGAACCCTACGGCCACGACGGGGTCATCGCCTTCAACCACATCGACGAACTGACCTATCGGGTGCGCTCCAACATGGGGCCAGAGGGTGTTGAGCCCCTCACCCCGGGCACGATCATGATCGGTGGGATCGTGCCCGTCGGTGACGACTGGATGATCAGCGGAACACCCATGGCCTTTCCCGCCGACCAGGCCGAGCAGGTCCTGGCCGGGCTCCCAGAGTTGGTCATGAACCATCCCAGGAGAGTCTTCCGCAACCCAGAGAAGCTCGCCCAAGCCCGCACCATGCAGGAAGAACAACGCCAAGCCTTCATCCAGCTGCATGGCACTGACCTGATCGTCGTCCCTGGCGCGCGGGTGCACCCCACCCTGATGGCCTTCTACCGCTACATCTACGAGCAAGCCGGAAGCACAAACGGGCCGTGGACCGAGCCCGAGTTGGCGCCGTTGCCCACCGAATGGACCACCGCCGACACCGTCGCGATGATCTATGACCACGACGACGGCCTGGGCTTCTACGTCGACTTCGCCGCCGCCCAGCAAGCCTTCGCCGACCCCAACCTGGTCCGACGGCGACGCTACCGCGAGGTCATCTCCGACTACCTGCGCGGAGAAGGCGTCAGCCCCGTCCCCATCAGCCGGTTGGTCGAAGCCCACCCAGACGGCGCTGACCGGGTGTTCCAGACACTGCTGAACAAGCCCCGCTTCTCCTGGAACCGCGATGGCCAAGCCCTACTGCACAAATACAAGGCCGACTGGTACGCCGAACCACCCCTACCTCGCCTCATGCCAGCCTCGACCGCCCTCAGCCAACGCTTCCGCGACACAAACAACTGATCCCAGAAATCAGGCCACGCCATCCGTCAACGACTTTGCCGGAGCCGTGACAAGTCCCCTGACCCAAAAGCTGCGTCAGCGGTCGTCTGCCAAATTAGTACGGGTTATGAATAAGCCCCCCGGGCCCGGGTTGTAAATCGACTTCGTCAGCTCCAACGATCTCGTGATCGTCTTCGCAGCGCATCGTCAGACCGATCGGAGCGCCACAGCCACGGTGCAGGAGGACTGTGGGTGGACCGAACTCGTCGGCGAGGTTCTCGTCGCCCCATTTCGTCAAGGCGACCAGGATCGGCAGCAGCGAGTTACCCTTGCCGGTCAGCCGATAGCGATGACGGGTGCGGGCGCCCGGCTCGCGGTAGGGCTCGGTCGTCAGGATGTCCTGGGCGACGAGCATGCGCAGACGCTCTGTCAGCAGGTTGCTCGCGCACCCCAATGTCTGCTCGAACTCGCTGAACCGTTCCGCACCGAACCAGATCTCTCTGAGGATCAGGATCGTCCACCTTTCGCCGACAAGCTCGAGAGTTCGTGAAATCGAGCAGCTGGTCGTGTCGTAGTCGAGCCGATCATTCACGTCCATCAGGGTACAACGCGCTCCGCAAGACGCTGAGTTGACATTTTAATGTCAGCCTGCTAGCGTTCATCACTGCTGGTCGGCCGGGTGTCGCTGGACAGTCCGGACCACTGCCCCCAACGAGGAGGACCAGACGTGAGTAGCGCCGAGACCAAGCAGTTCGAGGAGTTCCTCGACGGCGTCACCGGCCGTTTCGCGCAGGTCACCCAGGCCGGGCAGGGCCTGGACATGATGCGCGAGGTCGCCGAGGGTCTGCATCGCGCCGGCGCCGAACCCGAAGGTGTGACGTATGCCGAGGTCGACGTCAACGGCGTTCCGGCGCTGTGGGCGATCCCGCAGGGCGCCAGCAGTGAGCACGCGATCGTC
>JBOHGH010000238.1:0-3617 GCA_050699975.1 Pseudonocardiaceae bacterium | reverse complement strand
GAGTAGGTGGTACTCCTCGGCTACCAGGAGCCCCTTCTCATACCCGGCGCGACACGCCACCCGTGATCAAATCGCTACCGCTGTCACCTCGGGCCAACCCAGCCAACATCTTTTACCAACAGGCTCTGAGGTGACTGCGGCTGCGCGGTGTGTCAGGATCTATCGATCCCGGATTCGATCCGGGGTCTTCCATGTGGATGGAGGGCGGTATGCGCAAGCGGATCTTCCTGAGCTGGTGCCATCAGGACAAGGCGCTGAAGGAGGCGTTGTTGCGCGATCTGCTACCCGCCCTCGGCGTGTTCACCGACCTCGACGTCGAGTGGTGGGAGGACAGCCATTTGACCTGCGGGGAGGAGTTGACCGCAGGCATCGTCGGCCGACTGGACGAAGCCGATTTCGGCCTGCTCCTGCTGAGCACCCGCTTCTTCGGCCGGCCGTTCATCCAGCGCCACGAGCTGCCGCGGTTCGCGGGTCCGCGCGCTGACAAGGGGTCGCTGCCGGTTGCGCTGAGCCCGCTGCCTGCATTCGGTCCTGAACACAACCTGGGTGGCGTCGAGCGCCAGCTCGTCTTCACGCGGGACGCCAAGAGCTTCGCCGAGTTGTCCGGCGCCCAGCGAACGAGCTTCGCCAACGATCTGGCGACGGCGATCCGGCGGCGCGCCCTGTCCTTGAACGGGTATCGCGCGCTGTGACTGCCCGACTGTTCCGTGACGAGATTGCCCACCATCTCGCTGCTCTGCAGAAGCGGTCGACGCTCACCGCGCTGCAGTCGGCACGGCTGACGGCCATCCTCGACACGCTGGCTGACGACGGAAGGTTCCTGCTGCGGGCCGCGCTTGACGCCGCCGAGTTCCCGGCGGGCGACGCTCGGGGCCAGGAGGCCTTCCAGGAATTCCGCAAGCGGGTGAACCATGCCGCAGCCGAGGCCGGCGTCGATCTCCGGCTCGAGCTGGACTCCCGCAAGGCGCCTCCGGGCCAGCGCCACGGCTGGTTCACCGGCGGCGACCTTGTCGATCAGGGCATCGCCTCCTTCACCGGGGAGGCCGCCGGGCGGACGGGGATCGATCATCCGGTCACGCCGGAGGTCGCGGAGCTCGGGCTGTCCCGGCGGACTCGGGTGTACGTCAGCGTCCACCCGACGAACAACGCCATGGCTCGGAAGGTGGACGTGCTGCTGCGGCAGCTGCGCGAGGCGCTGGCCCTGGACCGCGAGCGGTCATGGGAGGTTGCCGACTCGGGCTCGGTCGGGCTGGGAGAGGATCCCGAGGCGACGCGCGACCGGCTCTGCGCCCAGGCCGACGTCCGGCTGGCGCTGGTCAGCCCCGCGTACCTCGCAGCTGCCGGGCCTGAGCGTCGTCGGACGCTGGACTCGCCCGGCCGGGTCGTCGCGTTCGCGCTGAGCGGCCTGCCGGACGGCCCGCTGGACTTGGGCCCACTGCGTCGTCACGACGTCCGGCGCCGGACGGAGCCCTGGGACGAGTTGACGCGCACTGACCAGCGTCGGCGCTACGTCACCGACGTGGTGGACGAGATCCGGCGAGCGCTGCGACCACCGCGGGTCACCGTCGAGGACCAGATGCCAGAGGACCCCCTGAGGGAGTGGTCTGCGAGCCTGGCACGGAGCAGGCGGGCCGGGGATAGCGCGGTCCTGATCGAGCCTGAGTCGACCGAGACCACCCTTCGGGAGTCCCGGCTGGACCCCTCGGGCTCGGCGCACGGTCCGGCGCTGCCCGCGGTCGCCCGGCTGGTGGACTGGGCCACGGCCGAGGGGCCGGGGGCGCCGCGGCTGTGCGCGTTGCTCGGCGACGTCGGCATGGGCAAGACGACCACCGCGAAGCTGTTCACCCAGCGGCTGCTTGATCTGCGCGCCGGCGGCACCCCCGGCCCGTTACCGATCCTGTTCGACCTGCGCGACGTCCGGATCACCGGCCTGGCCGCCACGATGACGTTCAACCACATCCTGGACAGCATGCTCGACGCCAACCGGCCCGCGGGCGTCCCACGAGACCGTCTGTCCGCCGATGTCGTCCGCAGGCGGCTGCACCAGGGTGACGCGGTGGTCGTGTTCGACGGGCTCGACGAGGTGCTCGTTCACCTGAACCCGCACGACCAGCAGCTGTTCACCCGGCAGCTGTGGCGGGCGCTCGGCGAGGGTTGGGCCGCGAAGATGCTGCTCACCTGCCGCACCCAGTACTTCCGCACGATTCGCGAGGAGATCACGTACTTCACCGGTGAGGACCGCCACGGCCTGCGGGGCAAGGATTACCTGGCCCTGCTGATGCTGCCTTTCCGGGAGCAGCAGGTGCGGGAGTACCTGGCAGCCAACCTTGACCGCGACGCGGGCTGGGTGGACGGGTTCCTCGACACCATCGGGACCGTGCACGACCTGCCCGATCTAGCCCGCCGGCCGCTAACGCTGCGGCTGATCGCCGACCAGGTGGAGTTCATCGAAACCGCCAAGCTGCACGGCCGCACGCTGCGCTCGGTGGACCTCTACGGCGAGGTCGTCGAGCGCTGGCTGTCTCGCGACAGCGGCAAGCACACCCTCACTCCTGAGCACAAGCAGCTGCTGATGGAGGAGATCGCGGCCGGGCTGTGGCGGTCCGGGCGCAACTCCTGGGAGGCGGCGGAGGTCGACAACTGGCTCCTCGACGTGCTCGAGCGCCGATCCGATCTGCAGCGGCACTACCGCGAGCGGGTGCCCGACCTGTGGAAGGCCGACTTCCGGACCGCCACTTTCCTCAACCGCGAGGACGATTCCTTCGAGTTCGGTCACCGATCACTGGCGGAGTACTTCCTGGCCCGCTACCTGTGCCGGACCCTGATCGAGGCCGGCTCAACCGCCGGCTGGGGCCTCGACGCGCTCGCGATGCCGGTGCCCAGCCCGGAGACGTTGGACTTCCTCGGCCAGTCAATCGCCGCAGCGGCGGCCGAGCACCGGTCCGCCGCGCTGGCGGGATTGGACCGGATCGGGCTGCGGTACGTGCCGCAGGCCTCGGAACTCGCCCTCGCCTACGCTCTGCGAGCGGCCGAGCATGGGCACCCGCACCAGTCGTTGGTCGGGGTCCGGCTGGCTGGCGCCCGATTGAGCGGGTGGGCCATCGGCATGGAGGGGCACGACGACACGCGGCTGCCCATGGCCGGGGCGGATCTGACCGGGGCGGACCTGCGACGTGCGACGTTCCACCGTGTGGACCTGACCGGGGCCGACCTCAGCGGCGCCGACCTGACCGTCGCGGAGCTGCACAGCTCGCGTCTGACGTCAGCGCGGTTCGTCGGCGCGCGGACGATCGGGACCGTGGTACGGGAGTGTGTGCTCGACGGCGCCGAGATTGTTCGCGCCGCCACATACCGGACGCAGATCCTGCGGTGTACCCCGGCGCCCGCGCCGGCTCCCGGGCTGCTGATCGCCCCGCTGCCCGGCGGCGGCCGGCAGGCAGCCAGCGGTGTCTCCCCGCTGTGCCCGCTGACCGGCCACACCGGCGGGGTGGGGGCGGTAGCGTGGTCGCCCGACGGCACCCGCCTGCTCACCGGCGGCTACGGCGGCGCGCGGGTCTGGGACGCCGCCACCGCAGAGCCCCTGCACCAGCTCACCGGCCACACCGGCGGGGTGCGGG
>JBOHGH010000237.1:0-3643 GCA_050699975.1 Pseudonocardiaceae bacterium | reverse complement strand
GCGCCCAGCCGGGTGGCGACCTCGTGCAGCACCGGCAACTCGGGCAGCGCGGCCAGCACCTCGGCGGCGGGTACCCGTTCGCCGGTGGCCACCCGGTGGCCGTCCGAGACTGCCGCGGCCAGCGGGGCGAGGTCAAGGCTGCGCAGCCGGGCTCGGGCGGTGTCGGCCACCGCGCGGCGCAGCAGATGGGTCAGCACCTCACCCTGCTCGTCACGCTCGGACGAGGGCTGGTCATAGCCGGACTCGAACTCCAGCTTGCCGCGCAGCACCGGCGGCACCGCTTCCAGGTCGACCGGGCGGGCCACCGCATGGTTCTCACCGGTCAGCGCGGCGCGGCGCAGCGCGGCCGCGGCGACGGTCTCCGCGCCGGCCACCGCGAACCGCGCGGACACTCCGGAACGCTGGTCGATCGCCGGGCTGGCGCGAAGGTGCCGGGAGAACCGGGCCAGCACCTCCAGCAGCGGCTCGCCGACGTCGGCGCCGATGCTGCCCAGGTCGGCCTCTTGGGCGACCAGCGCGACTTCGGCGGCCATCTCTCGCGGGTAGTGGGTGCGGATCTCGGCGCCGAAGCGGTCCTTGAGCGGGGTGATGATCCGGCCGCGGTTGGTGTAGTCCTCAGGGTTGGAGCTGGCCACCAGCAGCACATCCAGCGGCAACCGCAGGGTGTAACCACGGACCTGGATGTCCCGCTCCTCCATCACGTTGAGCAACGAGACCTGAATCCGCTCGGCCAGGTCGGGTAGCTCGTTGATGGCGACGATGCCGCGGTGCGCGCGGGGCACCAGCCCGAAGTGGATTGTCTCCGGATCGCCCAGGCTACGACCCTCGGCGACCTTGACCGGGTCGACGTCGCCGACCAAGTCACCCACACTGGTGTCCGGGGTGGCCAGCTTCTCGGTGTAGCGCAGCGAGCGGTGTCGCCAGGCCACCGGCAGGTCATCGCCGAGTTCGGCGGCGCGGCGGATCGAGCCCGGAGTGATCGGTTGGTAGGGATGCTCGGCCAACTCGGCATCGTCGATGACCGGGGTCCACTCATCGAGCAGCCCGACCAGCGTACGCAGCAAGCGGGTCTTGCCCTGGCCGCGCTCTCCGAGCAACACCACATCGTGCCCGGCCAGCAAGGCCCGCTCCAGCTGCGGCAACACGGTTTCGGAGAACCCGATGATGCCCGGCCAAGGATCGCGGCCGTTGCGCAACGCGTCGAGCAGGTTGGACCGCACCTCAACCTTGACGCCACGCTGCACATGCCCGCACGCCCGCAACGCGCCCAGCGTGCGCGGTAGATGGGCCGGAGGCTCAGCGGATCGAAGCTGGATGGAACCACGCTGCGGCGAGAAGGTCACGTGCCCACGCTACGCACGGCCGCCCCGGCCAGCACCCGATTCACCACCGCAACATCCGCAAGGCTCGCGCGAAGCCGAACTCGAGCGTCGGTGAGCGTCCACCGGCCGCTCGTCGATCATCACCAGCCCTGGCTCCGGGCCGGCACAACTTGCCCAGCAGCCCTACCAGCACCGACTTGCCAGCACCGGAGGCCCGACCAGGGCCAAGCGCGGATGCAGGGGCGGTTTCGCTCCGCTCCTGCACCCGCGTCTTGCTGGCCGTGTCCGTCAGGGGCGCGGTCGATCTAACGATCCCTAGCCACAGGGGACGGTTGGGCCGTCGACCAGGCCGCCTTGGCCGCCTGTTCCACCGCACAGGCCCACGCCTCCGACGAGGCCGCCGTCACCGCCGTTACCGCCAATGCCGCCGGTCCCGCCGGGTAGGCCTCCGACCCCGCCGACGAGCCCGCCGTTACCGCCGTTGCCGCCGTCTCCACCGGGCCCGTTGGGGCCTCCGCCGGGGCCACCCATGCCACCCATCCCGCCGACGAGCCCGCCGTAACCGCCGGTTCCGCCGGTTCCTCCTTTGCCGCCGATGCCGCTGATTCCGCCAGGTCCGCCGGGGGCCCCGCCGTTCCCGCCTCGCCCGCCGATTCCGCCGAAGCCTCCGACGAGCCCGCCGGTGCCGCCGATGCCGCCGGTGCCGCCGATGCCACCGTTACCGCCGTTACCGTTGGGACCTCCACCCTGGCCGCCCGGGCCGCCGTTGCCACCAGCACCGCCGGTGCCGCCTAGGAACTGGGCGAAGCTGTTGTTGTGGCCACCGGCTCCGCCGGCACCACCCTGCCCGCCTTTGCCGTTGGGGAAGCCGCCAAGACCGCCGATCCCACCAAGGCCTCCGGGGCCGGGTTGACAGCCCGCAGAGGCGCAGCTGCCTCCGGCGCCGCCATTGCCTCCGGGGCCTCCGCTACCGCCGGGGGCGGCCTGAGCGGGCAGCGCTGAGAGGACAAGCAGCCCACTGGTCATACTGGCCAGGACGGCACCAATGACAGTGCGTTTCATGATGAGAATCCCTTCAAGTGCAGCTGGGATGTGTGTCGGCGAACGGGATCGCCGACGACTCCGTCAGGTTCGGTGAATCAGGACCCGGTGAATCAGGTCCCGTTGCCTCCGGCCCCGCCCGCGCCCCCGGCGCCCCCCGCTCCTCCATTGCCGCCGGGTTCGCCGGGTTGGCCGGGTTGCCCCGGTTCACCAGGTTTTCCAGGTTCGCCAGGTTTTCCTGCTTCGCCTGCTTTACCTGCTTCGCCCTGTTTACCCGATTTTTCGGGTTGGCTGACCCGACCGGGCTGGCCGGGCTCGCCGGGCCCGCCAGGTTCGCCAGGTTCGCCAGGTTCGCCAGGTTCGCCAGGTTCGCCTGGTTCTCCTGGTTTGCCGGGTTCTCCGGGTTCGCCGGGTTCCCCAGGGAGGCTGGACTCCCCGGATTGGCGCTGCGGGTTCTGCTGCTGGCTCGGCGGTTGGCCGGGTTCGCCTTGGCACGCTGTGCACACCGCGATGGCAGCCAAGACCGCGGTGATCGCCGCGGTGGCTCGCCCCATCCGCAGCCGCTGCCTCAGCCCCCGCACCGTGTCGCGTCGGGTCGTGACGTTAGTTAGGGCGCTTGCGCTCGTGGCCGCCGGTAACATGCGCTTACTCGGTTTCTTGAGGTGAAGCGGGAGGAGCGAATCGTGCCGCTCCCTTGTCGTCGTGGGCGTTTCTTTCCTGGTCTGCATGGCGACTTACCGTTCCCCCTCAGGTCCAGCGCCGTAAAGCCACCGTGGGCTCACGCGGCATGGATCCGCCATTGTTCGGCCTTCATGAGGGCAGGCGTGGTGATGTAGCAGCCTCCACTCTCGTGGACGCGTTGCACATTTATACTCGAAAGGGTGAATGTGTTGAGGAGGGACCGCGTCCGGTCCCGTCCTCAACACGTTTACTTGTCCCTCAGCCCAGGACCCCGGTCCGAGGGTGATTGCCGGGTACCGTCACGGTCTGTGAATCGGTGCGCTGAACGTGCCTACGGGGTGCCGCTGACGCCACCGGTACCGCCGGTGCCTCCAGTGCCACCCGCACCGCCGTTACCCACGATGGTGCTGCCGCCGGCGCCACCGGCACCGCCGCCGCCGCCAGTGCCGCCCGGGCCACCGACACCGCCGGGACCGGCGCCGTCGCCACCGTTGCCGCCGGTGCCGCCGTTGCCGCCGTTGGCGCCATCACCGCCGTTGCCGACAATGGCGTCGCCGCCGTCGCCGCCCACACCGCCGTCGCCGCCGACGCCGCCGGGC
>JBOHGH010000236.1:0-3660 GCA_050699975.1 Pseudonocardiaceae bacterium | reverse complement strand
AAATCCGCCACGGCCTGCACTGGTCGATCTTTCGGCGCTGGCATCAAACCCAAGCCCGCCGAGCACACGTTCGGCGCCACCTCCACCTCCAGACCCTAATGATCTAGCGCTGTAGTACTAGCCCGTCCGGGTCAAGGCTGTTGTGGACGACACGCCCGATCTGCGGGGAGGCAAGGAGCAGGAACAGCTCCACCTATGTCGGTGACCGTCGGTATTGCAAGAGACTGGCTAGCGCCGCCCGCAGGGCGTCGTGCACATCCCCGGCGTGCACGACCACGTCACGGTCCGGGAACTCGGCCCGAAAGGCCCCCTGGAGGCTTCGCGCCCGCTCGTGCCGCAGCTCGAAGCCGCGCACAACGGTGAACGGTGGCGTGGTCTGCAAAGCGCGCAGCAGACTGCCCTCGATTGACCTGCCGGTGTCCCGGCTGACGTTGTTGGCCTGGCCAGCGAAGAGGTCCAGGTAGACCGTGCTCGGGGCTCTCTTGCTCGCGGTGGTAAAAGCCGGCAGGCACGCCGACAGCATGTCCAGCTTGCTCTCGGTCCAAAAACCCCACGGCCGTTCCGCCACCGTCCCTCACAGCAACCCGTCAACCGCAGCAGAATGCTGCGGTTGCTCGCCCCCGTTGTCCAGTGGCCAGCGGGAATGTGCCGGTGGCAGGGCATCCCACGTTCGGCCCTCCAGGTCCCGGCCGCCCGCCTTCGGAGTACGCCCACCCCATTGCTTGAAGAAGAACGCAACTTCCGCGTCCGTGCATGCGTCACGCAGGTCCGCCACCCACGAGGCCGGCACCGGGCGAGCCCGGTGCCCGCTTTCCCCGCCCGCGATCAGCCAATCCACGCCCTCGAGGTCCAGGCTCGGTAGCGGGCCAAGCAGCGGCTCGGCGGAGATGAAGCGCACAGCACCCGGCACGTGGCGAAGGTCGTTAACCCGGCGCACGTGGTCGTCGTCCTCCACGCTCACGCCCATCCACACGTTCGTCGGCCAGGGCAACCTGGGCGCGAGGCGCCGCAGCCGCGTCGAACGCTTCGTCAACACCTGGTAGGTGTGCCGAGGCGTCGCTTGCATCACCGCGAAAACGCGAAGGATGAACTCGTCCGGGACCCGCGCATGGAACAGGTCACTCATCGAGTTGACGAAGACGATGCGCGGCTCTCGCCACCGCAAACGGCAGGGCCAGCGTGTCTGGGTGCACCTCGACTCCGAAGCCCGGACCCGACGTCCGAGGGTCTCCGTCGGTCTGGTACTTCGCGGTGCCCATCGCCTTCAACCGCTTCGCCAAGGCCAAGGCATAGCAGTGATCGCAGCCCCGCGAGATGCGGTCGCAGCCCGTCGTCGGATTCCACGTGGCCCCGGTCCACTCGATCGAGCCCTTATCACCCACGTGACACAGGGTATGTGCTGACACCGTCAAGATCGGTCAGGCCGCGCGGTGTTCAGTCGATAGGTCTTGCGCGACGGCGTCGTCCCCGATCTCTCGCTTGTCGGCGTGAGTTGCAGGATGCTCGACATGGCACCTGAGGACCTGCGAGCGATCTTCGACCAAGACGCCGAGCTGTACGACCGGCTCGCCCGAGGTACCCCACGTGAGCTTGCCGACGCCTCGCTCGAAGTGGTGGTCTCGGCGTTCGAGGACTGGCCACTACCTGACGAGCCGTTCGACACGCTCGCCGCCTTTACCGCCTGGCACTGGCTCGACCCCGATATCCGTACGGCGAAGGCCGCGGCCCGCGCTGCGCCCGGGCGGGGCGCTCGCCACGGTCACGACCATCCATGTCTCGGGAGGCACCGAGGCGTTCTTCGCGGACGCGCAGGCCTGCTACCAACGGTGGGACCCCGCGACGCCGCCAAGCCTGCGGCTGCCTGCCCTCGACACGGTTGCGGCCGCCGTCGATGAGGTCGACGCCTCGCAGCTATTCCTCCCTGCCGTCCGACGGCGCTACCAGCAGGACATCGCCTACACCACGAGCAGCTACCTCGACCTGCTTCGCGCCTACTCCGGCCACCGGGTGTTGGCCCCGGACCGCCGGCAGCCCCTTCTCGCCTGCATCGCCGAGCTCATCGACCAGAAGTACGGCGGCACGGTCGTCAAGCGCTATATGTACGAGCTGCGCGTCGCCCGAAAGCACCCATCCCGGTAGCGGATTCCCCACGAGACATCCGCCAACGGTCCGCCGATACGTCCCCATTCGTCGGCAGCAGAACCCGATACGCCGTCATTTCCGATCGTGAGCTTCACGATCCGGTCTCCCAAGTGAGCACCTCATTGAGTACATCAAGCGCACTGCCATCCACCCGGCGCTCCACCAGCTCATTCCCCGGAACAATCAGCGACGATGTCCGCTTACGCCACGCGAAGCAATCACGACTGAATCCCTCGATATGAACGATGTCCACCCAGTTACCGCTCACTCGGTGTCCCACCAGCGGCCCGTCCTCGCCCGGGGAGCCACGCCGGAACTCGAATCCACACAACTTCGCATGGTCGAGCAGACGCATGGCGATCACCAGATCCGGGCTATCAGTTTGCATCGGGCGCCCCGGCGGCTGTCGCTTCCGGTTCCCGGTCACCGCACTGTTCAGGCTCCACCGTGGCCAGTGGGAGCCTGAGATCCGGCCACGCCGCACGGGCGAACCCGGCCGTCAGCGCCCCGTCTGCCCGCAGGTGCTCGACACCTTGACCGATACTGGCTACCGGCGGTACCTGCTGGCACCGCTCATCCTTTGCGTCGGTCCCGTCTATCACGTCATTCCTCCGACGAGCAGCAGCGGATCACTGGCAGATGCCCGTCCAGGCGCAACACCTGTAGCGGGCGGTGGCGCGGCGGCCAGTCCTAACTCGTGGACCAGCAGCCGCAGCAGTAGCGCCTCATCGGGCTGGTGCAGCCACACACTCGCCTTGCCGTACACCCGGCAGCGACGCCACCGCGACCCGAATACCGCCCCCGGCCGCCGGCAAGACCGGCAGCGACCCCGCCGATCGATCGGATGATCCATGAGCAGCATGTACAGGGTGGCAACCGCCTGACACTCAACGGAGCCGATCCCGCCCGCAGCACTACGCCCAGCCTGCACACCATTGAGCAATACCTTCCGCAGAACCTGGCACATGAGGTCGTGGCCGGTCTGGTACACCGACAGGCTGCTGTGCATCACCGGTGTCACGCCGCGATCAGTTGCCAGGCTGCAGACAGCGTGGCATGTAGTGTCCGGGGCACTCGCACACCGCCAGAAGGGGTGCAAAGGGTGCCGCCGGCGATGCGCTTGCCGTCAACGACTAACCGGCTGAACTCGTTCTCGTACTGCGTCACGGCGATCATGGTGCCGAGACTGGTAGAGCTTCAACCATGATCCCATCCCACACTGGGTATCTCACGATGGGATGTAAGCTCGGTGAGTGGAGGGCCCAGCTCACGAACCACTGTCAGTCCCAACTTGGGCGTGGCAGCGAGACGAGATGCGGACTGTGTTGCGCCGCCGAGACGTTGGCGCCCTGTTCCGGCTTGTACAACGTTACGGCGGGGCCAGCCAGAGTCCAATGCCGCTAAGTTAGGCACGCGATCTTGAAGATGTGGATCTTGGGTGGGGTGCTGTGGAGTTGGCCGTGGTCGGTGGCGCGTTTGATGCGGTGGCTGTGTGCTCGGTATCTTTTGACCACGCGT
>JBOHGH010000235.1:0-3692 GCA_050699975.1 Pseudonocardiaceae bacterium | reverse complement strand
TACAACCCCCTGCTACCCGACCATCACGGACAGTCACGCAACCAAATGAACCATCACCCCCTCGTCAACCCGCCACGCCGGAACCAGCCCACTTGATCACCAAACCCACTTGATACAGCGAGGAGCCCGAGGATGCCGGCTGCGGCGGCTTCACCGACCTCGATGCCAGCAGTCTTGGCCTGACCCTGAGGAACGTCGTTCAGGTAGGCGCCGTAGCGTTCGTCGAGATAGGCGACCTGCGATGGGACCACGCGACCGCGGACCGTTCGGTAAGCCGCGGTCGCCACCGCGGCGCGCACGTCGGCCCCCTGCGGGGCCTCGATGGCCGTGTGGTACGGCTCGTAACCACCCTCGATCGCCACAATCGCGTCGTACACGGCCAGCTGAGCCATCGTGTGCAGCACGAACGAGCTCGCCGGAGACCGCGGCTCGCTCGCGCTATGAATCGCAGGCTGGACGATCGATGCCCAGTCCGTCACCGCGTTCGGGGCCGCTGCCGGGGGAGAGCTGCCCCCCGGGGAGCTGTCGCAGGCGGCCAGCCCGGCGATCGAGACGGTCAGCACAAGCATTGCCAGGTGCCGCTTCATGTCTTTTGTCTCCTTGCCCTCGACCGAGATCGAGCTCAACCGAGCAGAGTACGTCCGCTCAATCATTGTGTTCGCTCAAAAAGACGCGGCCAGGGAGCTCCCTGCCAGGGTTGATAACAGTCGATCCGTACTTCGAGGAGGGGTTACGTTTCTTCTGATCGAGTACTCCGAGACCCTGGGCAGGCCCGGCAGTCGATGAGTCGGAGCCGGACCGCGGCGAGTGGCGGTGCCAGGATGGCAGTGATGAGCGAAGATGCCTCTGCACTGCGCCGGCTGCTCGACGTTGTCGGCCAGCTCGGCGCCGAGCGGCGTAGCGAGCAGGTGCTGCGAAGCATTCTCGACGGTGCGCGCGACCTGGCGGGAGCCCGTTACGCCGCGGTCGGCGTGCCCGACGGTGACGGCGGCTTTGCACTTTTCCTCACTGCCGGGGTGGACTCCGCGACCTGGGACCGGATCGGCTCGCTGCCGCGGACCCATGGCCTGCTCGGTGCGCTGCTGAACGAACCGGAGGTGATCCGGCGCGTGGACATCCGTGCGGATCCGCGCTTCCGCTATTACCCTCACGGGCATCCGGACATGCGGTCGTTCCTCGGCGTCCCGATCATGGCCGGCGGCGAGGTGGTCGCTGCGCTCTACCTGGCGGAGAAGGTCGGCGGGGACACTTTCACCGAGGCCGACCAGCGCCTGGTGGAGACGCTGGCCGGGCATGCCGCGCTGGCGGTGGTCAACGCGCAGCGCCAGGAGCGGCTTCGCGAGCTGTCCATCGTGGACGAGCGCACCCGGATTGCCCGGGACCTGCACGACTCGGTGACCCAAACCCTGTTCAGCCTCACCCTCGCCGCGGAGTCCGCGGCAACCGTGGCAGGTGCCGGCTCCCCGGCGCACGCTCACCTGGACCGGGTGCGGGAGCTGTCGCGGACCGCGCTGGAGGAGCTGAGAGAGCTGGTGGACACGCTGCGTCCGCCTGACCTAGACCGGGAAGGGCTCGGCGCGGCGCTGCGCAAGCGGGTCGACCTGCTCCGCGCGGTGCACGACGTGCCAATCCTGCTGGACGTTCAGGGCCGGGGTGGCGGCTGCGCCGGGGAGGTCGCGCGGGAGGTTCTCAAGGTGGCCAACGAGGCGATCGGCAATGCCCTGCAGCACGCTTCGCCGCACCAGATCCGGGTCCGCCTGGACCTGGCCGGCGCGGCAGCGCGGTTGCAGGTGTCCGACGACGGTCGCGGGTTCGACCTGGCGGCCACGGCCCGCACCTCCCGGCGACTCGGGATGGCCAGCATGCGGGAGCGTGCTGAAGCGCTCGGCGGCACCATGCAGGTGGACACCGCGCCTGGGGCCGGCACCACCGTGACCCTGGAGGTGCCGGCTGGCTGATCCGATCCGGCTGTTGCTCGTCGATGACCACGAGATGGTGCGCACCGGGCTGCGCACCTTCCTCGAGTTGCAGGAGGACATGGAGGTGGTCGGCGAGGGGAGCACTGGGGAGCAGGCGCTGGCGCTGGTGGCGACCGTGCATCCGGACATCGTGCTGCTCGACCTCGTGCTGCCCGGGCTGAGCGGGGTGCAGACCGCGCGGCGGCTGCGTGACACATATCCCGACGTGAAGGTCGTCGTGCTGACCTCGTTCTCCGGGCAGGACTCGGTGCTACCGGCCGTACGCGCAGGTGTGGCTGGCTACCTTCTCAAAGACATTGGCCCCACCGAGCTCGCCGGTGCACTGCGTTCGGTACACCACGGGGGCGCCCCCCTGCACCCACGGGTCGCGGCGACGGTGATGCACTCGGTTACCGATCGGGACCCTCTCACCGCGCGGGAGCGTGAGGTGTTGCGGCTGATCGGCCGTGGGCTGTCCAACCGGCTCATCGCGCGCGAGCTGGTGCTCTCGGAGAAGACGGTCAAGGCGCATGTGAGCGCCATCCTCGGCAAGCTCGGAGTGGCCGACCGCACCCAGGCAGCGCTGCTGGCGGTGCGCGACGGGCTGGTCGACCCCTGAACCCGAAGCCACCCCACAACCAGCTCCCTCTCACGGATCCCGATTGAGAACGTTCAGCGCCGTGTTCCTACGACGAGGAGGTACTCGCGCGTGTGAGAGTTCCGACGATGTACTGAACGGTGTTGCGGAAACGTCGTGAAGCGGCGGGGTCCGGCCACATCGCCTCACGCACAGCGGCTTTGGCTTCTCCTTGTCGTTCCGGTGGCAGCTGCCCGACGGTTATGCCGGCCAGTGCGTCCCACGCGCTGTCGAAGTCGTCGAAGTCGAATCCGAGCACCTCGGTCTCGACCTGAGCCTGAATGCCGCAATCAGCGAGCTGGTCGAGGAATGGTTTGGCGTCTGCGAGCGCGCCGGTGCCGACACCGGACACCGGCGGGGTCGGCGCGAACCGGCCCGCGGTCTGTTGGAACAGCACAATGTCGCAGTTCTCAGGTCCGGACCAGACCGCACCGACGAGACGCCCTCCAGGACGTAGCACCCGAGCCAGTTCGCGCGCAGCGGCGGCACGGTCGATGACGTACATCAGCGACAGCGAGGCCAGGATGACATCGAATGCGTTCTCGCCGGCAGGGACAGCCTCGGCTGCTCCCTCGCGGACCTGGAATCGGGCGCTACCGCCCTCGGACCGTCGCCGGGCGCGGTCCAGCATCTCCGAGCTGATGTCGACGCCGAGGACGAATCCTTCGTCTGCCACCAGCGCGGCCGCCTTGGCTGCTACGGCTCCCGTCCCGGTGCCCAGGTCCAGAATGCGCTCTCCTACTCGCAAGCCGGCCCGTCGCAGCAGACCGTCAACCACCGGCTCGAACCGGGGGTCGATCTCGTCGCGGTAGATCTGCGAGAGCCGGTCCCAGACTCCGATCTGCCAGGCCAGACCCTGACTGTCGGTCGTCATGGGCGCCCTTCCTCTGTGGACCTGCGGAAATACATGTCACTGTCGATAACGATGATCGGTTCGCCGTCGTCAGTCCTCGAGGTTGGGGTCGAGGCCGAGGGTGACCCGGCCGATGTAGGTGTAGGCCTCCAGCGGTGAGTAGGGCTGCATGAACGGTCCGGCCCGCACGTCGCGGTAGTAGCGCGAGATCGGGTTGGATCGCAGGTAGCCGGCACCGCCGGAG
>JBOHGH010000234.1:0-3697 GCA_050699975.1 Pseudonocardiaceae bacterium | reverse complement strand
CACCAGGGCTGCCCGCGCCGCTTCGGGCAGCCCTGGTGTCGAACTCGGCGACAGCAGAGCGGGTCGGTCACACCCGTATTTCGAAGCAACTCGGCGACAGCAGAGCGGGTCGGTCACACCCGTATTTCGAAGCGAATAGGGGTCACCGGCAGCCCGCAGGCCGCTATCCGGCTCCGAATCGCGGTACCCGAGAGCCCGGTCCGGGTCAGCAGGGAATCACCGGCACGGGCCTGGCTGCCGCAGCGACCAGGCGTTGAATGTCCTGGGGGTCGCTGGTGAGGATGCGGTCACCGGAGTGCGCCACCAGGACCAGCGTGGCGTCGATCGGATCCCGGGTACCCGCCCGGCCGATCAGTACCCCGGCCGCACGTCCCGCCTCGTCGTCGACTGGGCGGACATCGACGCTCCGAAGCAGCCGCGCCAACCGCGCCTGGCGGCCCTGGGAGTCACGCCACACTTGGGCTACAACGATCGCGTTGCTGCGAAGCTCCACACCGTGGCGCTGCGCCGCCCGCAGCCGAGCGTATCAGCACCCGGTCATCGCGCTCCGCGGCCACGAACGCGCCGACGTCGAGAATGAGTGCTCTCACGCCGCCGGATCTGCCACCCGCAGTCCGAGTTCGGTGTGTACTTACCGCGGTATGCCGGTGCAACGACGCCGACTGGTGGCCGAGCGTCGCCTAGACTGCGCGTTGTCGGGTAACTGCCAAAGGGTGGTGTCATGGACCAAGCCTGGGTTCCGGAGGAGCTCAACGTTGTGGTGCCAAGCTCAGCTCGCATCTATGACTACCTGCTGGGCGGGGCGCACAACTTCGAGACTGACCGGCAGGCAGCGCAACGGCTACTCGCGGCGGTGCCGGCGCGGGACATGGCCCGGCGCAACCGCAGTTTCCTTCGCCGAGCGGTGCTGTTCTTGATCGACGCCGGGATCCGGCAGTTCCTCGATCTCGGCTCCGGCATTCCGACGGTGGGCAATGTGCACGAGGTCGCTCAGGAAGCCGACCCAGCGTGCCGGGTGCTGTACGTGGACATCGAGCCGATCGCGGTCGCGCATAGTGAGTTGCTGCTCGCAGGTAATGACAGCGCCTCAGTGATCCGCGCCGATCTGCGTAAACCAGACACGATCCTCGACACTCCCGAGGCACGCCGGTTGCTGGATCTGCAACAGCCGCTGGGCGTGCTCATGGTCGGTGTTATGCAGTTCGTCCCGGACGCCGATGATCCGTGGGCTATCGTCGCCGGTTACCGGGAGCACCTCGCGCCCGGCAGCTACCTCGCGATGTCGCACTTCACGCCGGACGGTATGCCCGAGCGGATGGCCAAGGCAGTCGAAGTGTTCAAGAACACCCAGGAGCCGGCCCACCCCCGCACCCATGCCCAGGTCATGCGCATGTTCGACGGTTTCGAATTGGTGGAACCTGGTCTGGTATACACCTCGCAGTGGCGCCCGGAATCGGCGGAAGACGCCGACGACCAGCCACACCATTCCAACCTCTACGCCGCCATCGGCCGAAAGCTGTAGAGCGCTGCGGCCGAGCCGAAACCCTCACCCCCCCGGTACCGGCAGTAGGTCTCCCTCGCTCGGGGGTGGCGGTGGGGGCATGGCCGCGGATGGCGGCGCGCCGCGGGCACACTGGTAACGAGGAGCGGTCGGGTCAAAGCCCTCAGCGCGTTCGCATGTGGTGGTCGACCCGTCGCCCTCGGCGACGGTCCAGCCCACCGGCGGTTCGCCCCGCAGACCCTGCTCCCCCTGCGCGCCCTGACACTGGGTGGGTTCGGCCAGGCACGGCGGGGACTCGCCAGGCTCTCCGGGGTCTCCAGGGTCACCCTGGGGTCCGCGCAGCGCCTCGGCGTTGGCCGCCAGGTAGGTTTGCACCGCCTCATCGAGCTGTTGGGGAGTGGGTCCAACCGGCGGCGGGGGCAGGGTGGCCAGTTGCGCCGCAATCTCCCCCTTGATTCGTTCGGGGGTGGCCACCGCGTTGGGCTGGCTGGCAATCTGCGCTGCGACCTGCGCCGTGGACGCTGCGCTGAGCACCTCGGAATCCGACGCGGTCCCCGGTGTGGGGATCGGTACCGTTGCCAGACCGCGGCGCGTGAGCTCGGCGTTTGCCACCACCCCGAGGTCGTAGGCGCCCTGCGCGAGCTGCCGGATGTCCTGCGACGCGGCCTGGAATTGGGTGGCGCGCACCTGATCTTCAGCGGTGTTCTGGGCAATGCTGCGGTTCAATAGCAGCAGCGGGATGCCGACGAGCAAGGACGTGACCACCGAGGCCGCCACCGCACCCCGGAAGTAGGCCCGTCCTTCCCGGTGGACTTCTTGCCGCGCAACCTGGGGAGCGGCCCGGGCAGTTTGCGCGATGGAGTCCCGCAGCCGGTCCAGGCCTTCGGTGAGCTCATCCACGCTTGTCATGGACAACCGTCATCTGCAACGCCTCGAGTCGTCCGACTCGGGTTTGCAGGTCTGCGATTGCGGACTGGATGAGCGTCACCGCGTCGCTGGCCTGTTGCGCGATCACCCCGGGCGTCATCGGTTCAAGGGTCGACCGGCCCGGTTTGACCCGCTCCACGATCATTGGACCAATCACCGCCGTCACCACGATTCCGATCAGGGAGATGGCCGCGATCGTGATCGTCAGCCACGGTGGCCCCCCAGCCTCCACAATTCCTCCGTTCGGCCGCCCCGCACCTGCTCGTGACCAGGTTCAGGACGGCGAAGTGCTGCCCCGGTAGCCCTAGCCTGAGAACGCCGGAAGCTTGCCGCTGTTCGTCACTCCCTGATGGTTCGCCTCCCAGGCGTGCACAACGGTGAGCGGCAGCCGACCGCGGTCACTGACATTGTGGCCATTCTGCTTGGCCCACTCACGGATGGCCTTGAGGGTGTCGCGGTTGTAGCCGCTTCCCGCGACCTTCCCGTTGCCGTTCGCACGGCCAGCCGGGCGGTCTGCGCCACGAGTGCCCGGGCGCCGCCCACTGGTCTTACGGGCAGCCGCGACGTAACGGGACAACTTATCACGAAGCTGGGCGGCGTTGTCGTCCGCCAGGTCGATCTCGTAGGTGACGCCCTCGAGCGCGAACTCGACTGTCGTAATGTCTTCAGCTTCCTCGCCAGTGAGGTCATCGATGAGGGTGACGATGGTCTTCTGAGCCACGGCTACGGATTCTCCTTGTCGAGAGGAACGCGGCGTACCGAAACTGCCGCGTAGCGAACGCTGATCGCGACAAGATACACACAATGCCGGCGATGCGAACATGCGGCATGCCGTAGCGCCCGTTTCGCCACGCTGCGTCGACTCAAGGCTGCCCGAACAGCTCTGGTCCCGGGTTCGGCGCAGGAGAGCGCGCGGCCGCCAGCCACCCGACGCGGGGTCAGCCAGCGCGGCGTAGGCGCGCCACCTCAGAAAGCACCACACCGGCGGCAACCGACGCGTTGAGCGATTCGACCGGCCCCGCCATGGGTATCGACACCGTGGCGTCGCAGGTCTCGCGGACCAGCCGGGACAGCCCCCGCCCCTCCGAGCCGAGCACCAGCATCAGCGGTCCGGTGGCCAGCGGGAACGAGTCCAGCGACATCGAGCCGCCGGCATCCAGCCCGACGACCATCAGGCCGGACGCAGCGCAGTCCTTGAGCGTGCGCACCAGATTGGTGGCCCGGGCCACCGGCAGGCGCGCGGCCGTGCCAGCCGAGGTCCGCCAGGCC
>JBOHGH010000233.1:0-3704 GCA_050699975.1 Pseudonocardiaceae bacterium | reverse complement strand
GATCAGGGCGACCACGCTGCCGATCCCCCAGAGCCAGACGATGCTGGACACCAGAGACACGATCACGAGGGCGTTGGTCGGGCGCCGCGGGGGCTGCGGGTAGCCCGGACCTTGTTGGTACCTACCAACCTGTGGCGGTTGGTAGGGAGGCTGCTGTTGGTAAGGCGGCTGCTGCGCAGCAGGGTCCCCCCAGGTCGGCGGCTGATTACCCGGCTGATTGAAGGGCGCAGCCTGCCCCTGCGGTGGTCTGGGGTCGGACGTCGAGCCGCTGCCCCACTGTTCGCTCATCATCATCACCTCTATGTTGTCGTAACGAAGTTCATCCCACGTCGTGGCTGCTCCAACGCAACCGCTGCCGGTCGTAGCGCCACTCGCCATCGCGAACGATGGGAACGACCTGCTCAGCCAGGATCCGGTAGGCGTCCAGAGGTAGATCGGGCTCCAGCACGATCCGAGCTGAGCTGTCAGTGCACTTCAGGATCACCAGATCCGATGGTGCAGCGACCCGAGCCCCCGCTCGGTTGTGCAGTGAGCCGGCCAGCCGTTTCAGTTGCTCGAAGGCGTCTGCGGCCATTCGCTCCAGCGCGACCTTGAGCATCGTCTGCACGGGGAACGTGATCAGCAGCAACCAAGACGGGTCGATGCCCCGACGTGGCGGCATGACCCTGATGGTCGCCTGAATTCCTGCGGCCTCAAGCGCAGTCCGCACTAGGGAGAGATCGTCAGTGCTCAGCGCGTCGCGCACCAGGACGTCGACTTTGTCGTTCACGAGATCTCCTGGGTCGCCGGGATCTTCCACACCCGTGCCATGCAGTCGGCTCCGGCCGTCGCCAGCCAGCGGCCGTCAGCGGTGATGGAGACGTCGTGTATGGCAGAGGGCAGTCGGACGGTGGCTATCTGAGGCCCGCCGAGCCGCCACACCACCACAGTGCCGTCGGCAAGGGCGCTGACTGCTCGCTGGTTGGCGGCTGCTCCGACTGCTACTACCGGGCTGCTGTGGCGTTGGCGATCGATGATTGTAGGGGCGTCGTCCCACACCCGTGCTGTCCCGTCGGCGCATCCGGTGATGACGCAACGACCGTCTGGCGCGAAAGCGGCGCTGGTAACGGCCATGGGGTGGGGGAAGATCGTGGTGACCGACCGCTGAGCTCCCCAGAGCTGACCGGAACCGTCGCTACCGCCGGTGAGTAACCAACGAGCGTCCGGGCTGAACGCAGTTGCGAGTACATCGGATACAGCGACATCGGATGCCCTGTCGACCGCCCGGTGTCGCAGCCGCGCTACCTCGCGTCCACGGTGATCGATGAGCACCGTGAGTCCGGTGTTACAACCGATCGCGAGTGTCCTCCCGTCCCCGCTGCACGACACCGAATGTACTGCCGTGGTTCCGGCCGGCCGGACCGTGAGTGCGACCACCTCGGTGTCCACATTCCACACTCGAACGGTGCCGTCCCCGTAGGCAGCGGCGAGGAACTCCCGGCCGGGCACCAATGCGAGGCTGCGAACAGGAGCGCTGATACCGGCCACCCGCAATGTCCGGATCACCACGGTCGTCGCCGTGTCCCACAGCAGGATGGTTCCGTCGCCGCTCCCCGACACCAGTGCGGCACGGGCAGGATCGAAGAGCACGGCGTACACCGCGCTTGGGTGACTCAGGCGGCATACCTCAGTCGCTCCCTGCGCCTCGACGGCACGGACGGTTTCGTTTGGTCGATCCTGAGGGTCAGGCGTGAGTAAGCCCCTCACCTTCGAGGCCAGGTCCGGGCTCAACCTGAGGCGCTTGAACAACGGAGACGACGGCAAGGTGCTCGGGATCGGAGAAGAAGGCGGGATATTCGACCCCGGCGCCGGCCCCGGCTTCGGTTGCGAAGCAGAGGGCGGCGGTACCTTGGTAGGAGCTTTCGCCGGAGCGGTCGTCGTGACGTCGAAGATCCGAGCTCCCTCTGACCGCAGATAGAGCACCGGCGTTCCCCACTCCAGGGTGTCGCGGTTGGCGTCCTTCATCGCTCCTCGGGCGGCAGTCACCGCCCGATCGAGGGTCCGGCCCGTAGCGAGCCCCTGGTAAAAGCTCTTGGCGAAGGTGATCGCGCCGGGGTCACTGATCTCATACTGCATGGCCACCACTGCCGGTACGCCCACACGCATGATCGTGGCCGCTGTGCCGGAGAGGGCATCCAGACCGGTGCGTCCGGACTCGCAGGCGTTGAGCACCACCAGGCGCAGCGACTGGCTGTCCTCCAAGTACCGGCCCAGCCTGCTGGCAAACAGCCGGTCAGGTCGGCCTTCAGCGTCGGTCAGCTCAAGGAAGCCCTCATCCTCTTCCTCATCGAATCCGCCGTGCCCCACGAAGTGCAGTACGTGCCAGGACCGCTCGTAGAGTGTGTCGCGCAGGTCATCGGCGCTCTGGCCGTCCATCCAGGTGAGATTCACCCGATCCGAGCCGAGGGGGCCGATTGCCTTCTCCAGGTTCGCCCTCTCTTTGCCAACGTCAAGGGCGGCCAACCCATCCGGAGATGCCACCACCCCGAGTACCCGCAGCGGAGGGGGCACCAGTAGCGGCGCCACCGGCTCCAACTGCTCCTGATACCTCGTCACCGACGCCGCGAGGGCCAAATAGTCATCGTTCGAACGATCGTAGAGAAACTCCCACGGAAGTGCCGCCAGCGTTGGGCTGTCGATGCGCAGTTCCACCCGCAGTGGTTGTTTGCGATGCTTGGCGATACCGCGCGCCTGCTGAAACGCGTCGCGGACGCCGTTGCGGAGGACGGCGCCGTACAGCGATTCTCCGAATTCCCGCACGGGCCGTTCCAGCGCGGGCGCGCCTGCGCGTCGGCGCGACACCTGGGCACTCGAGCTCAGCACGCTCAGCTCGACCGACTCAAGGCGAGCACGGAGAGCGACGAGGGCCTCGCCGTCGAGGCGCACCTTTGTCTGCCCGATCGCCGGTGAGTTGAACTTCACCCAGAACTCGCCGTTGCCGAACTCGGCCAACTCGAGCACCACTACGATGTCATCCGCCATCTCGCTCTCCCGGCCGACCCGCGTCAGGAACGCAGCGGCTCCTCCGTGCGCTCACAACGAAGAGTAATCCCATGCGGGGTAAAATACCCCCTAATTGGTGAAGATTCTCGGTGGTCCGGTTACGCTCTGAATGGAGGAACTTGCTCATCGCAGCAGCTGCGGCACCCGCTGCTGGGCCGCAGCCACCGCCCGCTTCACCTGCGGGCGCCCGAGCCTTTCGGCGGCGGCCGCAATTGCCGGGTCGGCCAGCACCGCGTCGGTACGTGGGACCTGCCGGCGGACATCCATGGCCCGCACTCTACGAGTTCCCCCGCACCACCCTGACCAACCGCTGAGGGGCCTCGTCAGTACGACGAACCTCCCGCGGCGAGGCCCAGCAGGATGAGGAACAGTAGTAGTACGCCGACACCGCCAATGATCAATCCGGCAATCGCCATCCCGTCGCCGGATTCGTCCCGCTGCCGGATCTGCTGACGGGCCATGTAACCCGTGATCAGGGCGACCACGCTGCCGATCCCCCAGAGCCAGACGATGCTGGACACCAGAGACACGATCGCGAGGGCGTTGGTCGGGCGCCGCGGGGGCTGCGGGTAGCCCGGACCTTGTTGGTACCTACCAACCTGTGGCGGTTGGTAGGGAGGCTGCTGTTGGTAAGGCGGCTGCTGCGCAGCAGGGTCCCCCCA
>JBOHGH010000232.1:0-3719 GCA_050699975.1 Pseudonocardiaceae bacterium | reverse complement strand
GTCCGCAACCCCCACACAGCAGCCGCGACGCCCGTCGCGGGCACCCTACCGAACCAAAACAGATCAAATCCCCCTCCTACACCCCCACAACCACCCACGACTTTGCCGATCGCCCTGGGTCGCTACCCAAGCAGCCGAGTTAGCCTTGCTCATAGCGGGCCAGTGGTTCGGCGCCGGTAAGTGGTTGTCCCGCCTGCTTCATTCGCAACTGTCTGACCTAGCGTCATCATTCGATGATGCTCTCGAGCAGGCAAGACAAGGTTCCATCACCTCGTTGTTGGCGTTCGCTCATCGGACGCTTGAGGATGCAGGGGGCTTTCTCCAGGCCGACTACCGGGTGGAGTGGAGCGACTTCCTCGCAGACTGGGAGGTCCGGTCCAAAGAATGATTCGGCTGGAAATCCTGCTCCGCAACCCCGCTGCCCGCGCCATTTGGCGCGCTGTACGGGCTTAGCGCACACTTATGGGAATGACAGTCTGATTTGGCCCCACTTGGGGCCGGAGTGATGGCTTGAGATGGCCCCACCTTCGAGCCCTAGGCCTTACGGTGCGTGATCTATCAGGATCGCGACCAAAGGGGCAGAAGGGATGTCGAAGGTGGAGCTGTACGAACGTATCCGCAGAGAGCATCGGTGGGAGGGGACCAGCATCCGCGAGCTGGCCCGCCGCCACAAAGTGCACCGGCGCGTGGTCCGCCAGGCGTTGGCGAGCGCGGTCCCGCCCGCCCGCAAGACGCCTGAGCGGGTCTCACCGGTGTTGGGTGAGCACGAGGCCACGATCCGCCGGTGGTTGACCGAGGACTTGCAGGTGCGCCCGAAACAGCGGCATACGGCTCGGCGGATCTGGCAGCGGCTGGTCACCGAGTGCGACGCACAGGTGGCCGAGTCCACGGTCCGCGCGAGGGTGGCCGAGATCCGCGCCGAGTTGGCCAGCTCGGGTCAGGATGTGCCGATCGTGCAACAGCATGCGCCCGGCGCGGAGGCCGAGGTCGACTTCGGGGAGTTCGACGCCTGGATCGACGGGACGCTGTTGCGGTTGTGGTTGTTCCACATGCGGCTTTCGTGCTCGGGCCGCTCGTTCGCGATCGCGTTCGCCAACCAGGCGCAGGAGGCGTTCTTCGAGGGGCACGTGCTCGGCTTCGCCCACTTCGGTGGCGTGCCCGGCCGGGTGCGCTATGACAACTTGAAGGCGGCGGTGGTACGGATCCTGCGCGGCCGTGACCGGGTCGAAAACGAACGGTTCATCGCGTTGCGGTCGCACTACGGGTTCGACTCGTTCTTCTGCGAGCCCGGCAAGGCAGGCGCACACGAAAAAGGCGGGGTAGAGGGCGAGGTCGGCCGCTTCCGCCGGGCCCACCTCGTGCCCGTCCCCCGCGTCGGCTGTCTGGACGAGCTCAACACGCTGATCTCCCAGGCGGCGGTGGCCGACGACGCCCGCGTGATCACCGGCCGCGCCCAAACCGTGGGGGACGCGTTCGCCGCCGAGGCGCCGCTGCTGGGCCCGTTGCCTTGCGAGCCGTTCGACTCGGCCCGGTTGATCGAGGCGAGCGCGGACGCCAAGGCCAGGGTGTGCGTGCTGCAGGCGCACTATTCGGTGCCCGCCCGCTACGCCCGCCGCCGGCTGCGGATACGGCTGGGCGCCCGCCACCTCGAGGTCCTGGCGCCTGGGAGCGAGGCGATCGTGGCGGTCCACGAGCGCAGCCTGCACAAAGGCGTCCAACACCTGCAGCTGGACCATTATCTGGAGATCTTGGCCCGCAAACCCGGCGCGTTGCCCGGCGCGACCGCCCTGGCCCAAGCCAAGGCCTCGGGCGCGTTCACCGAGTTGCACCAGGCGTTTTGGGACGCCGCCCGCGCCCGGCACGGCGACGCTGAGGGCACCCGGGCGCTGATCGAGGTGCTGCTGTTGCACCGGCGCATGCCCGCGGTCCACGTCGCCGCCGGCCTGACCGCGGCGTTGCGCATCAAGGTGGCGGACGCGTCGTTGGTCGCGATCGAGGCGCGCCGCGCCGCCGGCGGCCACGGCGACCGCCCCGGCGGCCAACAACGCCGCTTGGCCAAGGTCATCCCGCTCTCCAGGCGTCCCGACGGTTGGGAGCGGCCCGCACCCGACCTGGCCGGCTACGACGACCTGCTCGACCGGCCCGGCAACCCCGACCCCCAGCCCGGGCCTGATCCCGATGTCGAGGCGAGGGCGTGACCGCCGCGTTGACCGAGCCCGCCGCCGATGCTGCCATCACCGCCGCGGCCGCGGCGCTAGGGCTGCCCACGGTACGCGCGCAAGCCGGCGAGCTGGCGGATGCGGCAGCCCGTGACCGTGCCACCCACCGCGGCTACCTCGCCGAGGTCCTGTCAGCCGAGGTCGACGCCCGCGCCACCCGTCGCCGCGAGCGGCGGGTCAAGGAGGCCCGTTTCCCCAGGCTCAAGACCCTGCACGCGTTCGATCTGTCCGCCGCCGCCAGCGTGGACCCGGCGACGCTGGCGACGCTGGCGGCCGGGGCATGGATCGACCGTGGGCAGCCGGTCGTGTTGTTGGGTGACTCGGGCACGGGGAAATCGCATCTGCTGATCGGGATCGGGGTCACCGCCTGCGAGGCGGGGCGCAGCGTGCGGTACACCACCGCCGCGGGGCTGGTCAACGAGCTCGTCGAGGCCGCCGACGACCGCGCGTTGACCCGAGCGCTGGCTCGCTATGCCCGCCTTGACCTGTTGTTGGTCGATGAGCTGGGCTACCTGCACCTCGACCCGCGCGGCGCCGAGCTGTTGTTCCAAGTCATCACCGACCGAGAGGAGCGTGCCTCTATCGCCATCGCCACAAACGCCCCGTTCTCCGAATGGGGCCATACCTTCACCGACCCGCGCCTAGCCGCAGCCGTCGTCGACCGCCTCACGTTCAACGCCCACATCATCCAAACCGGCACCGACTCCTACCGGCTCCGCACCACCCGCACCGCCAAAAAAGCCGCCAAACCGGCTAACTAGGCGCCCGAACACGAGCCCACTCACCGACACCGGTACCAACCTGGACCCCCGTCCACCACAACCGCACCACAACCCTGTTCAGCCGGCCCACAACCACCCTGACCGCCCACAACCAGGTACCGGTGTCTAACCAAACCGACGAAAGGAACCCACCACACACACCACACCCAACCCACATATAACTACACAAAGTAATCAACGACCCAGCAACTCAGCTCGAGGTGGGGCCAAATCAAGCCATCACAGTGGGGCCAAATGGAGTTGACATTCTCACACTTAGCGTTTCCTCGCTGAACAAGGCCGTGAGCGGAACGTCGACCCCCTGCAACACGGCTCTTCCATGCCTGGGCGTTCAAGAACGCACAAGGCACCCACCACTTGGAGGCCAGACGATCGTACGGCGGCAATAGCGGCGAGCATCTGCGTGCCGCTGCGAACAACATCGTCGATCACGACCACGCCACCGCTTCGTCTCAGCACGCCTTCTACTCGGCGGAATGTGCCGTACTGCTTGCGTGACTTGCGGATGAAAAGCCCTTCGACGCCACCGAGCAGTGAGATCCCCACAGCTAGGGGAACACCCAGTGCCTCGGCAAAGTCGGTGGTGTAGCTGGTTGACCGGGTTGGACGTTGGGTGCTGGCTTTTGCCGGCAGCGGCTGGTAGAAGTCGTGCGTGACCAACAGCGTGCGCGAGGGTTTGGTGGTGCGGCCTGTCCGCCGTGACGAGGTCGAGCGGTTC
>JBOHGH010000231.1:0-3823 GCA_050699975.1 Pseudonocardiaceae bacterium | reverse complement strand
GGCACCAACTCCCCGCCGAGGCACATGCCTCACCCCGCCGCCCGGCTACTGCCCTAGTTGTGAGCTGCGAGAAGGCAGGCAACCACGGTGAGGCAGACCAGCACTCACCACCCCCGAAACAGCCGCTTTCGGCGGTCTAGGGAGGGTGCATCGTCCTGCCTCAGCCCGAGGGCAGCACCACAGCCGTAGCGGTGTTTAGGGGTACCGCGCTTAGCGCGCGGCACCGGAGCTCCGTGCCCTGCCCCGACAACTCCTGTTTGGGGTGCAGCGCAGTCGACCGCCGGATACTGACGGTGACGAAGGAGGGCGGGGAGTTGGTGGGGAGGCGCCGGGGATGCTGGGAGTTTTCCCCACAGCCTCCCCAAGGCTGCTTCCCCCCGCTGAGCGGGCTATACCCTTGACAGGGACCCTTGTCTCCGTCCTGTGAACACCCTGCCTAACCCGGGAATCCGGGAGTTTGGCACGTGGCTGCCGTCTCCCTCCCCGAACCCCCGCAGCTATTCATGACTACTCAGTGTGCAAGTAATGGGGTTGAGCAGCCGCAGGCTGCCGCATGCTGAAATCGTGATCTTTCCTGCGCAGAGGGTCCGTGGACGGCCGGGCAGTCACCCTAGGCTATGGCTCTTCGTATGCGCGGATGGCGGCTTGCGGGCCGCCTGGGAGGGTGGCTACTAACCTGGCGGTTACCTCCTTGCCGAGGTTCACGCCCGGAGGTAGCTCCGGGGCATCGGCAGGGGCCTGGCAAGGAGAGGTGCCCTGGTGGACGTTGGCGACGCGCGCACGATCGGCCGACGCCTGTACCAGATCCGCAAGTCGCGGAGTAAGTCGCTGCGGGTTGTCGCCGGGCTGGCCGGGATGAGCACGACGCAGCTGTGGCGGATCGAGCACGGGGAACGTGCCCTCGACAGCCTCTCGGAGATCGTCGCGCTGGCCGACGCGCTCCAGATCGCCCCGAGCGAGTTGATGAGGCTGCCGGTGCCAGCACCGGCCAATGGGGAGACCGATTCCGCCATCAATGCGGTGTTCCTGGCACTGATGGCAGCGAGGCGTAGTCGGCCCGGCGGTCAGGTTTTGCCGGTGGAGGCGCTGCGGGCACGGGTCGTGGCGACGGTGGAGGCGCATTGCCGCTGTGATCGCAGTGGCGAGGTCGGTGCTGCATTGCCGTCGTTGATCCGGGACCTGCACACCTCGATCGCGGCTGGCCGGGATGTCGCCGAGCTGCTCGAATTGGCGGTATTGCTGCATTCCAATGCCACCGTGGGGTGGCTGCGCGTTGTCGGCCCGGGCGCGATCGAGCTGCGCGAGATGGCCGCTGAGCTGGCCTTCCGCGCTGCCGAGCAGCGCGACACACCGGAGGCGAGAGGCTTGGCCGTCTGGGGCGGTCTGTATGTGCTGGTGACGGCGGGAGCGGTCGACCTCGCGCGGGCCGAGGTGGACTCGGTCAGTGTGCCGACGCGCACGCCGGAGGGGATGCAGCTGGAAGGCACCCTTGCGCTGTGCCGCTCATTCCTGGCGGCGGTGGACTCCCGGCCCGGTGACGTCGATGCGTCCTTGGAGTACGCCGCTGAGCTGGCGGCGCGTACCGGGGAGGTCAACGCCTACGGGCTGGGGTTCGGTCCGCAGGATGTCGGGCAGTGGCGGATGCGCGCGCTGCTGGAGACCGGGGACCACGAGTTGTCGATCCGGGTCGCGGAGGGTTTGCGACCAGAGACTCACCTACTCCGGGCGCGGCAGGCTGACTACTGGGTCACCTACGGCCGGGCACTGGCCCGGCTGCGGGGGCGCCATGAGGACGCGGCGATGGCGTTGCGCCGCGCCGAAGTGCTCTCGCCGCATTCCGTGCTCCGAGACCCGATCACCCGTGAGGTACTCGGCGAGCTGCTCACCCGTACGCGCCATGACTCCCCGGCTGGGCGAACGCTCCGGAGAATGGCATACCGGGCTGGGCTGCCCGGCGTAGCCCAGCGGGGTGATCCCGGATGATGTTCCCACTGCGGAACACCATGAGCTTGATCGCGTTCACCCTCGTCAACCGTGACGAACACCACCACTGACCTAGCCGCGACGCGCTCTCCCGCTGTGCCTTCTCTGACCCCTGGGGAAGCGCTGGCCGAGTTGTTCTTGACCAACGCAGATAAGGGTTGCAACGCCGACAACGACACCCTGGTTGTTGAGCTGCTGAAACGCATGCGAGCGATCCAGGCGGTCACCGCCAACCCGGCGTGCCCGGGTGCGACCAGTGGTAGTCCGGCTGGGCTGATCCCCCCCCACGATTCCGGCCGGGGCGCGGGTTGAGGCGTTGTTCCCCGACTTCGACTCCCCGTGACCCGGCCGGTTCCACCACCACGAAAAGGGAAAGACCGATGGTAGGGCGACACAACAAGCCAAGACATCGGCTACAGAGTGACCAGGCACAGCGACAACGCACGCGCACGGTCGAGATGGTGGACGTTGCTGGCACAGCGCATCGGCTGACGGTCGACGCTGCGGCCGATGGGCTGCCGCGGGGCCGGTACAGCGCGCTGTGCGGCGAGGATGTACTACCCGCGGCACTGATCGCGCGGGAGGCGCGCTACTGCCAACTGTGCGCGCCGACGACCGTCCCCCGACAGCAGTTGAGGCGTGCACGATGACAGCAGAGCGCTCGCACCGGTTCGTCCTCACCGGTTACGATCCCGGGGCCGCAACCGCACGATCATCCTGTGGCGGGAGACGGATTTGGTGGGCGGCACCGTGGTGCGCCGGGTGGTGGTGACGTTGGACGCCACGATGAACACCGCGACGGTGCTCACCCGTCCCCAAGCCATCCAGGTGGCCGACGCGTTGTTAGCGGCCGCGCAATGAGCACCCCGACGTCGCAGCGCATCTGCTCGCGTGGATCACCGTTGAGCGAGCACTTCGAGAGGCTGCTAGTCTAAGCGTTGCTCTCGTGACGTGCATTTATCGCTTCGATCTTTGACGCAAGAGCCTTACCGAGATCAATATCATGCGAGCTGGCCAGGATAGCGACGCAAATCATCACGTCGGCGAGTTCGCGGGACATGGACTCAGCAGTAAAGCACTGATTCTTAGTAGCTCGCTGGTAGCCGGCCTGACCAAGAACCTCGGCCTGCAGCTCACCGACTTCCTCAGCGAGCTTCGCTGCCTGCGCAAGCACAAAGGCAGGCTCGCTACAGGTATCGCTTCCCAGCGCCAGACGCAAGCGTCCCAACTGCATCTTCGCCCAGTCGTTCAAGTCACGGACGGTCAAATCAGGCGACAGCACGTTTCCCACGAGGAAGCCTCACAAGGTGGTAAAGTACCCATACGACGGACGGTGTGAATGAAAGTGCACCCTAGCCAAGCCCGGTTGGGGAGCGCTACGGGCACAACAAGTCGCTGACTGTGGATAAACCCGGAAATTCGGGTCACCGGCTGTGGACAGTTCTCGCGTGCGGCAACGTATTCCCTAGTCAAAGATGTGGATAGTCACTATGGGCCTGTGGAACACGCGAAGTACAGACATACCCACGATGTGATGAGCGGAGAGCCGACCTGGCAACCAAAGCAATCGACGCCGACTGCTGGCAGTCCAGCGGGTTGGATGTGCCCGTACAAGACAGGGGATGTCCGCCGCGAGGGCCACTCCGGCTGGCTCACGGGTGACGAGGGACCCGGCAGGGAGTTGGTCAGGGAGGCAGGGAGTTCTCCCTGCCTCCCCTGACCCTGCCTCCCCGGCCTGAGCAGCACACACGGCTGTTAGGGACCCCGAGTCCGCATCCTGCCGGACACCCCTCAGACCGCGGAAATCCGGGAGTCTGACTCGTGGCAGCCCCATCCCTCC
>JBOHGH010000230.1:0-3903 GCA_050699975.1 Pseudonocardiaceae bacterium | reverse complement strand
CTAGCGATCCTTGGTCCCTAGAACTTTGACACTTGAGCCAAGTCCTCAAGAGGGCGTAGCGTTCTACTCGTCCGCTCCCACACAGGCGTTTCGGCCGCCTGACCAGCCACGATGAGTGGCACAACGACGGCGACTTAGGCTTAGGTCGCCCGACTCGGCGCAGCGGATGGCGACGGTCAGCCACCCCAGACCGGGAGTCCCTGCGGGAGCTTGCGCTCAGGAAGTCGCAGGGACTATTCGGGGTGCCCACAGACTTGGCGGTCCGAGGCGCAGCCTCTCTAGGCAACTATGCCGCCACCGTCGTGCATGGTGATCCACTGCACCGCTCACCGGAGCGACCCGGATCACGAGGTGCGTGTCCCGACAAACGGCGATGAGCCGCCCCGGGTGTCGGTGTGCTCCACTCACTGGCGGCGGATCGATCAGGGTGAAGCGTGGCTGTGGGTGCCAGGGCGGCGGCTCAAAGGTGTCGGTTCCGACCTGGCCGAGGGTTGCATCCTGATGGGCGACGAACTGGCCGGCTACGGTCTCGTCGTCGACGCCGACATCCGGATGAGCAGCAGCCATGTATTCAGCCCCGACCTCGCCGACGGCCAGGAGATGACGACACTGGCAATCGATGGTCGGGTGTTCGGTGCCAACCAGCATGTCTCCATCGAGCTGGTCCTGGCACCGGAGACGGTGCGGCGCCTCCAGGAGGCGCTCCGCTTCCTCCGGCCATGACCAACCCGGCGTGTCCTCCCTCCATGCTCAGTGTGTCGGGATCGTGTGCCCGGTGTGTCGGCATCTGGTGCGCGTGAACGAAATGAGCTCAGGCAAGCCAGGAGACGACGTTGTGACCAGCGATACGATCCCCCGAGATGGCGTCGTGCAGGGCGTCGGCGAGCCTGTGCAGGCCGGGCCGAGTACGCGGCCATCGCCTGGCGTGAACGAATAAATCGCCAGCGGGCCTGCTGCGCGACCTCCCGGTTGACCACGATCCGATCGTCGACGTCCTGCCGGTACGCGGCGTAGTACCGCACGACGGTCCTGACCTTGCGCTACTGCTCCATCGCCTGCGCCCGCGATTTCGGCGACCGAGTACACGAAGTCCCTCACCCGGGAAAGCGTCAACTAAGGCGATTGGGCGGGCCGGCTGGCTGGCGCTCGGCGCCACTGTGCGGGGGTCGGCGCACGGTGTCTGGTGGTGAGCGTTGGGACTACCAGCCGGCCGTTGCCGGGCTCTCCACGTCACTGCCATCCGAGTTTTCCGAGTTCGGCTCCGCACGCCCGAGAATTGTCGGGGGTCTGCGCGAGAATGGTCTCGTGACCACGGTGGAGGATCGGACTCAGGCTCGCATCGGCGGGTTACTGGAAGTGCTGCGTGAGGCCGAGGCGGATTTCCGGCGGTCTTATGCTCGGATCCTCGAGGTGGTCGCGGAGTTGGACGCCGAGAATGCGGGCGCGGTCAGCGGGTTCGGTACGACCGGTCGGTTGCTGGCCGGGGCGCTCAATCTGTCCAAGAGCGACGCCAAGACCCGTACCGAGCAAGCCGGGCTGCTCTCCCCAAGGCGGTCGCTCACCGGAGAGATCCTTCCCCCGGCATTGCCCGCTACCGCGGCGGAACTGGCCGCTGGTGCAATCGGGCCCACCCACCTGCGTGTGATCACCGCCACCATGCGCCGCATTCCCCCGTCGACGCATCCGGAGTTGGCCGCCCAGGCCGAGGAGACCCTCGCGCACGCCGCACGCCGGTTCGACCCGGCCGCGCTGAGCCGGATCGGCGAGCGGCTGCTGGCCCACCTGGACCCCGACGGGAACGCGCCGACCGAGGAGCCCGAGCAGGCGCGGGAGCTGCGGGTCCGCACCGGACCCGACGGCGCTGTGAGCCTCACGGGAAAGCTGGACCCCGAAGGCGGCGCCCGTGTCCTGGAGGTCCTGAACTCCCTCAACGGCCGCCGTCCCCCAGCCGATGGGATACCCGACCTCCGCAGCCCAGCCCGCCGCAACGCCGATGCGCTGGTGGACGCCATGAGCTGCCTGCTGGACGAGGGTAAGCTCCCGATCCGGGCTGGGCAACGCCCCCACCTGGTGCTCACCATGAGACTCACCGATCTCATGGACGGCCTCGGATCGGCCGTACTGGACACCGGCGGGCGCATTTCAGCAGCCGAGGCCCGCCGCCTCGCCTGCGATTCCTGCGTGGTGCCCATGGTGCTGGGCAGCGATTCGATGCCGCTGGATGTCGGGCGTCAGCACCGCCTCGCCACCGCCGCGCTACGCGATGCCCTCGGCGAACGCGATCAAGGATGCGCCTTTCCCGGGTGCGGGCGCCCGCCCCGCTATTGCCATGCCCACCATATTCGGAGCTGGCTCGACGGTGGCGAGACGAAATTGTCGAACATGTGCCTTCTGTGTGAATACCACCACACCATCGTGCACCGCCAAGGATGGCACATCCGGCTCGATGCCCGCGGGCAGCCGGAATTCATCCCCCCGAAGACCGTGGACCCCGCCCAACGACCACTCCACGACCCACTCCGACAATAACGTACTCATAACCAGAGTAGTCACCTTCTGCCCACGCAATCGGGTCAGAACAAGATGCCATCGGGCTCGACGTGATCGTCGAGGACAGGTCGCTCGACGGTGTTCTTGGTGCGCCTGGGCTTGGGCTTCTTCCTGGCGTGCAGGCCCGGGCGGATCCCCTCGGTCTGGATCCCGGCGCGGAACGGCGCCTGCGGCACCGCGGGCGGGAACGCCGACCCCCCTCAGCTCGTCGCCCCAGGCGTCAGCCTCGACGCTGGCCACCGTTACCACGTGCGGATCCCAGTTTGGCGCACTCTCGGCACTATTGAGTTGCCTGACCGTTGCCGTGACTACCCGCCCGGGAGGACCGTTGACCGTCCCCGACCCGACCCACCCTTACCCGCTGCCTGAACACGAGCGATTCTGCGTCTTCGTCCGCCCCACCATCACCTCCGAGAAGGTCAGAGTCGGCGAGTACACCTACTACGACGCCTCCGAGGACACCGGAAACTTCGAGGACGAGCGTGTGCTCTACGGCTACGGTCCTGAGCTCCTGCTGATCGGCAAGTTCTGCTCGATCGCGGCCGGGGTGCGCTTCGTCATGGCCGCCGCCAACCACCTGAGCAGCGGTCCGTCCACGTTCCCGTTCACGATCTTCCCCGGCCGCTGGCAGGACGCGACACTGGAAACTTTCCAAGCGCGCGCCACCAGTAAGGGCGACACCGTCGTAGGCAACGACGTCTGGTTCGGTCGCGACGTGACGGTGATGCCCGGCATCACGATCGGCAATGGCGCCATCATCGCCACCGCTTCCCTCGTCACCCGGGATGTCTCGCCCTACACCATCGTCGGCGGCAACCCCGCCCAACTGATCAAACAACGGTACCCGGCGGCCGACGTCGAACTGCTCCAGCGGGCAGCCTGGTGGGACTGGCCCACCGAGATCATCAGCGCGCAGGCCAGCACTCTGATGGCAGGCACCCCGACCGACATCGCCACCATCGCAGACCAGCACCGCGGTTGAGCGCTACATCGATGCTTGTCGCAGTGCGGGCCACCCCTAAAAGCACTACATGGATGCTTGTCGCAGTCATGCCGCATGGTGGGATGGGGCCGTGGGCGTGACGGTGGTCGGCAGCGTCAACCTCGATCTGGTGGCTGTGCTGCCGCGGCTGCCGGATCCCGGTGAGACCCTCACCACCACCGGCTTGACCCGCGTCCCCGGAGGCAAGGGCGCCAACCAGGCGCTGGCCGCCCGCAGGCTGGGACTACCCGTCCGGTTGGTCGCCGCGGTGGGCACCGACCCCGAGGCCGACACCGCGTTGGAGCTGCTGCGCAACGAGGGGGTCGAGCTGGACGGGCTGCAGCGCGTCACCGAACCGACCGGGCTCGCGC
>JBOHGH010000229.1:0-3933 GCA_050699975.1 Pseudonocardiaceae bacterium | reverse complement strand
CGGCTGGTGCATGGCACGGGTCACGGGCCGGCGGCGGCCCGTAACGCCGGGGTGCGTGCCGCCCGGGCGCCGGTGATCTGTTTCACCGATGACGACTGCGAGCCCGTCCCCGGATGGGCGCAAGCTCTCGGGCGCCGGATCACCACGGGCACAGGCGCCGCCGCGGCCGCCGGGCCGACCCGCAACGGCCGGCCGGGCAGCGTCCTGGCAGCTGCCTCCCAGGCGATCGCCACCCACCTGGCAGAGGCGACGATCGACCCGGCGACGGGCCGGATGCGTTTCGCCCCGACCAGCAACCTCGCCTGCCGGACCGAGGTGTGCCGGTCCATTCCCTTCGACGAGCGCTACCCGCTGGCGGCCGGCGAGGACCGCGACTGGTGCGCGCGGCTGGCCGGCGCGGGCCACGCGCTGGTGTTCGAGCCCTCGGCGCTGGTCCGCCATCACCAGAAGCTCTCGCCGGCCGGGTTCTGGCGCCAGCAGCTGCGCTACGGCCGGGGTGCCTACCGGTTCCGCTCCGACCGGGGGACGTTGCTGCGCCTGGAGGCGCCGCGCTTCTACGCCGGCCTGCTGCGCCGCGGCCTCGCCCACGGCCCGCGGGCCGGTGCCCTGATCTGCGTCGCTCAAGCCGCGACAGCGCTGGGGATGGGACTTGAGGCGGTCGCGGCCGCTCGAGCTGGGGCTCGCCCGCGCGTTCGCCAATACCCTCGGCCCTGAGTTCACCACGAGGGCACGGCTGATTGCTCTCGGGCGGGAACGCCCAGGCCCGTGCGGCGTCCCGGGTATTCGCGGAGTTCGCCCTGCCCAGAGCACGTCCAGCAGGTCCACTCGCCGAAGTTCGTCGATGACCAGGTAGGTGATCATCCCGGCATGGCTGAACGCCAGGGTTCGGACGGGTCCGCCGGGATTGCCACGGTGGATCGTGTCTCCGCTCCACGGCTGGATTTCCAGAAGCGTTCGCGCCTCGGCGAAGGAGCCCAGCGCGTCGGCAGGCAGCGCGGCGATCTGTTGGTCGGTCTGCTCGTCGGTGGTGACGCTGTACACCGGGTCAGTAGCCGAGCCGGGCCTTGGTGACGGGCAGCGCCTCGTCCGCGGAGATGTCCTCGCGGGTGTATAGCGTCGCGGCACGCCGCCACATCTGCCGGTAACGATCAGGATCGGTGCACATCCACGCGATGCGCCGCCAGGACTGCAGGGTCGCCTCGAGTTCCTCAAGGCTGAACGTCTCAGCCGCCACCTCGAGCGCCTGGCGATACCCGCGGTCGAATCTTGAGCGCTCCTCGGGGACGAGGGCCGCGCGAATCTCAGCCGGAGAGGCGGCGGCGAACGGCGGCCGAGTGACTGCAGCGGTCATGGCGACCACGATAGCTGCCCAGCTCGGCGTTCAGCTGCCCATACGGGTGTGTCCAATCATCCGCTGCGCGGCGTTCCGTACGCCGATCCTCGACCGGGAGATCTTCGGCCCGCACGTGCTCATCGTCGCTGGCGTCGGTCAACGCCACCGGCATGTCCGCCGGACTTGCATCGGGACCTGATCATCACCAGCCGCCAAACCGGGCAGCTCCACCAGCGCCAGGCATCGCCCATCGTGTGACCGCCGGAGCGACCGAGGCCCCGGGGCGCACGGCGTCGAGCCGGGTCGCGGGCCGGTCACTCCAGCGGCACGGCCGCCCCGGGCAGCAGTCGGGCATGGGTCGGTGCCGCGCCCCGTGAACTCGACGAGAGCGACGTCGGGCAGGACTGCAATGTCGCTGGTGTCGAGTTCACGGGCAGTGCCCCGGGCAAGCCAGCCAGGAAACACGCCTGGTCGGGATAGGGTGAAGCCCGGCTAGTAGCTACCGCTGGAGCAAGGGCTCACCGGGCAGGTCGGTGAGGTCCGCGCCGGCCAGAGCGGCGGCGGTCGCGGCGACGTCCACCAGACGGGGCGGCCGGCCGGGGGTCCGCGGCCGCGACGCGCCGGGCACCACCAGCGCCCAGGCGTCGCCCGCGGTGTGATTGCCGGAGCGACCGCTGCCCGAACCCCGGCGGCTTACGGTGCCGAACTGTGGCGACGTGACGGCGTCGAGCCGGGTCGCGGGGCGGTCGTTCCAGCGCACGATCAGGTCGGGCAGCCGGTCGGAATGGATTCCGGACTGGAACGTGTCGGCGACCCGTTCCACGGCCTTGACCGACGGGGTGCCGTCCGGGTCGTGGAAGGTGAGCAGGCCGGTCGCGATCTGGTCCATCAGCGGCTCGGCTTCGGCCGCGCTGACGATCCCGTCCCGCTCGCGCCCGCGCAGGTTGAGCCGCACGTAGCCCTGGTTGTCCGCGGGCTGGGCGAAGGCCCGCGTGGAGCTCCAGTCCTGGCCGCGCAGCTCCAGGCGCGCGGTCAGCGCCAGTGCGACGCGGTCCGGTAGCGCGGCCGCGACCCGGGACCGCAGACCGGTCGGCAGGGCCGCGCGCAGCTTCCAGACCGAGCCCGACCCGGAGGCTGAGCCGGAGTCTGGGCGGGCGCCGCCGAGCAGGACCGCGTCGAGCATCTCCGGCAACAGGTCGGCCCGGCTGGTGTTGACGTCCATCCCGACCGGGGACACCACGATGACGTCGGCGCCGTCGGGTAGCGCGGCCAGCACGCGGCCGAATGCCGCGTCGACGCTCTGGTACACCTCCTCCAGCGCGCCGGAGAGCAGATGCCGGGTGGCGGCATCGACGCTGTCGTCCACTTGGGACAGGTCCCAGAACTGGTGCCCGGCCACGTGCCCCGCGCTGAAGGTCAGCCAGGTCAGGTCGAAGCGGTTGCCGGCCAGCAGCAGCTTCGCGGCGTCGGCGGCCCGCCCGGAAGCAGCCAGCAGGTCGCGGCGCAGCCGCAGCAGGTCTCGGGTGGAGCTGCGCCCGAACACCTCTTCCACCGCCGCGGCCGGCCCGAACAGCTGCTCCAGCCGGTTGCGCATGCCCGGCGGGGACGACCAGAGTTGCAACACCACCCGGTCGGTGAACTGCCAGCCGCTGACGACCGTGCCGGCCGGGGCCGTACGGGGGGCGCGGCTCTCGTACGGGTCGATGGCCAGGGTGCGCGCGCCGGGCAACCGTTCCCACACCGGTGGCGGTGCCTCGAACGCGGTCGTGTAGCGCACCCGCTGGTCGGGCGCGGACCACTGGAAGGGGTAGAGCAGGCCGTGGTCGGCGAGCTCCGTGCCGCTGTAGAGGGTGTGGAACGCACCGGCCGCGAAATGCGTCGCCGGGGTCTCCAGGTCGTGCCACCCGCCGCGTTCACGCAGGCCCGCCAGCGCAGGGAGCCGTCCCTGGCCGAGCATGCGGTCGAGCAACTCCAGGCTCGGGGAGTCGAACTGCAGGACGGCCAGCACGTCTTATCCCTCCGTTGCGATCGTGACCGGGAGTCCGTCGCCGGCCGCGCACGCGCGCACCGCGTCGATGGTCGCCATGACCGCGCGCCCGTCGGCGGCGCGGCCCAGGGTGGGTTCGGGCGCCCCGCGTACCGCGCGGGCGAAGGCCTCCAGCTGTGTGGTCAGCGAGGCGACGAGCGGGTGCGGCCCGGGCCGGGTCGTGAGCAGCCCGCGCACCGCGGCCAGCAGGCCACCGTGGTGGTGGCGGCCGACAACATCCCCCCACCGGTGGCGGACCTCGACGTGCTCGCGATGCGGCCGGTTCGTCGCGCACCGGATCCGCGCCCGGGCCGCCCCCAGGGCCAGGTCGAACTCCGCCCGTTCCGGCGACACCGCAGCGCGCCGGATGTCCGTCACCTCGCCGCGGGTGATCCAGCGGGCCAGGTCGACGAGGTGCGGGCCGAGGTCGAGCAGGGCGTCGTCGGTCACCTCGTGCGCACCCCAGCCGCGGCGCCGGTAGCCGAGCTCGAGGAATACCCCGACCTCCGCACCCGCCGGGGTCGCCGCCCGCAGCGCCTCGATCCCGGGGTCGAAGCGCCGGTTGAACCCGATC
>JBOHGH010000228.1:0-4083 GCA_050699975.1 Pseudonocardiaceae bacterium | reverse complement strand
CGGCGGTCCGTTTCTTTCGAATTGAGTCTGGCAACCCAATTCTTTCGAGAAGCGGGCCGTCGTCCAAATAGGCGCGCCGCGGACGACTCATCTATAATTTATCAGGACTCGTGAATAACCCTCAAGGATCCCTACGCCCCGGCCTCGCCATCAACCCCACCGACTCATCGGGCAGCCAACCTCACCGCTGATCAAAAAGATTGAGAAAGGGACAGTTGGGTGCTGCCGACGTCACGGTGTCATGCGATCGGCCGCCGCGGGCGGGCCGTCGCGGCTCCACAGGCGGATGAGGATCACCACGGGGAGCAGGCCGACCGCGACGATGAGCAGCGCCGGCAGCGCGGCGGTGTCGAAGCGGGCGTCCTTGGTGGCCTCCCAGGCCATGATCGCCAGCGTGTCCCCACCCAGCGGGCGCAGCAGCGCGGTGGCCGGGAGCTCCTTCATGACCTCCACCATCACCAGCAGGGCCGCGGTGAGCACCCCGGGCCACAGCAGTGGGAGGTGCACGTCGGTGAGCACCCGGGCCCGGTCGGCACCCAGGGACCGCGCGGCGTCGTCCAGGTTCGGGCTGATCCGCCCCATCCGTGACTCCAGTGCGAAGAACGCCTGGGCGTGGAACCGCACGACGTAGGCGCACACCAGACCGATGATGGTGCCGGTGAACAGCAGCCCGATGCTGGTGCCGAACAGGCCCTCGAACCCGTCGATCAAACGGCGGTCGACCCACACCAGCGGCACGTAGATCGCCACCGCGATCACCGTGCCCGGCACGGCGTAGCCCACCGAGGCCAGCCGCGCGGCGACCGCACCGACCCGCGACGGTGCGACCCGCTGGCCGTAGACGACCACCGTCGCGGTGATCACCGCGATGACCGCGGCGGCCACCGCGAGCAGGAGCGTGTTGAACGCGGCCGCGCCCAACCCGGCGCCCACCCGGTCGGCCACGACCGTCTCGACCGACCAGGCCACCAGCTGGAGCACCGGAACGGCGAACACCACCGCCAGCAGCAGGCACGGCACCGCCGTCGCCAGTCCGGCCCGCCATCCCCGCAGCCGGCGTGGGGTGACCGCGTCGCCACGGGCGAGCGTCTGGTGGTAGCGCGCCCGGCCCCGCAGCAGCCGCTCCAGCACCACCATGATCAGCGCCAGCCCGACGAGCACCGAGGCGAGCTGCAATGCGGCCGCCTGGTCCGAGGCGCCGTACCAGACGCGGTAGATCGCGTCGGTCAGCGCCTGGTAGCCGAGCAGGTTCACGACGCCGAAGTCGGCCAGCGCCTCCATGACCGCCAGTGCCGCGCCGGCGGCCAGCGCCGGCCGGGCCAGCGGCAGCGCGACGCCGCGCACCGCCTGCCCGTAGCTGCGCCCGAGGTTGCGCGCCGCCTCCATCGACTGCCGCGACTGGCCCAGGAACGCACTGCGTCCCAGCACGTAGACGTAGGGGTAGAGGACGGCGGTGAGGACACCGATCGCCCCGGCGGGCCCGCGCAGGCCGGGCAGCTGCAGGCCGCTGCCGAACAGGCTGCTCTGCAACGGGTTCGCGTAGCCGAACTGGCCGACCAGCACGAACACCAGCACGTACCCGGGCATCGCCAGCGGCAGCACGAGTGCCCAGTCCAGCCAGCGCCGGCCAGGGAAGTCGTAGAACGAGACCAGTACCGCCAGCCCACCGCCGATCACGAGCGTCCCGGCGGCGACCCCGACGCCGAGCAACACGCTTTTGGCCAGTGCCGGCGGCAGCAGTGTCCGGGCGATCTGGTCGAACGCCTCACCCCCGACCAGGAAGCTGGCGGGCAGCGCCACCAGCGGTCCGGTCACGGCGAGCGCGACGAGGACGCCCAGGACCGCCCATCCCGGAGTTCGCCGCCGGGTCCGGCGCTGCGGCGTCGTCGTCGGCGCTGCCCCGCGGGCCGGGGGCGCTAGTTCCACCCGACCTCCAGCATCAGGGCGACGGCCTCGCCGAGCCGGGGCCCGGCCTGCTCGACGTCGATCGGGTCGGTCTTCACGTCGGCCCAGTCCCGGATGTACGCCGGCGGCGGCACGTCCGGGTTCGCGGCGAACTCGCCGAGTGACACGATCTCCTCCTGGGCGGGCGGTGAGGTGAGCCACTCCATGAGTGCCACCGCAGTCGGCACGGCGTCCGAGCCGCGCACCACGCCGACGCCGGAGACATTGGTGTGGGCGCCGGCCCCGTTCTGGTCGGGCCAGGCCGGCGCGACCGGGAAGTCGGGGTTGTCCTTCAGCGCCCGCGCGAGGTAGTAGTGGTTGCTCAGCCCGACGTCGCAGTCACCGGCGGCCATCACCGCGAGCATCTCCCCGTCGGAACCCAGGATCTTGGGGTCGTTGGCCATCCACGAGCGCAGCAGCTCCGCGGTCGCCTCCCGCCCCCGCTTGACGATCATGTCGGCGACCAGTGACTGGTTGTACTCGCTGTTCGAGGTGCGCAGGCAGGTGCGGCCGGCGAAGCGCGGATCGCCGAAGGCGGTGTAGCTGGTCACCGCGCCTTCGGGGACCCGCTCGGTGGACACGACGGGCACGCGCAGCCGGGTTGCCAGCGCCCACCAGGCACCGGCGCCGTCGTGCAGGCGCTCGGGCACCTGGGCCTGCAGCGTCTTACTGGTGACGTTCTGCAGCAGGCCCGCCTCCTCGGCCCGCCACAGGTTGGCCAGGTCGGTGGTGATGAGCAGATCGGCGGGGGTGTCGTCACCCTCCTGCCGCAGCCGCTCGAAGAGCTCGGGCGCGGTACCACCGCGCAGCTCGATCTGGACCCCGGTCTTCTCCTCGAACTCGCGGAAGACCTGCTCGTCGCCGTAGTGTGAACGGCCGTTGTAAACCACGAGCCGGTCGGCGAACGTGATGCCGGCGGTGTTCACCTCGACGGCGCCCCCACCCCCGGTGTCCCCGCTCCCGGTGTCACCGCCGGGCCCGGCTGTGGATCTGGCGCCGCTGCCGCCGAAGGCGACTACCGCACCGACCACGGCGAGGATGGCCACGACGGCGATGACGGCGATGACGGTCCACCGGCGGCGGATGAGAGTCAAGAGCATCGTCGTCCTCCGACCACATGTGCACCAGGACCCAGCCGCCCGGCCGACGTCCGTATGTCCTATATGTCCCTAACTATAGGGTAGCCTAAGCGCAGTATGAGCCTGTTCGCGATCCATGCCACTGATATCCGGAAGGCGTTCGGGTCAAGCCGCGCCGTTGCCGGGGCGACCCTGCAGGTCGAGCAGGGCGAGCTGGTGGCCCTGCTGGGCCCGAGCGGGTCGGGAAAGACCACGCTGCTGCGCGTCGTCGCCGGATTCGAGGTGCCCGACGCCGGTAGCGTGTGGATCGGCGGGCGGCAGGTGGCGGGCGAGGGCGTCTGGGAGGAGCCCGACCGGCGCCGGATCGGGATGGTCTTCCAGGACGGGGCGCTGTTCCCGCACCTGAACATCGCCGGCAACCTGGCCTTCGGCGGGCCGCGGCCGGGCCGCGCGCAGGAGTGCCTCGAGCTGGTGGGCCTGGCGACGCGGGCCGCGTCGTACCCGCACGAGCTCTCGGGCGGCGAGCGGCAGCGGATCGCCCTGGCCCGCGCGCTGGCGGCCGACCCCGACGTGGTGCTGCTCGACGAACCGTTCGCCGCGCTGGACGAGGGGCTGCGGGTCAGCCTGCGCGAGGAGGTCACCGCGATCCTGCGTACCACCGGGGCCAGTGCCCTGCTGGTCACGCACAACCAGCAGGAGGCGTTGTCGCTGGCCGATGTCGTGGCCGTGATGCGGGACGGGCGCATCGAGCAGGTCGGCCCGCCGGAGGAGGTCTACAACCGCCCGGCGACGCGGTGGGTGGCCGAGTTCCTGGGGGACGCCGACGTCGTGCCGGGCACCGCCGCTGACGGCGTCGCCGACTGTGAGCTGGGACGGTTCCCCGCCGACCGCGCGCTGCGCGGCACGGTCGAGATCGTGCTACGCCCGGAGGGCGTGACCATCGGCCCGGACGGCGCGGATGCCCCCGCCTCCGACGGCGCCGCCGAGGCGCGCGTCGTCGGCCGCTCCTACTTCGGCCACGACCAGCTCGTGCAGCTGGAGCTGGCCAGCGGGCTGCGGC
>JBOHGH010000227.1:0-4132 GCA_050699975.1 Pseudonocardiaceae bacterium | reverse complement strand
GGGATGGACCTCCCGCCCATCCCCGCGCCGGGCGCACCAGACACGAACTATCGAATACCCCGCACGAACCCGGCCCTGACTTCATCACCCAGGGATTTCATCAACACAGGGGAGAAGGAACGAGACGTGCTTGACGTCAACTTCTTCGACGAGCTCCGCATCGGCCTCGCGACCGCAGAAGACATCCGCCAGTGGTCCTTCGGTGAGGTCAAGAAGCCGGAGACCATCAACTATCGCACGCTCAAGCCGGAGAAGGACGGGCTCTTCTGCGAGAAGATCTTCGGTCCCACCCGGGACTGGGAATGTTATTGCGGTAAGTACAAGCGCGTCCGCTTCAAGGGAATCATCTGCGAGCGCTGCGGCGTCGAGGTTACCCGCGCCAAGGTGCGCCGTGAGCGGATGGGCCACATCGAGTTGGCCGCGCCGGTGACCCACATCTGGTACTTCAAGGGCGTCCCGAGCAGGCTGGGTTATCTGCTCGATCTGGCTCCCAAGGACCTCGAGAAGATCATCTACTTCGCCGCCTATGCCATCACGGCGGTGAACACCGAGGAGCGGCACAACGATCTCTCCACCCTGGAGAGCGAGATCGGTGTCCAGCGTAAGCGACTCGAGGACCGGCGCGACGCCGACATCGAGGCACGCGCGCAGAAGCTGGAGGCCGATCTCGCCGAACTGGAGGTCGAGGGCGCCAAGAGCGATGTGCGGCGCAAGGTCAAAGAAGGCGGCGAGCGCGAGATGCGCCAGCTGCGTGACCGCGCCCAGCGCGAGATCGATCGGCTCGACGAGATCTGGGAGACATTCACCAAGCTCGACGTCGGTCAGCTCATCGTGGACGAACTGCTCTACCGCGAGCTCTACGATCGCTACGGCGATTACTTCACCGGCGCGATGGGTGCCGAGGCGATCCAGAAGCTGATGGAGAACTTCGACATTGATGCCGAATCGGACAACCTGCGCGAGGTTATCCGTACCGGCAAGGGCCAGAAGAAGCTGCGCGCGCTCAAGCGTCTCAAGGTCGTCGCGGCCTTCCAGGCCACCCGCAACAACCCGATGGGTATGGTCCTGGATTGTGTCCCGGTGATCCCGCCGGATTTGCGCCCCATGGTGCAGCTCGACGGTGGCCGGTTCGCGACGTCCGACCTCAACGACCTCTACCGCCGGGTGATCAATCGGAACAACCGGCTCAAGCGGCTCATTGATTTGGGTGCTCCAGAGATCATCGTCAACAACGAGAAGCGGATGCTGCAGGAGGCCGTCGACGCCCTGTTCGATAACGGTCGCCGCGGCCGGCCGGTGACCGGCCCGGGAAACCGCCCGCTGAAGTCGCTGTCGGACCTGCTCAAGGGCAAGCAGGGCCGGTTCCGGCAGAACCTGCTCGGTAAGCGAGTCGACTACTCCGGCCGTTCGGTCATTGTGGTCGGTCCGCAACTCAAGCTGCACCAGTGCGGTCTGCCCAAGCAGATGGCACTGGAGCTGTTCAAGCCATTCGTGATGAAGCGTCTGGTGGACCTCAACCACGCGCAGAACATCAAGTCGGCCAAGCGGATGGTGGAGCGGCAGCGTCCGCAGGTGTGGGATGTGCTCGAGGAGGTCATCACCGAACACCCGGTGCTGCTGAACCGGGCACCGACCCTGCACCGGCTGGGTATCCAGGCCTTCGAGCCTCAGTTGGTCGAGGGCAAGGCGATTCAGCTGCACCCGCTGGTCTGCGAGGCGTTCAACGCTGACTTCGACGGTGACCAGATGGCAGTGCACTTGCCGCTGTCGGCCGAGGCGCAGGCCGAGGCTCGGATTCTGATGCTGTCCAGCAACAACATCCTGTCCCCGGCCTCGGGCCGTCCGCTGGCGATGCCCCGGCTGGACATGGTCACCGGGCTGTACCACCTCACCAAGCTCCGCGAGGGTGACACCGGCGAGGGCCGCTCGTTCTCGTCACCTGCCGAGGCGTTGATGGCGCTGGACCGCGGCACCATCGGGCTGCAGGCCAAGATCCGGGTCCGGCTACGCAACGTGTTGCCGCCGGTGAGCGAGCAGCCCCGTCTCCAGGAGACCCAGGGCTGGGAGCCGGGAAAGGCGTGGATCGCGGACACCACTGTGGGTCGAGTGGTGTTCAATGACCTGCTGCCTGAGGACTACCCGTACGTCAACGATGTGCTGCCGAAGAAGCGGCAGGCTGCGATCGTCAACGATCTCGCCGAGCGGTACCCGATGGTCGCCGTCGCCCAGACGCTGGACAAGCTCAAGGATGCCGGCTTCCACTGGGCCACCCGCTCCGGTGTGACGCTGGCCAGCGTCGACGTAGTGGTGCCGGCCGCGAAGCAGGAGATCCTGGACCAGTACGAGACCAGGGCTGACCAGGTGGAGAAGCGTTACCAGCGTGGCGTGCTCTCCCGCGACGAGCGCAACGGCGAGCTGGTAAAGATCTGGACGCAGGCCACCGACGAGGTCGCTAAGGCGATGGAGACCAACTTCCCGGAGGACAACCCGGTCTTCACGATCGTGTCTTCCGGGGCGGCCGGGAACATGACACAGGTCCGGTCCCTGGCCGGGATGCGTGGCCTGGTCTCCAACCCCAAGGGCGAGTACATCCCGCGGCCGATCAAGCACAACTTCCGCGAGGGCCTGAGCGTGCTGGAGTACTTCATCGCCACGCACGGTGCGCGCAAGGGGCTGGCCGATACGGCGCTGCGAACGGCAGACTCCGGGTACCTGACCCGGCGCCTGGTGGACGTCTCGCAGGACGTCATCGTGCGGGAGAACGACTGTGGCACCGAACGCGGGATCCAGATGCCGGTCGCTGAGCGAGGACCGGACGGTGCCCTGATCCGGCACCGTTACGTGCAGACCAGTCTGTACGCCCGCTGCACCGCAGAGGACGTGCTGGATGAGTCCGGCTCGGTGATCCTGCCGCGCGGTGCGGATCTGGGCGATATCGCGATCGAGTCGTTGCTCTCGGCCGGCGTCTTGCGCGTCAAGGTGCGCTCTGTGCTGACCTGCGAGGCAGCAAACGGGGTGTGTGCGGTGTGCTACGGCCGCTCCATGGCCACCGGCAAGCTCGTCGACGTGGGTGAGGCGGTCGGCATCGTTGCCGCGCAGTCCATCGGTGAGCCTGGCACGCAGCTGACCATGCGCACCTTCCACCAGGGTGGGATCGCCGGGGAAGACATCACCACCGGTCTGCCCAGGGTGCAGGAGTTGTTCGAGGCCCGGGTGCCCAAGGGCATGGCGCCGATCGCCGATGCCGACGGCCGGGTGCGTGTCGAGGACGGCGACAAGTTCTGGAAGATCACCATCATCCCGGATGACGGTAGTGAGGAGATCGTCTACGACAAGCTGTCCAAGCGGCAGCGGCTTGCCGTGATCACCGTCGACGGCACCGAGCGTTCGGTCGCCGACGACGACCACGTCACCGTCGGGCAGAAACTGCTCGAAGGTGTGGTGGACCCACACGAGGTGCTGCGCGTGATGGGGCCACGGGAGGTGCAGCTGCACCTGGTCCGCGAGGTCCAGCAGGTGTACCGGTCGCAGGGTGTGGACATCCACGACAAGCACATCGAGGTCATCGTTCGGCAGATGCTGCGCCGAGTGACGATCATCGACTCGGGCGCTACCGAGTTCCTGCCTGGTGGGCTGGCCGAGCGCGGCGAGTTCGAGTCGGAAAACCGCCGGGTGGTCGCCGAGGGTGCCGAGCCTGCTTCGGGTCGTCCGGTCCTGATGGGGATCACCAAGGCATCGCTGGCGACCGAGTCGTGGCTGTCCGCGGCCTCCTTCCAGGAGACGACCAAGATCCTCACCGATGCGGCGATCCAGGGCAAGAGCGACAAGCTCCTCGGGCTCAAGGAGAATGTGATCATTGGCAAGTTGATCCCGGCTGGCACCGGGATCAACCGGTACCGCAACATCGAGGTGCAGCCAACCGAAGAGGCACGGGCCGCGGCGTACGCGATCCCGTCCTATGACGACGGCTACTACTCGCCCGACGTGTTCGGCACCGGGACCGGCGCAGCCGTCCCCCTGGACGACTACGACTTCGGTCGCGACTACCGCTGACCCGGTTGGTGGCTCTTCAAGGACCACCAACCCCCGTCTCGGATGTCTCAAACGACGGCCAACCCCCGCTGGCTCTGCC
>JBOHGH010000226.1:0-4306 GCA_050699975.1 Pseudonocardiaceae bacterium | reverse complement strand
ACAAAACCAAGATGATCACCATCGTCTACCTCACCGCGGCCAAACTCCGCCTGCCCACCCTCACCAATCCCACACCCGCCTACATGACCTCACGCTGAGTAACCCACTAAAAACAGCGAAGAGCCCAAACAGGTGATCCACGCCGGCGCGCGGATCAAGTTCATCACCGATGGCGACGTCGCCGCGGCAGTGATGGCCGCGACCGCCGACTCGGGCGTCGATCTGCTGGTCGGGATCGGTGGCACCCCGGAGGGTGTGATCACCGCCTGCGCGATCCAGTGCCTCGGCGGCGTGCTCCAGGGCAGGCTGCACCCGCGCAGCGACGAGGAGAAACGGCGCGCCGACGCAGCCGGGCTCGATCTCGACGCGGTGCTGACGACCGAAGACCTGGTCAGCGGCGACGACGCGTTCTTCGTCATGACCGGGATCACCGACGGCGAGTTGCTGCACGGAGTGCGCTATGGGCGAGACCGCGCCATCACCGAGTCGCTGGTGATGCGTTCGCGCAGCGGCACCGTCCGGCAGGTCCGCAGCACCCACCACCTCGACCGCCTGGCCCGCTACAGCACCGTCGACTACCGCCACGCAACCGACAGCCATTCGGGGCACGCGAAGGGCTGTCACTCGGAGGGCAGCGACACCGAGTCGAAGGCCTAGCGCCATCCGCACCGGTGAGCCTTGCCGCCACCTTCGAGGCCCGGATACCGCACGTACCAGCCGTGTTTGTCCGGACGCCGAAAGGACTCCAGCCAACGCCCGGACGGGGACACCAGGCCATTGGCTGCGGCCAAAGTCAGGATCGCCCGGGATCATAGCCGGGACGCCTGGCTGCCATGCTGTAAAGCTGATCGATCATGCTGCACCCACGCTTGGCAGCGTAGCGTTGATCTGGCTTCTGGGGTGAAGCCCCGAAATTGTCAGTGGTGGGTGTGACAATGGTCGGGTGATAGCGACGCAGCTGGATCCGAGGCAGGCGATGGTCGCCGGCCTCGCCCAGTGGCGTGACTCGATCGTCGCGTGTGATGACGCGGGATTGCAGGATCAGGTCCGGGACCTCGAAACGGTCTCCCGGATGCTGCATTCGGTGATGCTGGAGACGGTCGCAGAGTTGGAGTCGCGCAATGTCGCGGCGATCACCGGGTTCGGTACCACCAAACGCCTGCTCGCCGGGATGTTGCAGCTGTCGGCCACCGAGGCCCGCACCCGGGTCGCGCACGCCACCCAGCTCGCCGCAAAACGCACCCTGGGCGGCGAGCCACTACCACCGACACTCCCGAACACCGCCGCAGCGCTGGCCGCCGGTGAGATCGGACCCGCGCAGGTTCGGGTGATCGCCGAGACGATGAACGCGATCCCCGCCTCAGTGAGCATGGCGGAGCGCGAGACCGCGGAGGCCGAGCTGGCCCGTTATGCCCGGTCGTTTGACCCGACGTCGCTGTACAAGATCGGGCGGCACGTCCTCGCGCACCTCGATCAGGACGGTCCAGAACCGCGCGACGAGCCAGAACCCACCCCGGCCGCGGGGGAACTCCGGTTCCGGGAACGCCGCGACGGCCGCCTCGGACTCGAGGGGTTCCTGGAGCCCGAGCACAGCGCCGCGTTCCGCTCTCTGATCGAGCAGTTCGCCGCGCCCCGCCCTGCCGCCGAGGGCATCCCCGATCCGCGCACCACCGCGCAGCGCAATGCTGACGCGTTGTTGGAGATCTGCGGGCTCGCCCGCGCCGCCCAGGACTGCCCCGCCACCGCCGGGGAACCCCCACACCTCACCGTCACCATCGACTGGGACGCCCTGCGCACCGGACTCGGCGCCGCAACCCTCGACTACGGCACACACATCAGTGCGTCCCAGGCCCGGCAGTGGGCCTGCGACGCGAAAATCATCCCCGTCGTCCTGGGCGGGGCATCCGAACCACTCGACGTCGGGCGAGCCATGCGGACCGTCCCCCTGTCCATCCGCCGAGCACTCGTCGCCCGCGACCGCGGTTGCGCTTTCCCCGGCTGCGACCGACCGCCAGCAATGTGCCAAGCACATCACTGCCGACACTGGATCCACCATGGCGAAACCAGCGTAGAAAACTGCGTCCTTTTGTGCGAGACGCACCACCGCCACGTACACCGCACCGGCTGGGAAATCGTCATCCACCCCGACCGCGTCGACTTCATCCCCCCAGCAATCATCGACCCAGCGCGCACACCACTCCGCAATCCACTCCGCTGCTAAGCCTGGTCACGCTCGACCTTTCCTCGGCTTGGCACCCTTCCTCGGCTTGGTCGGAGTACCTGTTCGGCGGCATCGAGCTGATCGATGACCCATTGCCCAGCTGCCGGCCAGGCGGTGACGACGCAACGGGTGTATGTCAGTTCACCATAAAGTGCGACGTGCGCTGCCGCTGCGACCTACGAGGAATGCGTCGCCCTGATGTGAGTAGCAGGAACCGGCTCACCGTACTGGCCATCGCGACGTTGCAGCGGCTGCTGCGCCTCGTGGCCGCGGCCACTACACTCGATCGCCGCGACGAGGTGCTCACCCTGGAGGCTGGGCGGGTCGTGGAAGGCCCGCTGGCCCAGCGGTCCGACCTGGCGGCGAGCCTGCTGCTGCTCGCTGGGCGGGTCGATGAGGCGTCGAGCCTCCTGGCGACGACAAACCGGGCCCGTTGGGAGCACCGCACACACCCCGGTCCGGTGGTCGTACCGTTCATGCCGGTCGGGGGCAGCGGCGCGACAGGCGACGAGCGCTCCGATCCCCCCTGCTGTGACACGGGTCCGAGGAGAGGGCGGACGTCGGTAGCGTCGGGTTCACCACGGATGGCCGGCGCGGATTAGGTGTGGTCGTGGGGGGAGCGACGGTGCAGGGCGGCCAGCATGCGGTTGTAGGCTTGGCGAGCGGCCTCGTCGTCGTCGACATCGCGGCTGGTATCGACTGTGTCGTGGTCGTCGGCGGATGCCGATCCGATGCCGGCCAGGGACTGACGACGGGCGGATTCCAGCCAGTCACCGAGTCGAGCCTGGGAACCACTGGCGCTCCACTGGACCGCGACGGCGAGCATCAGCAGCAGCATCAGGCCGTCGCCGGCGACCCACATGATCGCTCCGGACCATTGCTGGTCCTCGAGCAGGGTAGGTCCCCAGCCGGGCCGCATCAGCATGGTGCTGGGAGCCAGCGGGTACCCGGTGAGCATCAGGGCCACACCCACCAGGGTGTCTGCTCCCATCGCCAGCCCCAGCAACGCGAACCGAACAAGATGCGGGATCTCCCACGGGCTGGCCTCCGAACCCACCAAGGGCAGGAACAGCAGGTAACCGCTGACCAGGTACAGGGCCTGTTCGACATGGTGGACCCACATCTGGGTGGCCATCGCCTCCGGGAAACCGGTGAGATGCGTGGTGACCAGCACCGCGGTGTAGAACCCCAGCGTCAGCACCGGGAAGGTCACCCAGCGCGCCAACGCCCCGCCCGGGGGCCGGCCCCACACGAGGCGGATCGGTTGCGCCCACACCAGGAGCACCGGCACGACCATGATCAGCAACAGATGCTGGATCATGTGCATCCACAGCAGCGTGTGCCCGTACACCTCGATGCTGCTGTGCACCGAGACCACCAGCACCGCCACGCCCACCAGCCAGGACACCGTGCGGCGCACCGGCCAGCCGGGCCCGGTCGTGGCTCGACGGCGTAGCACCGCGACCAGGTAGCCGGCAACCGCGAGTACGGCCAGCACGTCGACGAGGGGAGCCGACGTCCAGGTCGTCACCGCGGTCTGCCAGGTCAGCGGGGGGATGTCAGCAAGCGTAACGGTCACGCTGAAACACGACACCGGGCGTTTAAGCACACCATGACCCGGGAAGCTCCCAAGACATGATCAGGTACCGGCACCCTGATGTCGCGGCCAGGGCACGGATCGCGCTGCTGCCGCCAAGCCGCGGCGCGATCGAGCACCGGGAGCGGGCCGCGTTGCAGCGGTATACCCGTGACACATTGACGCTTGTTCGCCACATCGAGAGCAAGGTGCCACCGAAGGCCGATGATGGCTGGGGACAACGGCACTGCCCGGCGCAACCTACGCTGGAGGCGCTGACCGCAGTCACACAATGCTGTCCTCGGTCGTGGAACGGTTGCGGGCCAAGCTGGTGCGGCTGGCACTGCGCCGCGGGGCTACCTGGAACGAGATCGGCCGCGCCCTAGTACTACAGCGCTAGATCATTAGGGTCTGGAGGCGGAGGTGGCGCCGAACGTGCGCTCGGCGGGCTTGGGTTTGATGCCAGCGCCGAAAGATCGACCAGTGCAGGCCGTGGCGGATTTCTGGTT
>JBOHGH010000225.1:0-4310 GCA_050699975.1 Pseudonocardiaceae bacterium | reverse complement strand
GCCCCGCACCAGAATCCGGTGCGGGGCCGCGCTGGAAACGCTCAGTGGAGTGCGCGGACCTTCTCAGCCTGCGGGCCCTTGGGACCCTGACTCGACTCGAACTCAACACGCTGGTTCTCATCCAGGCTGCGGTAACCGTCACCCTCGATGGCGGAGAAGTGGACGAACACGTCGGGGCCACCCCCGTCGACGGAGATGAAGCCGAAGCCCTTCTCCGCGTTGAACCACTTCACTACGCCCTGTGCCATGTGCTCTCCCTGTGGAATCTGATGCCTGGGCCGGCACCGTGCCGACCCGCGGTTGCCCGGACCACGCACGCCCGACAGGGAGGGATCCCCGACGGGAGCGCGAGCCCGTAGTCAGACATTCCACGGACGCTTCACAACGATCGGGGAACTACACGACCACAACCGCGCGCCACGCTACCATCTTTCGCCGCCACCGCCAGTGGTCAACATTCATCAGATCGGCTGCAACGCGGGTTTGATGTTGGCGTTGTGGTGGAAGACGTTGTCCGGGTCGTACTCGGCCTTGATCCGCGCCAGCCGCTCGTACTTGGCCGGACCGTAGGAGGCCCGCACCCGATCCTCCTCGATGTCGGCCATGGCGTTGACGTAGCTACCGGCATCGGTGGCGTGCCGGTGCAGCGCCTCCCAGAACGACCGAACCCAGCCACGTGCGTCGGGCAGCGACTCCGGGTCGGCGGTGAGCCCGATCATGAAGGCACCGAAACGAGTCGACCGGCTGCCGCCGAACGCGGTCTCGTCGTCGCCGACCTCGGCGTAGGCCCCGCCGAGCCGGTAGAGCTCCACCATCGACAGCGGCGAGGTCTTGCATGGGGGTCACGAACTCGAACAGCGGCGGGAGCGCCTCGCGGATGGGGGCCAGCACCCGGGCGTGTTCCTCGGCCGACCCGAAGCCGACGATCGCCAGGACATAGCCGGGCACGAAGTGGAACTTCTCGGGCACGAACGGGGCCGGTGGGTGACCACCGAAGTTGCCGCCACCGCCGCGCAGCGCCCAGAACAGATCGGGGTGCTCGTCGGCGGCGGCCCGCAGCCGGCGCCCGTCGGCGGTGACCACCTCAGCCGACACCAGGTTGTCCGCAGTCAAGCCGTGCAGGGGTGTCAGCCAGCCCATCCCGCCACCCAGGGTGAGACCGCCCGCACCGGTGTGGCTGATGATCCCGGCCGGCACCGCAAGGCCGTGTATCTGGGTGGCGGCGTCCAGATCGCCCAGGGTCGCGCCGCCGCCAACCCGTGCCCGGCGGGTCGCCGGATCAACCTCGACGTGGCGCAGCGGGCTGAGGTCGATCATCACGCCGTTGTCGCAGATCGCGGTACCCGCGGCGTTGTGGAAGCCGCCGCGTACTGAGATCTCCAGTTCCCGTTGCCGGGCAAACGCGATGGCGGCGGCGACATCGGCAGCGCTGCGGCAGCGCGCGATCACCGCCGGATACCGGTCGATCCGGCCATTTCACGCTGAGCGTGCCTCGTCGTAACCGTTGTCGCCGCGGGTCAGCGCGGTACCGGACAAGTCCGCGCGGAACGCCTCGATATCGCTGATCTGTGTCACGGACCGACCCTCCCGGTACCTCTCGCCGATGCGACGGTACGCGGCGCAGCGGCGGCTCGGTAGACGTCAGCCGATCACCAGGCGTGACTACAGATCGAGCTGCCACTCTCCTACCCGGCGGTACGGCCGGAACCCCATCGCCTCGTTGATCCTGACCATGTAGGGGTTGGAATCAGCGTTGCAGGTGTCGATGACGCGCAGCTCGGGACGCTGCGCGCAAGCGTAGTTCAGGTTGGCCACCTTGATCAGCGTGCCCAGCCGGTGGCCGCGGTGCTCCGGCGCGACGATGGTGTCGCACTGGTCGGCATACCAGCGCGACGTGGCGTCGCCGACGATCTGGGTGAAGGCGACCAGCTGCCCGGTGCCGTCCACTGCCGCGGTGGTGATCATGTGCAGGCCACAGGCCAGGTTTCTGGCGTCCCGCGCCCGCATCCGCGCCGCGTCGTAGACCTCCGCTTCCCAGTTCAGATCATCCATCGGGGCATCGGTGGACATCCGCCCGGTGAGATACGCGATGTCGTCGAGCCACTGCTGTGGTGTGCCGCCCACCCACTGGACCAGCGAATAACCCTGCGACTTCACCCGGGCCTGCGCATCGAGCCCAGCGAGCACAGCCGGGTCCACCGAGCCGACGTCGAGCCGCCGCCAGGTCTCGACCAATGCCAGCACCGCGCCGGACGCCGCCGCGAACCGCCCTCCCGGGTCGGCAGCGGCGGTGTCCAGCGGCTGGTCCACCGAGCCGGCCAGCCGGATCCGGCCCTGCCCGGTGGCCTCAGCCCGCAGGTGGTCGAGCAACGCCCGACCGATGCCACCCCGCCGGTGCTGGGGAACGACCAGAATGTCGCCCAAGGCGTTGTGCAGGTTGTCCAGCACGGGGAGGTAGAGCACACAGCCACCGACCACGGAGCCGCCGTCGCGAGCGAGCCACGCAGTCGCGATCTCGCCGGGCCACGGGTGCCGGAAGCTGCCCAGTTCGTGTACCCAGCATGGCGGCGGGTCAGCTGGCCGGTCCGCGCCCACCACTGCGCAGCGCAGCTCGTACCACTGCCGGATGGCCGCCTCATCGGACGGCTCGACCGGCGCGAGTGACAGCGCACTGCGGCTGATGGTGGCCATGCCCCCATTCCGCCATGACCGAGCACCGCGCGCCACCGAATTTCGTTGTCTGTGCCCCCTTACGGCGACCATGAGTCGGGCGGGTCGACGAACGCCTGTCCGAGTTCTCGGGCCAGGGTCAGCGCCCGCGAAGCCCAGTCCGGGGTGGCGCCGGCCAGCCCGCAGGACGGGGTGGGCACGCAGCGCTCGGCGAGCAGCGCGCGGCTGAAACCGAGCCGGTCCACCAGGTCCAGCGCCGGCCGGGCCAGGCCGGCCAGGGTGGGCGCGACCGCGGGTGCCATCGCGGGCACCAGCCCGAGTAGCACCGAGACGCCGGAGTCCCAGGCCTCACCGAGCGCGTCGACGGTGGCCCGGGGCGCCCCGGCGAGCAGTTCGGCGTCGACGGCCAGCACGTCGGCCCCGGCGCCGCGCAGCAACGCCAACGGTGGCCGCGGCGCGCAGCAGTGCACGATCCGCGGCACCGCCACGGCGTCGAGCACGCTGCGGAGCAGCTCGATCGCCGCATCCTCGGCCACCGCGGGCACGGTGCCGTACCCGGACGGGGTGGGCACGCTGCCGGCGAGCACCGCGGGCAGACCCGGTTCGTCCAGCTGCACAACAACTTTCGTCCCCAGCCGGCGAGAGAGCTCCACCACATGCACCCGCAGCCCCTCGGCCAGCGACGCGGCGAACTCGCGTAGCGCGCCGGGATCGGTGAGCACCTTGTGCCCGCTGCGCAACTCCACCTCGGCGGCCAGCGTCCACGGCCCGGCGGCCTGCACCTTGACCACCTCCGGCCGGGCCCCAGCGGAGTCCACCGCCTCCTCGAACGCGTCCAGGTCGGTGCGCAGCAGATCCACTCCCCGGCGGTGGTCACCACCGGGCCGCGCGGTGACCCGGTACCCGGAGGGCACCAGCTCCACGGCGAGGTCGACGAGCAACGCCGCGGTGCGGCCGATCATGTCTGCCCCGGCGCCCCGGTCGGGTAACTCTGGCAGGTGGGGTAGGTCGGGCAGCTCGCCGATCACGGTGCGGGCGGCCTCGAGAACGTCGGTACCGGGCATCGAGCCGATCCCGGTGGCGGTGCCGGGGGGCCAGGGAGGTCGGTCAGTCACCGGGTCTTTCTATCAGGTACCGGAGTATGGAATCTCAGTAGCGTGTCGCAGCCCGGCTACGTATTCGAAAAGTAGCGCCACGGCTAGGTAGCCCGCTTGGCAGAGATAGGTGCGGCTACCGATTGCCACAGGACATTACGGTCGGGCACGGTATGTGATGGCGAATCATCAATACAAACGACGAGACGTTTTCCGTGCCCCGAGACCACCTCGACCACCTTCCCTAGGAGGATTTGATGTCTGACATAGTGAGCTTTGCCGAGCTCGACGGGCAGCACGTGGAGCTGCTGCCGGCCCGTACCGTCCTGTCGCTGTTCAGCGCCGGCGACGGCGGCGTCGGCGGCGATGGCACCGACGGTGTGGGGAAGCTCGGGATCAAGGTACTCAACATCCCCCTGATACCCGGCGGCGGTAACGGCATCGGCACCCCCGGTGAGTCTGCTAATGGCTGACGGCGCTGCTAGCGCGTCCAGGTAACGCTGAGTCCATCGCTGCAACGGCCGTCACCCTGGGTGTCAGCGTCGT
>JBOHGH010000224.1:0-4356 GCA_050699975.1 Pseudonocardiaceae bacterium | reverse complement strand
CCCTTAGCCCGACCCGCTCGGACCCCGCCGCGGCGCCGCCCCGGACGCTGGCGAGCCCGTCGCGGACCGGTGTCGCCGCGGCTCTCGTGCTCGTGGCGCTGCTCGGCGGGGCCGTGTGGTCGATCGCGGCGCTGCGGCTCAACCTCGCCACGCTGCTCGACAGCGTCGGCAACGCCGCGGACTTCCTGTCCCGCACCGTCCCGCTGGATTTCCCACCGGTCGGCGAGGTCCTGTTGCTGTGCGGGCAGACGCTGGCCATCGTCGTCTGCGCGACGCTGCTCGCGGTGCTGATCAGCGTGCCGGTGGCGGTGCTGGCCGCAGGGAACACCGCGCCGAACGCGGTCGCCCGCTACGGGGCGCGCGGCCTGGTCGTGGTGGCCAGGGCCGTGCCCGACGTGGTGCTGGCGATCGTGTTCTTCCGCCTGTTCGGGCTCGGTGCGTTGACCGGTGTGCTCGCGATGGGGCTGCATTCGGTGGGCATGGTCGGCAAGCTGTACGCCGACGCGGTGGAGCAGATCGACGAGGGTCCCCGCACGGCGGTCCGGACCACTGGCGCGCGTCGGGTCCAGGAGCTGGTCGCCGGCGTGCTCCCGCAGGTGATGCCGTCGTTCATCGCGACCGCGCTGCACCGCTTCGACATCAACCTGCGGATCTCGGTGGTGCTCGGCTTCGTCGGCGTGGGTGGCCTAGGCTTCGAGATCGCCGGGGCGCTTGGCCGGCTGGACTACCAGCGTGGCATGGCTCTGGCGCTGATCGTGCTGGTGCTGTGCATCGTGGTCGAGTTGATCTCCGGATCGGTGCGCCGGGCGCTGCTCGGGGATCATGCCGAGACCCGTCGCGGTGTCCGCGGTGCGGTGCGCCGCCGCGCCGGCGGCCTGCGGGTGGACATGGGACGACCGCCCGGCACTCCCGGGCGGGTCATCCCCGCGTGGACGCCCGCGCGGATCCGCCGGACGTTCTTCGTCGCGGTCACCGCGCTCATCGTGGCCGGGTCCGTCTACGGCGCACAGCTGTCGCCGTGGCAAGTGCTGTCCGGACTCGCGGGCATGCTCGACACGCTCAGCCTGTTCTGGCCGCCTGAGACCGGCGGGATCCTCGAAGAGCTGCTCGCCCAGCTGCTGGTCACGGTGCAAATCGCGCTGGCGGCCACCCTGATCGGCGCGGTAGTCGCACTGCCCGTCGGGGCGCTGGCCGCCCGAAACGTCGCGCCCAACCCGGGCGTCGCCAAGGCGTTCCGCATCGTCGTGGTGACGGTGCGCGGGCTGCCCGAACTGATTCTTGCGATCGTCTTCGTGGTCATCACCGGCCTCGGCCCGGTCGCCGGGACGCTGGCGCTGTCGATCGGCGCGATCGGGCTGCTCGGCAAGCTCGTCGCCGACTCGCTCGAGGAGACCGACGTCCGGGTGCAGCAGGCGGTTCGCGCCACCGGTGCCTCCCGAGTGCAGATGTTCTTCGCCGCGACGCTGCCGCAGGCCGCGCCGGCGTTCGTGGCGCACGTGCTCTACCAGCTCGACGTCAACATCCGCGCCGCCACCCTGCTGGGCATCATCGGCGCGGGCGGGATCGGGTTCTACCTTCTCAACGCATCCCGAGTGCTGGAGTTCGGCGTGGTCACCACGATCATGCTGCTGGTGTTCGCGATCGTGATGCTGGTCGAGCTGCTCGCGCTATGGCTTCGCCGCATCGTCCGGTGATCCGGCGGGCGGACGCTGCGGACCTGGACGCACTGGCCCAGCTCCGTTGGGAATTCCGCACGGCGGGCGCCGCCCCGACCGAGAGTCGTGACGCCTTCCTGGCGCGGTTCCAGAACCGGCTCGGTCCGGCCCTGGCTGAGGGCCGGTGGCAGGTGTGGGTGGCGGTCGCCGACCCTCCCGGCGTCGACGTGGTCGGGCACGTGTACGCCGCGCGCATCGACAAGCTCCCCAACCCGGTCGACGAGCCGGAGAGCCACCTGTACATCAGCAACCTCTACGTCCGTCCCGACCACCGCGGGCACGGGCTGGGCGGCCAGCTTCTCACCGCCGCGCTGGAGTCGGCGACCAGCGTCGACGCGGCGATCCTCTGGGGCCGGCCGCGGGCCGCCCGGCTCTACCGCCGCCACGGCTTCGTCCCGTCGTCGGAGATCCTCGAGCGCAGATAGGCCGCGAGAGCCGTGCGCTAGGCACTCGGTGTCCCCGAGTTCTCTCCGCTTGACCGCCCTTCCATGCCTCGCGGCCAGGCCAAACACGGTGCGAGACCCGGTGGTCGCGTCGCGCTGACCTGTGCGACCGATCTGCTCCGCCGGACCTGCGTTCTTCACGTGCCGAGGCCGCGCCGTTCACCTGCCCGTCAGCGCCTGCTGTCTAGATGAGTCCCGACATCGACCCGTCCGGCCGCGGTGGTGCGGCCGATCGGCGCGCCGCGGTGGCCGCCCTCGCCCGCGACCGGTCGCTCCCACTCGCCAGCCATGACGACCGCACACCGGAGCAGGTCGATGAGGCTCACGAGCTCGGCGCCACCGTTGTCGAGTTCCCGCTGACCGTGGCGGCGGCGCGGCGGGCCCGGAAGCTGGGCATGCGCACCGTGCTGGGTGCGCCGAACGCGGTCCGTGGCCGGTCCACCGCGCCGGGCAACCTGCTGGTCGCTGAGGCGGTGTCGGACGGCCTGTGCGACGTGCTGTGCTCCGATTACCTGCCGGGCTCGCTGCTGCGCGCCCCCTTCACACTCGCGGCAGGCGACCTGCGGCTGCTCAGCGAGCTGGTGGACCTGACCGCCGCGAACCCCGCCGCGGCGCTGGGCCTCCCGGCGCCCACGATCGCGGTCGGCCAGCCACTGCACGCCGCCCTGGTGCAGCCAGTAGGTGACCTGCCGCTGCCCGTCGCGATGTGGCGCTCGGGCCGGCTCGTGCAGCGGCGCGGCCCGGTGACGCACCATGCACAGCCCGATGGCTCGTTCCCGTGAACAAGTGGTGAGCACGTTCACCTGTGTTTCCCTGGCCGTTACCCGCAGCGCGGTTGTCCGGACAAGAGCGATCGGCAGGGTCACGAGCGTGACCACCACCCGGTACCTGGAGATCGCCGATGAGCTCGCCGCCGAGCTCAAGGGCGCCGCGCCGGGCGCCAAGATCGCCGGGGAGCACTGCATCGGACGGCGCTTCGGTGTCGGCCGCGCCGCGGCCCGCGGGGCGCTGCGGGAGCTCGAGCGCCGACTGCTCGTGCGGCGGGTGCAGGGTGCGGGCACCTTCGTCAACCGCCGCATCGACTACACGATCTCCCACAACCGGCGCCCCTCGTGGCATGAGACGGTGGCTGCGGCCGGCGGGCGGCCGCGCTCGGTGGTGCGGGGCATCGATGCAGTGCCGTTGCAGGAAAAGCGCGCCGCGGTGCTGGAGCTGCCGGCGGGCACCCCGAGCTACCGGCTGGTGCGCCGGTCCTATATCGACGACCTGCTCGCCTCGTGGGTGCAGGAGTGGATCCCGGTCGAGGTGGTGGCGGACCTCGATGTGGCGCTGCACACCGTCGAGTCTCTGGATCTGGTGTTGCGGCAGATGGGCCGGGTGTCGCCGGTGCGTGCCTGGTGTCGGGTCAGCCTCGACGTGCCGCCCGGGCAGGTGCTCGCCGAGTTGCAGCTGGAGGCCAGCCAGCCGGTGTGGCAGGTGGAGAGCATCAGCCGGGACGCCACCACAGGGCGGCCGGTGATGTGCAGCCGGGCATGGATGCGGGCCGACGCTGTCCGGGTCGTCGTCGAGCTGGGCTCGGACAGCCGTTGAGTCGGGCAGCCGTTGAGTCGGGCAGCCGTTGAGGAGTAACCGTGCAACGCGAGGAACGGATGGCTCTGCTCGCCGTCACCGAACCCACCGAGCTTGTCGAGCTTGCGGACGCCTGCCTGGCAGACGGCGCCACCCCACACGTGCTGCTCGCACCTGAGGTGGGCTGCGTGGCGACCCAGGTTGCCGAGCCGGTGGCCGGGGAGCGGTTCCTGCTCGGAGACGTGCTGGCCTGCCGGGCCGAGGTCGAGCTGGGCGGGGCGCGGGGCTGGGCGATGCGGCTGGGTGACGACCGCGCCGCTGTGCTGGCCGCAGCGATCTGCGACGCGGAAGTGCAGGCCGGGCGCCCGCGCGCCGCTGACGTGGTGGCGATGTGCGGCCGCGCAGCCCAGCGAATGGCCGTCGCGGAAGCGGCGGAGTGGGCGCTGCTCGCGCCCACCGTTGTGGAGTTCGAGGAGCTGATGTGACGATCGCGGTGCAGGGACCGAGGATCGCCGGCGCCGTCCTCGAACCCGACGAGGCACAAGCCACGTTCCGGGTCGTGCTGGACGCCCTGGCGCGGCCCGGCGCCGTCCACCAGCTGCCCGCGGCGCCGCGGCGCCGGGTGCCGG
>JBOHGH010000223.1:0-4385 GCA_050699975.1 Pseudonocardiaceae bacterium | reverse complement strand
GTGCGCAGCCCGACCCACTGGCCGCGCTGCGCACCGGCATCCGGCACGCCACCGGATCAGCAGGCTAGGGCACGCCGAACTTGTTGGCACGTGCCACTGCCAGGGACCGCCAGAGTTGGTCCTCCATCGAGTCGAACACGTGGTCCACCAACGTCAGGGCAGCGTCGCGCCCCTCAGCGGAAAGCGGCGCCGGCGCAACGCCGTCCACCTCACCACCGGTGTTCGTGCCCGCCTCCGGCGCGTCGTGCCGACCGCTCAGGTAGTCGAGGCGCGCACCGGTTTCCTGCTCAATGGCGACGGCAAGCGGCCGGGTGTGCGCGAAGAACTGCTCACCTGTGGACTCCAGTGCGGCCATCATCCACCACCGCACGGCCGGGTCACGGTACCGCAGGGCCAGCTTGGCGAACTCGATCATGTGCTCGCGATGGGCGTCCATGTCCTGGTCGAGGAACAGGAACTCCAGCGTCTCACTGGCGGAGCACCCGAGCAGCCTATCCAGTTCCAGCGCGTCCCAGTCGGAAAGGAACAGGCCACTGTGCGCGGAAAGTCGCCTCGCCCAGGTGTTGATCGCCCGCTGGGCCGAGTCCTGCGGGTCCGCGTACGTCATGGCGTACTTGTTCAGGTCCCGGTAGCCCAGGATGTCCATCACCCACATCGGGATGAACCGCTTGAGCTTCTGCTCCGCCGAGAGGCCGTTGTCCTCGCGCACCCAGTCGTAGAAGGGGTGCGAGGCTACCTGCGCTTTGCGCTGTACGAGCCTGCGCGCAACCTCGATGTCGCGCTGGTCGCCGGGCTTGATCTCTAGCGGCGGAGCGGTCCACCCGGCTGTCACGCGCGTTGGCTCGGCGGGACGCTGGGGAACCGTCCTGGTATCCACGTAGGTGTTCGCGTAATACAAGAAACCATCGAAGATCTGTTCGAATAGGTCGAACATACGGTCGCACAGTTCCTTGGAATGTGCGCGGCGGCCCGGGTCGAGCACGGCTTGTTCGAACACGCCCTCGGTGTTCGCAACGTGTCCGGACTCGAGGTCGAGGTGGTATGGGCCGAAATACCGGTAGTTCAACCCGGTCTTATCAGCGAGAGACACGGCGACCTTCGCCGTGTTGCTGAGCATGACGTGCCCGGTGGCTTCACCTGCTTCGGAGTGACCGAACCGGATCAGCGCGTCGTTGCTGTCCTCGACGGCCAGCGAGATGAACTCGATCCCAGTGCGCCGGAAGACCTCCTGGTCCGGAGACAGGAACAGCCACCACAGCATGTCGCTTGCCTGCCAGCCCAGATACTCGTCGATGTTCAGCTTGTGCCAGTCATCGAGGAACATCCGGGAGTGTCTCTCGTCCTCCCGGGTGCCCAGGTTGATGACCCACTCGAATTCGTTCCGCGCCTGAGGAAAGCGCAGCACCCATCGGTTCATGTCCCGGAACTGCATGATGAAGAACGCGCCCATCGGTGCGAACTTCAGGCGGTCTTCGATCGCCACGCGGTCATTGTGCAACCACTCGAAGAACGGATGTTTGCTGATTGCGGCCTGCCGGGCATCCCTTAAGGCCATTACCTCTTCCATACAATCCGCCACCCTCGCTGAGAACACAGAGATACGGTCGTCATGTGGTTACCTGGGTTCCACGACCAGGTTGACGACGTAGGGCAATGCGTCGGTAACCGCCGGGTCGTGGTCCGGGGAGACGGCCACGACCCGGCGTCCCTGCTGCATCAGGGCGTCGCACAACCGGTGCTGCTGGTCGATCCAGTCGCCCGGGCTGCCGGGTGGGGGCAGGGTCGGCCGCACACCGCGGGCCCGATGCGGCAAGTCGGTGACGTTGGGGGGTGCATAGTCCGGCTGGTGGTTGGCTCGCGCCTGCTCATGCGCCACGGCCTGCTCGAGCCCGCAGCGCAGGGCGTCGCGCACGTCGACGCTGGTGTGGTATGCCACCGTCTCGTCGCCGACGCAGAACGCGAAGCTGGGGATCTGAAGCGTCCCGGTGACGTCGTACACCGCTACCGGAAGTCCCCAGGTACGAAGGATCTGCGCGTAGCGGGCGCCTTGCTCGTCGAGCAGCCCAGCGTCGAGGTCGACCAGCGGGAACGGCTCGCCGTCGAGGTCCAGGGCGGCCACGGTCAGCTGCCGGCAGACCGACGCCAGCGCGGTGGTGACCGCCTCGGCCCAACTGAACCCGGACGCCAGCCACGGGGCGCTGTCCAGCGATGGCACCAGGCCACGCAACGTGGGAAAGACCGACGCTGCCGCGACCTTCCTGGGCCGTTGTTCGGCCAGGTCATAGCCCCACACCCGGGCCCCCTGGCCATTACCCCCGACGAGTCGCCGCTCGTCCACGACGCTGGCCGCGTAGAGCTCGCAGGCGCGTTGCGCGGCCCTGCGGCGTGCCATGCCCATATCGGTGCCGACGCCAACGGCGGTGACCGGCCCGTCCGGTTCGCCCAGCAGCGCCGGGTTGGAGATCGTGACCCGGCAGACGTTGAGCGGCAGCTGCTGGAGGTCACCCTCGTCGAGGAAGGTGAACAGTCCCAGCTCGCCGTCGAAGCAATCCCGCACCTGGTGGGAGAAGACCTGCTCGTCGGTTGGCTCGCCGCGAGCCAACCGGTCGACGGTCTGGGCCAGCGCTTGCGGGTTCGGTGGGGTGACCTGAGCTACCGGCAGGCAGGCCGGGTGCGGCCGGAACCGGTGGGCGGTAGTGCGCAAGGTTTCCAGGTCCACCCGCAGCAGCTGCCCCCTCGTCTCGGGCATCGGGACCCCGGTCAGATGCTTGAACACCTCAAAGCTTGCGTGGTTGGCCACCAGCGCCGCCGTCGGCGGGGTCAAGTATCCGCTGACCGGCGCGGTGGGATCATCGGTGAAGGAGAACCTGCGGCGCCCGTCCGCCGGGCCGGTGCGGGTCGCTTGCAGCCGACGCCAGGCGCTCTCCCACCCCCCAGCCTGCTCGTCGTCAGGGCCGATCAACGGACCGATCCACGCCTGATCGCCCACGACCACCGCCTGAACGAGCACCGCGCCCTCTGCCCGGCAGACCCGGTCCAACATCCTGGCTCGTTCCAGCATCGGCCGGTCCGAGACGTGCACGACTGCGTCGTACGGCCCCAACGCCGCTCGGGCGGCCCCCTCGTCGCCGTCCCAGCCCGTCACTGTCTGCACGGTCAACTTCTGGTCAGGGTCGCGCTGGCGCGCCGTCTCGAGATGCTGGTAGCAGCGCTCGAGGTGGGTGGGGCACTCGCCGGTGACCAGCACCTCGACATTGCGCAGCCCCACGGACAGGTTTGCCGCCACCAAGGCGGTCACGGTCTGGCCAGACCCGACCGCGACGACCCGGGTGTGGCGGAATGCCTCAAACCGCGCCGCGGCGGAGTCACAGAAGTAGTCGATGAACGCGATCTCCGGCGCGTAGGCGTCGGCCTCGGCAGGGCTGAGCGTGTGCGATTCATCAGCTTCGACGTCCTTGACGAAGCCGGCCCCTGCCAACATCTCGACGAGCTGATCCACCATCTCCACCCGATCGGCGGACAATCCGTCGGTCAACTCGGCCAGGCTGTGGTTGCCGTCGAGATACGGCGCCAACCGGTCAACCCACTGGTACACCTGCTTACCGGGGATCCTCAACACACGGCGGTTGTTCTGCAGATAGACACCGTCTGGCGTCGGGACATATTTCGTGTCACCACGCAGCTTGGGTCTCACGACTCCCCCATCGTCGTCAATCTGACTGCTCTCCTACCCACTATTGCCCAATCCGGCCCCGTTATCGCGAGCTCCTGGAACCGTACAGCGGAGGAGGAGCAGCGTGGCGCTCAAGCCGCAACGCTGCTCCCCATCCGGTTACACCTTCGCGGGCAGCTCAGCTACCCGCGAAGGCCACTGAGCGGTGCGACCTTACCCTTCGTCGCAGTCGCACTCAGTCTCGTTACAGCTCGCGCCGGTACCCTGATCATCGGAGCACGCGCACGTGTCGGGACCACAGGCCCCCTCACAGGATTGGCCCAGCTCGGTGCTTGCGTGGCCCATCCCGAATGTCTCCAGACCGCCGTTCAGGCCGGCCACGGAAATATCGAGACATTCGACTTCCAGGGTGCCCAAGTCAAGCCGCAGCTTGTCCACGATCTACCTCCTCGTTGGCTCTCACTGTCATCGGTACGCTCCAGCGCTGTGCAGGTCGACGGCTTTCGATCGCACAACATTTCAACTGTCAGCGACCAATTGGACGCTATCAGCATCCTTCCCGGCGGGTATCACCCTGACCGCACCGATTCTGACTACTTCGCAATGGCCCGACCTGGTACTTTCAGTACTGGTTGGTGTCAGAACGCGGGCCGGCTCGTCGGACAAGGCGTTTGTGTGTGTCGTGAACTCGGCGCCACCGATATCCCCGCTC
>JBOHGH010000222.1:0-4400 GCA_050699975.1 Pseudonocardiaceae bacterium | reverse complement strand
AACAAAACCAAGATGATCACCATCGTCTACCTCACCGCGGCCAAACTCCGCCTGCCCACCCTCACCAATCCCACACCCGCCTACATGACCTCACGCTGAGTAACCCACTAAAAACAGCGAAGAGCCTTGGGATGAGGTACTCCTTCGATTGGTTGCAAAACTTGGAAGTGGACACACTCCGAGTCGCGATCATCCCGAATGGTGGTTTGATTGCACTATTCCATGGATCACGACCGGTGAAGTTCGTCGATTAAGATCTGATCGAGTTGAGTATATTGAGCAAACCCGGGAAATGATCAGCGAGATCGGCCTCTCCAATTCGGCAGCGGAACTGCACCCAGCTAACACTGTGGTACTGTGCAGAACTGCTGCGTCTGCCGGCTACTCGGGGATCATGAAGCAGTCGATGGCGACAAGCCAAGACTTTGCCACCTGGAAGTGTGGTTCTTTGCTGCGACCGCGGTTTCTCCTCTTGTGTCTTCGAGCGATGCGGCATGATCTTCTTGGCAGATTGGCTATGGGTTCAACGCACAGGACGATCTACATGCCTGACATTAGGTCAATCCGGATTCCATTGCCTCCGGTCGGCGAACAGGACAGAATCGTCGATGTGGCATGGTGTGAGTTCACGAAGATTGATCAAGCTGTAACGCTTTCGGAACGCCAGATTGCCTTGTTGCATGAACGGCGTGAAGCCTTGATCACAGCGGCGGTGACTGGGGAAATAGATGTTCCTGGGGTGTCGACGTGAGGGTGGATGAGGCGGCGTTCGAGGCGGAGATTGTCGCTTCACTGGTTGAGCCTGGCGGGTATGAGGAGACCAATGCTCACGAGTTCGACGCTGAGGCAGGGCTCGACTTCGGGCTGACGCTGGCGTTCATCGGGGCGACTCAGCAGGAGCAGTGGGACCGGTTGGTCAAGCTGCATGGCGGGCAGAACAATACGCAGCAGGCGTTCAAGCTGCGGCTGGTGAAGGAGCTGGACTCGCGCGGCACGGTGGACGTGTTGCGGTACGGGGTCGTCGACCATGGGGTGACCATTCAGCTCGCCTACTTTCGGCCTGCACACAGGCTGACGCCGGAACTGGTGGCCCGATACGAGCACAACTACCTGTCGGTGACCCGGCAGCTGCGGTACGAGAGGGACTCGGATAAGTCCGTCGACCTGGCGCTGTTCGTCAACGGTATCCCGGTCGCCACGGCAGAGCTGAAGAACGTGCTGACCGGTCAAACCATCGACGACGCCAAGGAGCAGTACCGCAGCAACCGCGATCCCAACAACGTCACCCTTGGTCGCCGGACCGTCGTGCACTTCGCCGTCGACACCGAGCGGGTCGCGATGACCACCCGGCTGGCCGGTCCGCAGACCCGGTTTCTCCCGTTCGACCAGGGGCATGACGAGCATGCGGGCAACCCACCCAATCCGCACGGCCACCGCACCGCCTACCTCTGGCAGCGGGTGTGGCAGCGCGACGCTTGGCTAGAGCTGTTGCAACGGTTCGTGCATGTGGCAAAGGTGCCTCGGGGCTCACGGAAGCCACCCAGCATGATCTTCCCGCGGTTCCACCAATGGGACGCGGTGCGCAAGTTGGAGGCGGCGGCGAAGACCGATGGCGCCGGCCACGACTACCTGGTGCAGCACTCCGCGGGTTCCGGCAAGTCCAACACCATCGCCTGGCTGGCCCACCGGTTGTCCATGCTGCACGGTGCGGACGATCGGCCGGTGTTCGACAAGGTCGTCGTGATCACCGACCGGCTCGTGCTGGACAGGCAGCTCCAGGACACCATCTACCAATTCGAGCACGCGCACGGCCTGGTGCAGAAGATCGACGTCGACTCCGCCCAGCTTGCCGGCGCGCTGGCCGGCGCGCCGGCCCGGATCATTATCACCACGTTGCAGAAGTTCCCGATCGTGGTGAGCCAGGGCGTCACGTTGCCCGACCGGCGCTACGCGGTGATCGTGGACGAGGCGCACTCGTCGCAGACCGGGGAGAGCGTCAAAGACCTCAAGGCGGTGCTGGGCGCCACCGAGGACGAGCGGCTCGACGCCGCTGAGCGCGATGAGTCGGCAACCGGGCAGGACGACCCGTTCGGCGCGGCGCTCGCTGAAGCGGCCAAAGCTCGCGGAAAGCAACGCAACATCAGCTTCTTCGCATTCACCGCCACACCAAAGGGCCGGACTATCGAACACTTCGGCTGGCTTAATCCGGTGACCGGCAGGTACGAGGCGAGCCATACCTACTCGATGCGCCAGGCCATCGAGGAGAAGTTCATCCTGGACGTGCTTGCCAACTACGTGACCTATCAAACTTTCTGGAACATCGAAAAGAAGGTCGCGGAGGACCCGAACTACGACCCCAAGAAGGCCGGGGCGGCAATTGCGCGGTTCGTCAGCCTGCACGAACGGAACCTGGCGCAGAAGGCTGAAGTCATCATCGAGCATTTCCGCAGGCATGTCCGCAACAAGATCGGCGGCCGGGCTAAGGCCATGGTGGTCACCGCATCCCGCCTGCACGCGGTGCGCTACGTCCAGGCACTACGCGCATACTGCAGGGACAAGGGCTACGACATCGGCGTGCTGGTGGCCTTCTCCGGCACCGTACTACCCGACACCGAGAAACACACCGAGTCCTCGCTCAACGACTTCCCTAAGTCTCAGACGGTCGAGCGATTCGCCACCGGCGAATGGCACGTGCTGGTGGTCGCCGAGAAGTACCAGACCGGGTTCGACCAGCCGCTGCTTTACGCGATGTACGTGGACAAGGCACTGTCGGGGCTCGCCGCGGTGCAGACGCTGTCCAGGCTGAACCGCATCTGCGACGGCAAGGACGGCACCTTCGTGCTGGATTTCCGCAACGACACCGAGGACATCCGCGAGTCATTCTCGCAGTGGTACACCACGACCGTCGCCCAGCCGACCGACCCCAACCTGCTCTATGACACCCGGCATGCGCTCGACCCGTTCGGGGTGCTGTGGCCGGAGGAGGTCGAGCGCGCGGTCGCGCTGCTGCTCGGCACACAGCAGGTGAACAGCCACGGCCGGTTGCACGCCGCGCTCACCCCGGCCATCGATCGGTTCGCCGCGCTGGACGACGACGAAAAGGATCGCTTCCGCGACGCGCTGGCCAGGTTCACCCACACCTACTCGTTCCTGTCCCAGATCGTGTCGTTCACCGACGTCACGCTGGAAGCCGACTACCTGTTCTGCAGGGCGCTCGCCACGTTCATCCGTCAGGCCGGGGAGGCTGGGCTGGATCTCGGCAAGGAAGTCGAGCTGACCCACCTGCGCACCGAACAGAAGTTCACCGGGTCCCTCGCGCTCGAGACCGAGCACGGCGAGGTGAGCACGTTCTTCTCCGGTGCCGGCCGCCAGGCCATACCGGACGAGGAGCCGCTCTCCCAGATCATCGCCAAGCTGAACGAACGATTCAGTACAGAGTGGACAGAGCGGGACCGTATACATCTCGACGCGATCTTCGACGACCTGGCCGGCCGTCCCGACATCCAGCGGGCGGCGGCGGTCAACACGTCGGAGAACTTCAAGCTCGTCATCGAGCAGGAGTTCGTCAAGGCCATCGTCGCCCAGATGAACCTGGCCGAGGACATGTCGCTGCGGCTGCTCGACAATCCCGACGCGCGGGACCTGGTGGTGGACACCTACCTCAAGCTCACCCAGGGCAAGGCGAAAGTGGCCTGGCAGGAGCACTGCCCGATCGGTGATCTGCTCGGTCCGGATAAGGAGAGCCAGCACCTGGAGTACAAGTCCACGCTGCGGGTCAAGACCACCGGCGGGTTGTACAAACCGCTGGAGGCGGCGACGCTGAAGACGGTGGCGGCGTTCGCCAACAGCCGAGACGGGGGAACCCTGCTGATCGGCGTCGGCGACGACGGGTCGGTCTTCGGGCTGGCCAGCGACTACGTGTCGATGCGCAAGCCGGGCAAGGATGACCGCGACCTGTTCCAACTGTACCTCGGCGACCTCATCGCCAATTCGATGGGAGCTGCGGTGGCCTCGAATGTTAGTTCCTACATTCACACCGTCGACGGAGCCGATGTCTGCCGCGTGCACGTTCATGCTTCGGGATTTCCGGTCGACGCCAAGGTCACGGTCGACAAGAACGGGCAAATGATCAAGAAGACGGCGTTTTTCGTGCGTGCAAGCAACGCCACGAGGGAACTCGACGACGCCGAGAAGACGAAATATATCCTCGGGCGCTGGCCCACCAGATCTGGTCACACGGCAACTCCGTGAGGCTGAGCCTCGATCCACCGGTTAATTGTTGGTGATCGTTTCTCTGGGTCGGTGATCGTTTTGTTGTTTGGGGGCGCGAGGAGTCCGCCGTTGACGGTTCTGCGGCTTTGTCCGGATTGTTGTGGTCGGTCGGTGCGGGGTGGGCCGCG
>JBOHGH010000221.1:0-4622 GCA_050699975.1 Pseudonocardiaceae bacterium | reverse complement strand
ACCATCGCAAACTTCAAGACCTGGAGAATCATGCACACCGACTACCGTCGCCCCCTTGCAACATTCGCGACAACCATCTCAGCTGTAATCGGCCTGCACTTCTACACGGCCGCCTGAATAACCCTCCTTGGTCGCTGAGACGTTGACACTTGAGCAGAGTTTTGGGCACGTTTGTCGTGGTAGTTGCCCGCTCCAAACTTCGTAGGCAGTAGGTCTGACCAGCCACTTTGAGGTGGCACGGCCGGTCGCTTCGGTGACCGGACTTCGGCGCCGCGGGTGGCGGCGGTCTGCCGATGACCGCAGGTCCCTGCGGGAGCTTGCCCAAGATCGAGTCGATCAGCGACAGTCGGCGGCCGTTCATGATCACCGTTTCGGTAGAATCAACCGCGCTGATCGCGGCTCATTCTTCCGAAACGGTGATCATTGGTCGGATAGGCGGCGCCCTGAGGGGCTCGGCCACGTCAGATTCACCGCATTACCGATCAAGATGACCCCGGCTCGGCGGTCCGAGGCGAAAGCCTCTTTAGACGTGGTGGTTCATGAGTCTTGTGGTGGTGTGGCGAAGTATTCGGTGAGCATCTCGGTTGACCATGGGGCTTGCCGCACCGTGCCACGTGGGCCGAACTCGTGGAACCAGGGTTTGATGTCGAGTACGGGGGTGCCGTGGACGGCGTCGAGTTCCTCGACGTGCAGGTCGAGGGCATCGACCTTGATCAGACGGCAGCGCGAGACGCCCAGCCAGTTCAGGCGGCGCATGTTGCGATGGCCGAAGATGCCGACCTCGGGCCAGTCCGGGTTGTCTCGTGCCCGGCGTGCGCCGAGGTTGAGGTCGGTCGGGTCGGTGAGGTGGAAGCGGTAGACGATTTCCAGATGGGAGAAGGCATCCAGTCCTGCGGTGGCGTCGGCGTTGAATCGGCTGCTGTCGATTCGGATGATGGAGCGGGTGCCGCCCCAGTAGTCATCGGTCGGTTCGATACGCCCACCGATCACCTGTGCGATGGGCTCGACCTCAAAAGACTGGCCTGCCATGGATCTTCCCTTCCTCAGGGTTGTGGCGGGTGTCTGGCGTCAGGGTGCTCCGGTGTTCAGATAAGCGCAGGCGCGTGCGTCGAGTTCGACGATCGCCGGGACACCGCTACGGCGGAAAGCCGACAGTGCGGCGCGCATGTCAACGATGGTCTGGCGGGCGCGTGCCGAGTGGATGCCGTCCATGACGTCCAACGCGGTGGACCAGGTGGAGCACGCCTGGTCGATCTCGCCTCGGCGTGCGTGCACGTCGCCAAGGTATCCGAGAGTCACGGCGTGCGTCCGGGTGAACGTCGTTGCCTTGCGGGTGCACCCAGGTGACCGGACCACGCGCGGTCTTGGTGGGCGGCAGCGGCAGGGTGCCGGTGGCCCGGCGCACCGGTCAGCCCCACACCCGGTAGCAGACCGCAGCCGCCAACGGACCGATGTCGCTGCAAGCATCGTCGGCCGGTGGCGCCATGGCCGGTGTGTCCGCTGATGCTGGCGGAGCACTGGCGTTGAGGTGGTTGACCATGCACAAATTGCAGGGCGCGCCGCGGCCGGGGGTGACCGCCTCCACCTGATCCAGGCACAGCAACGCCCCACACAGCGCAACTCCAACGGCGCCGCTCTCACCGCCCAGAGGCAGCGGCACCACATGCACCACCCGTGCAGCCTCCCCGGCCACGCCGGATCGGTAACGCAGCAACACCACTGGCCGGGTCCCAGCCACCGCCGTGGCGGCTGCGGTGCTGTGACCGTTCGTGGAACTCATCGCCGGTTCCTGCGCGGTACCGGGCCCAGCCCCGCCAGCGGCACACCACAACGCCTAGCTTCCCTTACCCGGTCAGGCTCCACGGTGGCCAGCGGAAGCCTCAAGTCCGGCGCGGGCACAGACTCTGACCGCACCTGCTCGCGCTCATCTCCGGCATTGCTCGGGTCTGTCATGTCATGCCTCCGCTGAGAAGCAGCGCGTTGCCGGGGTAAGCGGGCGGTGATGGATCGTCGGGTGGAACACGGCGGGATCGAGGGTCGTCGGAGTACACCTCGACCCCGCCGCGGGTAAGGTCCGGCCGTTCCGCCCGGGGGTACCTTCGGGGAGGCGGGGGCGGGACGGCCGGGGTCTGAACTGGCTCAGTGCGCGGGTCGCTGGGGTCGGGCTCGATGCCGGGCAACACGTCGGTGTCGCCCGGATCGCCGGCTGCCGTAGGGGTTGCGCTGCTCTGCGCGGGTGACAGGTCGGTCAGTCCTAACTCGCAGACCAACCGGGAATGCAGGAACTCCGTGGGCTGCTGGAGGAGCCAGAAGCGTGTCTCAGCGTGCACCCGGCAGCGGCGACGACGGAATCCGAGTACCGCGCCCGGACGCCGACAGGACCGGCAACGGCCCCACCGATCAACCGGATGACCCCTCAACAGGGCATAGAGCGCCGCGCTGGCCTGTGATGGCACCGAGCCGATGCCCTCTGCACCATGCCCGGCCAACACCGTATCCACCAAGACCCCACGCAACCGCTCGCACAACCACGCGTAACTGGCCTCAGGGGCGCTTGGTTCCTTGCCGGTCATGCCGGGCCAGCCAAGGCTTGGGCGAGGTCAACGCGGCGGGTGATCGTCACCCGGGAGAGGTTGCCCGTGTCCCGATCATTGTTCCAAGTATTAGCCGTATGCTGCATCGGTTTACCCGCGTCCTGCATATTTTGGCGGCTCATTCGGCGTGTGAAGGTCTACAGTCTGGGGTAGTGGTGATGCATCCAGCGTGTGCATCGCAGGCAGTGCGGGAGGCTGCTGCGGCCGGTCGAGTCGGCGAGGTCATCCGCCTTGTCCGGCGTGCGGACGGACTGAACCAGCACCAGCTGGGCGCGGCCACAGGTCGGAGCCAGTCGACGACCTCGCGGATCGAGCGAGGCGGGTCAGGAACCCGCGACGTGGAGACCCTGCGTCGACTCGGAACCGAACTGGCGTTGCCCCCGTCATGCTCGGTCTCGCCGAGCAGCCAAGCCAGAACAGGCACAGTGAGCCCCCCGTGGACCGACGAGAGCTTCTCCTCGGCGCAGCTGCCGCAGTGCTGGCCAGCGCCGTCCTACCAGGAAGCGTGCTGGCAGATGATGAGTCGGCGGCTGCCGTGCATGCCATCACGACAGCGCAGCGCAAACTCGAGGGAACAACCTCATCACCCGAACTCACCGAACCGGTGCTGGCCCATCTGCGCATGGCTACCCGCATGCAGGCCGAGATCTGGGACCCGATGAGCGCCAAGGCCATGGCCGCCGCGGTCAGCGAGGTCGCGGGGCTCGCGGGCTGGCTGCACTGGGACACCCACGACCTGGGCTCAGCGCGGCGTCACTACCGAAGTGCTGTCGAGCACGCCCACCGCGCCAGCGACGCCCTGCTTGCCGCGTACATGCTCGGTAGCCTGGCGTCTTTCGTAGTGCACGAAGGCGAGGCCAGTGAGGGTCTCGCTCTGATCCGGCACGCAGCCAGAGCCTCCACCCGACAGCGTCCCGCCACCGCCGATGCATGGCTAGCCGCCATGGAGGCCGTTGCCCACGCGACAGCCGGCGACGATATCCACACGTGGCAAGCGCTCGATCGCGCCGACGCGGCAGTCGAGCGGATAGCCACGGAGGAACCCCCGCCATGGCCCTGGGTCTTCCCGTTCGACGCTCGGAAGATCGCAAGTCACCGGCTCACCTGCGCCGTGCGCCTGCGCCGCCCCGATGTCGCGTACGCGGCCGTGGATGACCTTGCGCTGGTGGCCTCTGGACACCGCAAGCAAGGCGCGCTGGTGCTGCTGGATCTTGCCTCGGCTCACGTCCAGACTCGGGAAGTAGATGAGGCTCTGCGGCTGGCTACTGCCGCCGTTGATCTCGCCGCACGAACACAGTCAGAGCGTGTGTTAAGCCGAGCGCGGCAATTCCGTCGGACAGTTCCTGCTCAGGTACCGCACGGACTCCTGCGCGACTTCGATGACCGCTTGCGTACCGCTAACACCCGAGACAGGACCCTTGGATGACGCTCATCGGCATCACTGGGCATCGTGGTCTATCGCCACCTACCGCCCGTCTTGTCACGGAGGCTCTACGGGAGGCACTGGCCGAATACGGTGCCAGCGTCACAGGCGTCACCTCACTGGCTGACGGCGCGGATCAACTCTTCGCGCGCGCGGTGGTGGACCAGGGCGGACTGATCGAAGTCATCGCGCCAGCCGCCCAATACCGCGACGGCCTTCCCTCAGAATCACACGCGGAGTACGACGACCTCCTCGGCCAAGCCATCAAGGTGCACCGGCTCGACTTCACCGAGTCGACATCCGAGTCGCACATGGCCGCCAGCGAGCTGATGATCTCGATGATCAGCTCGCTGTTCGCCGTCTGGGACCAACAGCCCGCCCGCGGTTACGGGGGCACCGCCGACGTCGTAGCGCTCGCACGTGATAAGGAGCGGCCGGTACGGATCATCTGGCCAGATGGCGCGACCCGCGACTAAGACTAGCGAGGCTGCGCCTCTGACCGCCGAGGCTGGTGGCTGGGTTGGTGGATGACGTGGCGGTGGGGTGAGGCCAGGGTTGCTGGGTTGGGCTGTTTCCGACCTGGGGGTGGGCCGTGGCGACCCGTG
>JBOHGH010000220.1:0-4689 GCA_050699975.1 Pseudonocardiaceae bacterium | reverse complement strand
TTCTCGGCGGTCCGTTTCTTTCGAATTGAGTCTGGCAACCCAATTCTTTCGAGAAGCGGGCCGTCGTCCAAATAGGCGCGCCGCGGACGACTCATCTATAATTTATCAGGGCTCGTGAATAACCCTCCTTGTATTGATTTCCAGCGAGACAAAGCGTCCCAACAAGAACAAACGTCTTGTCGAGCACGCTTGCCGTCCTCGTCCTCATGGCGAGATTGTATCGACTCGGTACCCGGCGAGTTATGTCGGGCTACGACGCCAGGGGCTGAGGGATGAGCTCCTACGCTTGCGAATGGCGCAGGTATGTCAGATGTGATGGCGCCAGGGCTGGCCCGGGAGCGGCGTCAGCGATCCGTCCCGTTTCTCGAGAAAAACGCCGGGTTCGTGCGTCATCACACCTAATCTTATTGGCTTTTCCTCAAATTCTTCGAAAGCGTTCAGGAGCTCGCAGGTGGCCGGCACTGTGAATACAAGCTGAAAGTCGACCGAGTCGCCGAACACCATATCAAGCGGATCCCGCTGCAGGTGACGAGCAACCGCGGCGATCTCCGGACGCACCGGAACGACGCTCTCCAATATTCGCGCACCAAAGCCGCTCCGACTTGCGATAGTCTCTACCGCCGCTTTCAGGCCGTCCGATGTGTCGATACAACTGGTAACATGAACGAGACGGCCGAGGAGAAGACCGTGACGCACGCTTGCTGTCGGCCGCTTCCAAGAGCGCAGTAGCTCTGATCGATGCTCGTCTTCGATTTTTACGTCGATTTTTCCCGCGCCGAAGTATTGAAGTGCTGCGCCAGCGATCCCCGTCGCCCCGGTGACGTATATGACGTCACCCTCACGAGCTCCGGTTCGCATCAGCGCTCTACCCTGCGCACAAACACCCAAGGCCGTAGCGGACAAGATCAACCGCTCGGCGCTCCCTATATCGCCGCCGACGTTAGGTGCCCCTGCAAGAGCACACGAATCGCGGATTCCCGAAAGGACCATCTCGAAGGTGTCATCCGACATGCTCTTGGGGTAGCGCACGACGGAGAGCAAACCAATTGGCTTGGCGCCCATTGCGGCGATGTCGCTGAAGTTGGCCGACGCAAGATAATACCCTAAGTCGTACTCGTCGAGGAGTCCTAGTTCGTATAAACGAAACTTCGAGCCGCGTACGTAATCAGATGACGCGACAAGGTCGAGTGGTTCTGCTATACGAAAGACAGCGCAATCGTCTTGACTCTCCGCATCCGCGATCAAGCTAACTGCAGAGTCTATCAGCGGAGCGGAGAAAATTTTCGAGACTATTTCAGACAGTCTGTCCGGCTCGTCTGAGGTTTGATTCCAGGCTTGGCTTCTCATCATCAAGTCTCTCAGCCAGTCAGAGGGAGCACCCAGTTTGACGCCCGGGCGATTGTCTCACGGAGGAGTTCTCTTCGCACAACTACCGCCCAGTCCCACTCCGGATCGGGAATTCCGAGTACAGCACCCGCAACTGATCGCAAGTACTGACGCGGCAGTTCTGGTGTTGGCTCGTAGAGGCGGAATCCTGATTCTTCACCGCTCAAATAGTAGGAGCTCCTCGTCCAAGGCGTCCTCCCGAAATCTTGCAGAGAGGAGAAGGATGTCCAATGCAAGCCGTCACTCGTCATCGTCTCATCAACGGCCCGTCTCAAAATCGGCAGCAGGTGCAGATGAGCATGGGTGATACAAGCTCCATTTACCATGTTTTCCGCCGAGCCGTGTTCAAGTATTGTGATTCGACCGAAGGTTTGGACGTATTGAGGAAGTAGCAGGTTAAGCAATGCCCTGATCTCGTATGGATGGGCCTCGACCACCTGCGCGAAGTTGAGGTGGTGCACCCTTGAGAGAATCAGAATATGGCCTGACGTCAGAGGGGACAGATCTGCGATCACTGCCAGGTGGTCCGTTTGGCCAAGCAGTCGCGATTCCGGGTCCCCTCCGTAAGTACGAAAGAAGCAGGTATCGGTTGCACCTGCAAGCTCGTCACAGAAGTCTGAGTTTGCACACCGATGAGACACCCGCCTAAAGTACCTCAGCGGTTCGCTGGCGTAGGCGTTCGCCGGAGGTAAACCTCGGCGAGGCGGGCGCGCTGCCCTGTTCAACTTTGCGCAGCAATCTACCGACCAGCACCCGCCGTGCCTCCGGTCTGGTATCACCAACGGGTGATACCCATCCATGCGGCAAAACCGCTCAGGTTGTCCGGCCGGCACCGCTCGGCCCGTGCGAGGATCAGGACCGTTTCCGCCACCATGGAGTGCGAGCTGGTCTGTTGCGGCGGTGCGCCGGGCAGTGTTCAGTGCTTGCAACGTCTTCGTGCGGATCAATGTCGACAAGGTCTGCGAGCAGCTCGTCCTGTGTGGGAACCGGCACCGTCGGTTAGGAATAATCTGATCCACGGTGTTTTGTACGGCAGCGATCGCCATGGTCACCGAGCTGCGTGATCGCCTGACCACCGCCGGGATTTCGGCGTTCACATCGAGCTCACATGTTCGGCGCGGAGGCTGGCAAGGTTGAGCAGGACGGCGGCGAGGTCATGGGCCGCACCTGGGCGACCGAGCCGGGCGGCCTGGGCGGCCATTTTTGCCCGCAGCCCGGCGTTGCCGATCAGCTCGTCGAGGGCTCGCTGGAGATCCTGCGGAGTGGGACGGTCTCCGAGCAGGGCGTGGGCTGCCCCGGCCTGCTGGAGGTACCGGGCGTTGTGTTCCTGCTCATTGCCGCCGGTGGGGATCAGCGGAACGAGCACCGAGGGCTTACCCAAGGCGGTCATCTCGGCCAGGGTGCCGGCACCGGAGCGGGACACCACCACATCGGCGAGCGCCAGCACATCAGGGAGCTCCGAACCGACGAACTCGATCACCCGGTAGCGACCGGCCAGGCGAGCGGGTAGCTGCTCGGCCCGGCGCAGTACGTCGGCCAGGGAGCTACGGCCGCACTGGTGCACTACATTCGCCCGCTGCAACACCGTGTCGAGCACCGCCCCCAGCAGGCGGTTGACCTGAGTGCTGCCCTGCGCCCCACCTGTGACATAGACGGTGGGGAGGGACGCGTCCCAGCCGGTCCAGCTCAATGCTTTCACGCCTCTACCGGCGTCACCGGTGAGCAGCTCGACCCGAATCGGGTTGCCCGTGACGACAGCTCGCGGCCGCACCACAGCCGGTAAGAGTTCCACGGATGTGGGCGAGGACAGCGCGATCGCGGCAGCACGGCGCACCAGCAGCCTGTTCGCCAGACCCAGCCTGGTGGTCTGTTCGTGCACGAGCAGCGGAACCTCGACCGCCCTGGCGGCCAGCCCGACCGGAACCGCCACGTACCCACCGGTGGACAGCACGACGTCGGGCCGAAACGCGCGTACCACCCGGCGGGCCTCCACCAGCCCCCGGGTCAGACGTCCGACGTCGCGCAGGTTCTCCGTAGAGATCATCCGCAGCGGGTTCGTGGAGCGTCGCAGCTTGCCGGTGGACACCGCCTGGAAGGGCAGTCCTTCCTGCTCGGCGACGCGGGCCTCCAGCCCACCGGCCGAGCCCACGTACAGCACGTCCAGCCCCACACCCGCACCGTCCAGAAGGTCCCGGGTGGCACGGATCGTGGTGATCGCCGGGAAGGTATGCCCACCCGTGCCTCCGCCGGTGACGATCAGGCGCAGCGGGCGGCCCTGGGCCGCCAGCCGGCACAGGGTCTGGTCCAGCGTCATGGTGTTTCGGACTCCCTAGGTGCGACAGATGGGACGCGGCGGCCTGCGCTGCGAGCAAGCTACCTCGAACCAGGTCGCCAAGCGGAACCTGAGGGCTCACCCGCTACGCCGAGGGTGCCTGCGTTCGGGTGGCGATCACGACAGGCGGTCGAATGCCTGGGCGTAGCGGAAAATCCCCTGCAGCGAGTCGTCCCAGGCACTCAGCGGGCGCACCTGGAAATACTGCCCCCACTCCGGGACGGGCGGCAGTACCCCCAGCGTCGCTCCCGCCACAAACCCGAACCTGCTGTAGTAAGCAGGTTCACCGAGCGACGCCACCGCCGGCTCATCCAGGGAGTCAGCCGCCGCTAACACTGCGTGCATCAACGCCTGACCGACGCCGCGTCGCTGGTAGGCCGGGATCACGCCGAGCGGGCCGAGGCCGATCGAGGGCTGGTCACCGATGCTCGCGCGACTGCAGATGACATGCCCGACGACGTCACCGTCCAGGACAGCGACGATGGACAGCGCCGCGATGACGTCCCCGTCGGCTCGCAGGTCATCCACCAGCCGAGCCTCGGCCACGACCGCACCACCGCCGAACGCGGCACTGTGCACCGCCCGCACGGCCGACTGATCCACGGGAAGCTCTCGACGCAGGAGCACGGACGGATCCTGTCACGCGGGTCAGCGCGGAGCTCCTGGCAGCATGGGGCCGGTGGGTACCGGCGGCACGGCGATCGTCCTCGGCGGGGGCGGCGTGCTCGGCGCCGTCCAGGTCGGGATGTTGCGCGCTTTGGTCGAGGCTGGAATTCGGCCCGACCTGGTGGTCGGCACGTCGGTCGGGGCGCTCAACGGAGCGGTGCTCGCCGCGCTGCCGCCCGACGAGGTCGCCGACCGGCTTGACGCGCTGTGGCGCTCGCCCGACGCCCAGGCCTTGTTCGCGGCGGGGACGGTCCGGCGGCTGCGCGAGCTCGCCCGCAGCGGGGTCGCCGCGCACCCGTGGGGTC
>JBOHGH010000219.1:0-4827 GCA_050699975.1 Pseudonocardiaceae bacterium | reverse complement strand
CGCGGCCCACCCCGCACCGACCGACCACAACAATCCGGACAAAGCCGCAGAACCGTCAACGGCGGACTCCTCGCGCCCCCAAACAACAAAACGATCACCGACCCAGAGAAACGATCACCAACAATTAGCCGGTGGATCGAGGCTCAGGCACCTCCGAGAACCGACACAAACCGGACATCTGAAGGCCTGTCAGTCCCCGTCTGGGCGTGCGACAGGAGGAGATTGGGTGGGCCGATCGCTCAATGCAACAGTGCCGGCGTGAGCATGCCGCCACCGGTGCTTAGCAGGATGCGGTAGATCACCGGCTGCGGCAGGTTGTGCGCCATGCCGCATAGGGCTGATACGCCGGTGAACAGCACGAGCGCGAGCAGGAAGACGGGTGTGGACCCGAGTCGGTCACCGAGCCCCCGGGCGCGGGGATGATCACTGCCAGGCTGTCGAGAAAGCCGACGACAACGCTCGATGTGGCCAGTGTCGGCAGCGCGACGTTGACGATCGTGATGTCCAGGATCGCCATGAACGAAAATCGCCAGGACGAAGACAACGCTGATAGTGATCTTGGGATTCAGGCGGGCGAGCAGTTGCCGTCCCGCTGGGCGCACGGGCGATCGGTCGCGACGCTCAGGCGTGAGGTGAGACCAACACCTCCTTGGGCGGAGACGGGCTGGGCGCCGGTGTTGCCGTTGTGTTCGGTCACTGCTGGCTGGCCTCCTGCGCGGGGGTGGGGATCTCAGCGAGGATGAGGTAAAGCGAGCGGCGGGCCTCGGTAAGGACTTGCTGGGCTGCTTGCACCTGCTGGGAGTTGCCCCGTGCGAGTTGGCGGACGGGGTCGCGCAGCTCCTCCAGGGCGTCTCGAAGCTCGCTGTTCCCCGCGCAGCGCGCGGTGAACTCAGCGAAGGGATCGGGCAACGTCTCGCCGCGGCTGCGGAGGTATGCCTGGCCAGCGTCGGTCAGGGTGGCGAGTTTGCGGCCACCCTGAGCGAGGGTGTCGATGAAGCCTTCGTCTTCGAGTTGGCTCAACGTTGGGTAGATCGCGCCGGGGCTGGGTTGCCAGGCACCGGAGGTTCGCTCGGTGATGGCCTGCATGAGTTGGTAGCCGTGCATGGGTTGCTCGGCGAGCAGCAATAGCAGCGCAGTGCGCACATCCCCACGTTGGGCGCGTCCGCGTCCTGCGCGGCGGGGATGGCTGCCGCGCGTTCTGGCACCGCCGAGCGCGTCGGGTTGTGCGGGGAAGTGCGGATGGTGGCGTCGTTGGCCGTGCTGATGGCCGGTGGCTTGATGGTCGCGGTGACCGCGTGGGTGGTGGTGATCGGTGTTCATGGCTTCTCCTAACCTGAATATCACCAGACTAAGATACTATCACGATATATCGTGATAGTATCTTAGTCAAGCACTTCCTCCGCGCCTGTGCGATCCGTTACCGGGATCGGTCGATGTCGGGACTCGTCCGAGCGGGGACACACAGCACTGCGCCGGGCACTGTTGCATTGAGGCGAAGGGCGCCCTCGCCGTGCGAAGAGAGAGACGAGACCCCTCAGGCACCTCCGAGAACCGACACAAACCAGACATCTGAAGGCCTGTCAGTCCGCGTCTGGGCGTGCGACAGGAGGAGATTGGGTGGGCCGATCGCTCAATGCAACAGTGCCCGTGCCACTTCGGATGCGTTACCGTCGGTCAGACCGCGCCGGTTCGAGCCGAAACCTGGACGGTCAGGTCCGCATCTAAGGCGTGCGCGATCCTTCCCAGGACTGGCAGGGTCGGAATCGTGCCCCCAGCCTCGAAGCGCGCCACAGCAGACTGTGTCATCCCAGCCGCCGACTCGAGCTCAGCCTGACTCCACCCGCGTGAGATCCGAAGTTCTTTGACAGCACCACCAAGCTCGAACGCCAGCCGGGCCGCCTCGTACGCATCGGCCGCACCCGGCTCCGCCAGCCGGCGCTCACGAATCCCGGCCCAAGACTCACGCTCTGCCATCGTTGCCCTCCTCAGCCACGTGCTCCTCGGCAATACGACGCGACCAGCGCGGCGACGGTCCGATCGACATTCTTGCGGTCGAATAGCTCGCCGATCCACGCATTGAGTGGGCCGAGCACAGCCGCCTCCGGCAGGTACACGTTCTTCGGATGCCCATCCAGAGCTGCCGCACCGGGCACCATGCTGCGCGCAGCGCGCCGGTAGTAGATGCGAGCTCACGCGGCGTTCCTTCCATCCGCCGGGAGGGCACTGTCAACTTGGTTGCGCGCGGCTGAGGTCAGTCCTGGATCGGGGGCACCCTGAGCGCCAATCTCCCGCAATGACAGGCCCCTGGCCTTTAACCGCAACGCCAGCCGCCGCTGCTCCACCGTCAGATGCCCATGCATCCACCAACCTCCTCAGCTCATCGAGGATCTTCTCGACTCACCGAGGCAGTGCACTGACCGGTTGAACCCGCCGTCTTTCTGGAGCGTTATCGTCACCTCACGCGCGGGTTCGGTGCAGCGGCAATCGCGGGCGGGCCCGGGTGGCGTCGGTTGGTCGACCACACTCGCAGCGCGCGGTCCGGCCGCAGCAGGCCTTCGGGCCGGTCGATCAGGCCTAGCACCCGGGCGAATGCTGCGCTGAGCGTCGCGTCGTGCGCGGCGGCCGCGTGCAACCGGGGCATATAGGTGTTGACCAGCCTGATTTTGACGGTTCGAGTGCCCAGGACATCGGGGAAGGCGAGATCGGCGCCCACTGCGATGTCCCATGGCGGGTCGACCGTCTTGGCGATCAGCCGGAAATACTGGCGCGGCGAGGGTTCGGTGGTGCGGGCCAGGAGCCGGCGCAGTGCCATGGCCTGGTTGGCCGCCACCGTCATGCCTTGGCCATAGACGGGGTTAAACGAGCTCACCGCGTCACCGATGACCAGCAGACCGTCCGGGAATTCGCGCAGCCGCTCGTAGCGATGCCGCACACTGGCCGGGAAGCGAAACCCGACCGGGTCGTCCAGTAACTCGGCTCCCACGAGCGCCTCGGTGATGTCGGGCAAGGCAAGGCTGGTGGTGAAGGCGTCGAAGCCGGCCGGATCGGTTGGCGGGTAGTCACCGAGGATGCCGCCCAGGGTGAGGATGTGCCGGCCGTGCTCCACCGCGCCCAGCCCGCCCATTCGCGGGTTGTTCGGCGTGGCACCGACACCGATGAACTTGTCGTGTCCGGTGGCTCCCGGGCGCAGCCGAAGTGTCCTGGTGGCATAACCCAATCCGATGTCGACCCGGTCCTCGGTCGGACGCTGGTAGCCCCGCTCCTGCAGCCAGACCGGTGTGCGTGAGCCACGGCCGGTCGCATCCACGACCAGGCCAGCCATGATCTGCTGCGGCTGTCCGTCGGGCCCGTGCACCGTCGCGCCGGTGACCCGACGCTGGTCGGACGTGGTCATCAGGTCGACGATGTCGGTGCCTTCCACAAAGGTGACGCCCGGCAGTGCCCGTACCCGGCCGCGGACCAGACCCTCCAGGAATGGTCGGCTGACAAACAGCCCCAACCGGCCAATGTCAACTTGGCGCAGCCGATGCCCGGACAGGATGAGACGCAGGGTGCCCAGCCCGTCGCCGGTCTGCGCTCCGGCCTGCACGGCGCCGGCGGTAAAGCCGGGGAACAGCTCCTCAAGCACCTCACGTCCGCGTGGTTGCACGGCATGCAGATGGCGGCCGTGCGGCACGCCGCGCCGGTGCACTCCGATCCCGGGCAGCATGTCGCGGTCGATCACGGTGACCTTACGGTAGGTCTCCGTGAGCACCCGGGCTGCCAGCAACCCGGCCATGCTCGCACCCAGCACCACCGCATGATCACCTGGCTGCGTGGGCATTACCGTCGATGTCACGCCTCCACCCTTCGACGACCCGTCGCCTGGAGAGCATTGATGCTCCAACACCGTCAGCCAGCGTTACAGACAAGAGCGTCACGACAGCAGCGAAAATACTGCGACGGGGGCTGTTGCGTCGGTGGTGAGCAAGACCAGGCGGGCTTGGTCGATGCGCCGTCGCTGTTGTCGAGTACCACCAGTGAGGTCTAGCTTCGCGGGGTTCCGCTTCCCTCCGGATGTGATCGTGATCGCGGTTCGCTGGTACCTGCGCTACCGCCTCTCCTACCGCGATGTGGAGGAGCTGCTGGCCGAACGTGGCATCATGGTTGATCACGTGAGCGTGTACCGGTGGGTGCAGCGGTTCACTCCGCTGCTCCTCGATGCGGCACGACCCTGCCGGCACACCCCTGGCGGCCGGTGGTTCGTCGACGAAACATACGTCAAAGTCGCCCGACGATGGGTGTATCTGTACCGAGCGATCGACCAGTTCGGTCAGGTCATCGACGTTCTGGTGTCCGAGAAACGGGATCTAGCGGTGACTCGCCGGTTCTTCACCCACGCGCCTAAGTACAGTCCACCACCGACCGGGCGCCCACCTACCCGCGCGTGCTCGACGAGCTGCTGCCTGCCGCCTGTCACGTCACCGAGCAGTACACGAACAACCCCATCGAAGCAGATCACGGCCGCCTGAAATCCGCACTGCGACCCATGCGGGGTCTCAAACGGCTGCGCTCCGGCCAAGCGATAAGCGCTGGACACGCCTTCATCCAGAACCTCCGCCGCGGCCACTACGAACTTGGCACCGACGTCGATCCACGGCATCGGATCCCGCAAGCATTCACCGAACTTACCCTCGCCATCTGAGCTGAGCACCGCAGGGCCCAATGCCGCTAAGTTAGGCACGGGATACGGGTGCTGGCGCATCGCTCGATGAAGTCATGAATGACTCGGCGTGGCGACGGTCGAAAATCCCAGAGAATGCGTGTCACCTCGTTATTGTTATCGCG
>JBOHGH010000218.1:0-4863 GCA_050699975.1 Pseudonocardiaceae bacterium | reverse complement strand
AGTTACTGCAGTCTGCATCCAGAACGCGGTAGAGCTAGGCGTCGAGGGTGTTGTTCTGGATGGCGGTGATGAGGCGGGCCCAGTGTGGTGCCGGGATCGCCAGCACCGGACTGGTGCTGCCGAGCTTGGAGTCACGCACCCCTACGTGACCCGCACGCGAGTGGTTGACCTCGACGCAGGTGTTCTGCCCGCCGTTGCTGTAGCTGGATGTGTACCAGGCCCTCTCCTGGAAGGATGCGGTTGACATGGGACTAGCCCTTCTTAGTCTGGTTTCGCAGCGAACTGGCCGGCCAGTTCCACCATGAAGTTACGCGACTCCACCGGTCCCAGGGCGATGGCTTGCAGCCGGCGCTGCAGCTCGACGTACTGGCGCACCGCCTCGAGTGGTTTGTCCAGGTAGACCGCGTTGTCGTACATGTCGATGTAGACGATGTCGGTGGTCGTGTCGTGATCAAACCGCAGCACGGTGAAGTCGTAGCCGAGTGGCTCGTAGGACAGCGTGTCGAACGGGATGACCTGGATGTCCACAGTGGGTAGCAGCGCCAGCTCGGCCAGGTGGCGCAGCTGCTCGGCCATCACCTTCGGGCCGCCGATCATCCGGCGCAGGGCCGACTCGCTGAGCACGAAGGAGAACCGCGCCGGGCTCTCCCGGGTCAGCAACGCCTGGCGGTCCCGGCGCACCCGCACGATGTCCTCGACGGTCTTGTGGTCCGGGTAGCTGCCCCGGTCGCTGACCATCGCCCGGGTGTAGCGCTCGGTCTGCAGGTTGCCGGGCACGACCTCCGATCCGATCTGCATGATCTGCGAGGCGGATTGCTCGAAGTCGCGGAACGCGCGGAACCACTTCGGCCCCAGGTACAGGGTGGTCTCGGCGGTGGCCCGGGTGCGGCGGCGCCGGGCGCCCTGGGCCAGCTCCCGGCACCACAGCGCGTCCTTGGCTGACGCCTTGTACAGCCGCAGCAGCTCGTCCAGGTCGGTCTTGGAGATACCGACCTTGCCGTTCTCCACCCGGCTGATCTTGTTGGCCGCCTTGCCCAGGCTCTCGGCGGCCTGCTCCTGGGTGAGCCCGGCCACCTCGCGGAGCTTGCGCAGCTCGTTGCCGAGCTGGCGGCGCTGGATGCCGATCGCGGTAGCGGGGGCGGTCATCTGCAGGTCCTTTCGGTGGATCACGGAGAGTACACGACAGCATTCACTCATACAGTGTATTTACATGTTGTACTTCCATTTTATATCTTGGCACCACGTTGGTTGGTCCAAGGAGGATACAAGATGGATGTCCATCAAAACTCCCCATCTCGCCCGGAGCCGAGATGGGTTCAGGACCCGAGCCAACGCGTAGCCGCCCGGTGGGCGGGATCGGCCCCGACCCGGCCCCGCTCACTGGGTTTCCACTCCGACCGGTTCCCAGGCCCGCGGGCTCCGCTGGCCGGTCGCCCCGCGGCGCACCCCATGGCGGTCACCCCCCGCCTGCGGTGCTCGTGACCGCGAGGTGACCAATCCGGTGCGCGGCGTGCCTCAAAGTGGGCATAGCCGAGTGGGTCGTGCACAACACCACCGCGGGACCCGGCCCACCTGCCGCGCACCGAAAGCTGGCCCGCGCGACCCGGTCCTTCGCAGCGCCGGATTGCGCGGGCCAGCACCTGATCGCCGACGGCCGACGTGACAAGGAACCACTCGATGAGCCGGACAACCCGTGTCGCAGGCAGTGCCAACAGCTCGCCCGCGTACTACTGCGGGTGGGCGATCACCGGTCGCAGCACGGTCTCGCACCTGGTCGCGTCCGCCGAGTTCCCGATCGCCGGCTCCCAGCACCGCGCCTGGTGCGGCCAGACGATCACCGTCATCGCCCTCACCCTCAACGCGCGCGGCTGGCGGGGTAGCTGTGCGGAGTGCAACCAGCAACTCCGCATGGCGGGTATCACGCAGCGGGTTCGCTGAGACTGTCGGTGCTCCCCGCCAGCATGCGACCATGGTGGTGCCCCTCAGACGCGCGGAGGTGAGCTGCGGATGTCCTCGGCTGCCCAGTCCATCCTGCTCGACCACGTCGGGCCGTGGACCGAGCGGGACTATCTCGCGCTGCCCGAAGACCGTCGCCGCATCGAGCTGCTCGACGGTGGGCTCCTGGTGAGCCCGGCAGCCGGGGGCCGGCACCAGCGGCTGTCGTTCCAGCTCTGCTACGCGCTGGGGCGAGCGGCACCGAACTGGGTGGAGGTGCTGGAAGCCATCAACGTCCGGGTGGCGCCCGGGCGGATCCTGATCCCCGACCTGGTCGTGGTGACCAACCCCGGGCTCGACCTGACGGTCTGGGACCCGGACGATGTGGCGATGGTCGTCGAGATCGTCAGTCCGGGCAGTATCGCGGCTGATCGTGCGATCAAGCCACAGCTCTACTCGGCCGCGGGCATCGAACATTACCTGCGGATCGAGCTCAGCAGCCCGGGGCCGAGCTCGGTGGCGTACCGGTTGCAACGGGGGCACTACGTCGAACTCGCTTCGTCGAGGTCGGGTCAGCTCCTGTGCCTAGCTGAACCGTTCCCGGTCGAGCTTGACCTTGCCGAACTCGCCACCACCACCCGCCCGTCAGGTTGACTGCTTCGATCGGGCCAACGTTAGGGTGTCCGCCTCGCCTACACGGGTGCGGAGGTGATCCGGCGTGAGCACCGTGCAGTTCCGGCGGTCACCTCGGCTGGCCGCGCCGAAGATGCCCGGTGGTGAGGTTCACCTCGAGCCGCCGCCCGAGGTGCCCAGGGTCATCCCGGGCAACATCGTGCAGAAGATCCTTCCGGTCGTGATGATCGCGGCGGTGCTGGGCATGGTGGCGTTCGTCTTCACCACCGGCGACGCCAAGAGCAACCCCGTGTTCCTGCTGTTCCCGATCATGATGCTGGTATCGACCATCGGCATGTTCGCCGGTGGCGGCCGCGGGCGCGGGCAGGCCAAGGCCGAGATGAATGAGGACCGCAAGGACTACCTGCGCTACCTGGGTCAGATGCGGGAGCGGGCCAGACAGGCCGCGCAGGAGCAGCGCGCGGCGTTGGAGTGGAGCCATCCCGATCCCGCCGCGCTGTGGTCGATCGCCAGCAGCCGGCGGATGTGGGAACGCCGCAGCGGTGACCCCGACTTCTGCCACGTGCGGATCTGCCGGGGTTCGCAACGGCTGGCCACCCGGCTGGTGGCGCCACAGACCGGCCCGGTGGACGAGCTGGAGCCGATCACCACGCTGGCGTTGCGCCAGTTCGTCCGGGCCCATTCCATCGTGCCGGACCTGCCGATCTCGCTGTCGGTTCGCGGATTCGCCGCGATCGGGATCTCCGGCGAGCCCGCCGCGACGCGCGGGCTGGCCCGCTCGATGGTGGCCCAGCTGGCCACCTTCCATCCCCCCGATGACCTGCTCATCGCCGTCGTCACCGCCGGGCGGGCGAAGGCGGACTGGGAGTGGGTGAAATGGCTGCCGCACGTCCAGCACCCGAGTCTGGTCGACGGCGCCGGGCCGAGGCGGATGATGGCCGGATCACTGACCCAGATCGAGGAACTGCTCGGCGAACAGCTGGCCGACCGCCCCCGGTTCTCCCGCAACGCCCAGACCCACGGTGACGGTCCGCAGATCGTGATCGTCATCGATGGCGGGGAGGTCACCGGATCCGAACAGATCATCCTGGAGGAGGGCCTGGCCGGGGTCACCCTGCTCGACCTCTCGGAATCGCTGGGTACCCTGACCACCCGCCGCGGGCTGCAGCTGGCGATCGAGGGTGCGGCGATCGGCGCCCGTGCGGCGGCCGGAGTCGAGTTCTTCGGGGCCCCCGACTCACTCGGCGTCGCGGAGGCCGAGGCGGTGGGGCGCGCGCTGTCCCCGTACCGGATCGGCGAGCCGGAGTCCGAGAGCGCCGACGAGCCGCTGCTGGCCAACCCCGGGCTGCTGGAGCTGCTCGGCCTGCCCGCGGATCCTCGTGCCTTCGACGTCACCCAGGCCTGGCGGCCGCGACCGATGCGGGACCGGCTGCGGGTGCCGATCGGGGTAGGCGAGTTCGGCCAGCCGGTGGAACTGGACATCAAGGAGGCCGCCCAGGAGGGGATGGGCCCGCACGGGCTGTGCGTGGGGGCCACCGGGTCGGGGAAATCGGAGTTCCTGCGCACCCTCGTGCTGGGCCTGATCGCCACGCACTCGTCGTCGGTGCTGAACTTCGTGCTGGTCGACTTCAAGGGCGGCGCGACGTTCCTGGGCATGGAGCACGCGCCGCACGTCGCCGCTGTGATCACCAACCTGGCCGACGATCTGACCCAGGTCACCCGGATGCAGGACGCGCTGGCCGGCGAGATGAACCGCCGCCAGGAGTTGCTGCGGGCTGCGGGGAACTTCGCCAACGTCAGGGACTACGAGCGGGCCCGGGACAACGGCGCCGACCTCGATCCGCTGCCGGCGTTGTTCATCGTGATCGACGAGTTCTCCGAGCTGCTCGCGCAGAAACCGGAGTTCATCGACCTGTTCGTGGCGATCGGCCGGCTGGGTCGCTCGCTGCAGATGCACCTGCTGCTGGCCTCGCAACGCCTTGAGGAGGGCAAGCTGCGCGGCCTGGAGTCCCACCTGTCCTATCGGATCGGGTTGAAGACCTTCTCCGCCGGGGAGTCGCGGGCGGTGCTCGGCGTGCCCGACGCCTACGAGCTGCCGCCGGTGCCCGGGTCGGGCTACTTGAAGTTCGACACCGCCTCGATGGAGCGCTTCAAGGCCGCCTACGTCTCCGGCGTCGCGGTAGGGGCCGGTTCGGTCTTGCCCAGCCCGGCTGCGGCCAGCACGGTCGCGGTCACCTCGGACCGCATGCCGCGGCTGTTCGTGCCCGACTACGTGGACCTACCCGCCGAACCCGA
>JBOHGH010000217.1:0-4909 GCA_050699975.1 Pseudonocardiaceae bacterium | reverse complement strand
GAGGCTGGCGGCCACGGCCTTACGGTCCTTGTAAGAGCACAGGACCAGGCTGGCGCGCACGAGGTGGACGATGCAGGTCTGCACCCATGCCTGGGGCCAGACCGCCTCGATCGCCTCGGGCAGCCCTTTCAGCCCGTCACAGACCACGATCAACACGTCGGCGACACCACGGTTGCGTAGCTCGTTGCAGACCTTGAGCCAGAACTTGGCGCCCTCGTTGGTCTCCAGCCAAATGCCCAGCACGTGCTTGCGGCCCTCGACGTCGATTCCCACGGCCAGGTGGGCGGCCTTGTTGCCGACCACTCCTTGGTCGCGGACCTTGCACACGATCGCGTCCAGATAGATCACCGGGTAGACGCGGTCTAACGGGGCCGACTGCCACTCCTTGCACTCGGCCACGACCGCGTCGGTGACCCGGGAGATGAAGTCGGGGGACACGTCCACCTGGTACATCTCGTCCAAATGGTCGCGGATGTCACGCACGGTCATCCCGCGGGCGTACAGCGAGATGATGCGCTCGTTGAACCCCTCCAGGCGCGTCTGGTGTTTGGCCACGATCGTGGGCTCAAAGCTGCCGGCGCGGTCGCGGGGCACGGCCAAGTCGACCGCCCCGGCGTTGGTGTGCAGCGTCTTGGGTGTGCTGCCGTTACGCGAGTTACCCGAGCCGCGGCCGGCGGGATCGTGTTTGTCATACCCCAAGTGCTCGGTCAGCTCGGCCTCCAACGCCTTCTCGAGCACTCTTTTCGTTAATTGTGCGATTAATCCGTCCGGTCCCAACATTTGAACTTTGCCGCCGGCCTGCTCCAGCAACTCGTCGACCAACCCGTCGCGAACCACCACTCCCATGAAACGTCCCTCCTGATGCCACATCCGTGCCTTTCGGACGTTTTACCAGGTTTGCCCCACTTACACAGAGTTTCTGACACCCTCCTCGGTCGGAAAGATCTTGCTGGAGCCAGTCGGGCTCCGTTGCGTACGCCGCGGCCCACCTCTCCTGTTGTTCGGTCGCGTCGTCGCGTAGGGCAACGACGACCGTCTCGCGGACAGTGTGTGCGCTGACGAGGCGTCGTAGTCCGCATCCACTCGCCGAGTGCGTGGTCTGGTTCTGGGCTGTCGGGTCCGTCGCGCCAAGCGCCACTGCAAGGCCGGATGAGAGAACGACACCGGCGAGATGTCCGGCGCCGGCGAGGTCTTCGCGGAGCCTCGTCGCAACCCGGTCCACTCGCTCGGCCCATTCCAGCGTGGCCCACTCAGTGAACTGGAAGAAGCCGTCAAGGGCATCGACTCGCAACCAGACCGGCAACGGTCCGGCGCTCTGGCGTGCCTTGGCTTGGACAGCTCGACCGAGGCGCCGCCAGCCATCTCGAGTCGCGACCGCACACCACCTTGGCTGGACCAGGCGCCGCCGAGGCCCGGCGCCGCCTGGAGGACTTCGCCAACCAAGCCCGCTTCGCCGGAAACGTGCTCACTGACACCCGGCGCCTGCAGCGGCTCATGCCGCGACGACCCAGCGATCTATCCCGGCACCTTCGCCACCTGCGTCTTCACCGCAGCCAAGGCGCTCTGCCACCAAGACCGCGACAGCCGCGGCGTCCTGCACCCCACGTTCGGCACCTGCCGCCCGCTGGACTGCGCCAACGTCGCGCTCACCGTCGACAACCTGGTCGCACTGCGCGCCGAGCTCGATCACATCGACGACGAGCTGGCCGTCCGCCCAAGCCTGCCGCCCCTGCCTCAGCACCGACTGCGTACGCGTCGCAGCCAGATCAGCCACTTCCTCGACCGCCACACCCGGAGCCCGCGTGACCCGCCAAACCGACCTGCCCAGCACCGACAACGTCCACACCGCGATCAAGCACCTCAGTGAAGCCACCGGGAAACCCCCGACCGTCCTCGCTCTCGCTCGCCATCTCGGCCTGGCCAACACCACCTTCCGGCGCCATTTCCCCGACATCGCCGCCCAGCTGCACCACCAGCGCACCCAGCCCGAACCGAGCGCAGAACCGGACGACGTCAGCCGGTTCGAGCAGCTCAAGCGCCAGAACAACGAGCTCCTGCGCGACAAGCACGAATTGGCCGAACACCTGGACCTGGCGCTGGCGAACATCCAGCGGCTCAGCCTGGAGAACCACCAGCTGCGGCAACACCTCGAAGCCCTCGCCAAGGTCCGCCGACTCAGTGAGCCCTTTCCAACCTGCTGAGAGCGCTGGCTGTCGGGCTTCGGTGTGGCGTCGCTGAGACGGGCGAAGCCTCTGGTAGACGGGCGATTGACTAGATCAACTCGTTCTACCAGGAGCTTCAGGGTGCTTGTCTACCCGTCCGCGATGCCGGTGTCCAACCGCGCTCTACAGACCCTTGCTGATGCGCTGCGTCACCGTCGTAGGATTCTCGGGAGCCGGTGGCGTCGTCTGGCTGCCGGAGAGCAGGCGCTGCTGGTGCTCGCGCATCGGAACAAGGGCGAGACCTACACCGCGCTGGCCGGCGGGTTCGGGGTCGGCACCACGACGGTGCTCCGCTACGTCCATGAAGGCGTCGACGTCCTCGCCGCCGTCGCGCCATCGTTTGGATGAGGCGCTCGATCTGGCCAGCCGCAAGGCGTTCGTGATCCTCGACGGCACCCTGCTGGCGATCGACCGGATCGGCCTGGCATCCGGTCGTGACCGGGCGTTCTACTCCGGAAAGCACAAGCGGCACGGCGTGAACGTCCAAGTCCTGGCGGATCCGGTTGGGCGGTTGGTGTGGGCTTCGCCCGCGCTGCCCGGCTCCCGGCACGACATGGCGCCGCCCGCGAGCACGGGCTCATCGACGGCCTCGCCCGCGCCGGCGTTCGGGCGGTGGCCGATACCGCTTACCAGGGCGGCGGGGCGGCGATCCGGGTTCCGCAACGGCGGCGTCGTCTCGATGCCGACGCCGGCCGCTACCGGCCCCTGTCGGTGGCGCAAAAGCAGGTCAACGCCGCCCACGCCCGCCAGCGCGGACCAGGCGAGCGCGCGAACGCCCAGCTCAAGAGCTGGCAGGTCCTGCGGAAGATCCGCAGCTGCCCCGGCCGGGCAACCGCACTGGTCAAGGCCGTCCTCGTGCTGATCCAGACCGGCTGAGATCAAGTTGGAAGGGCTCATTTCACGCCTGGTCGGCACCGCGGCACCGCCGTCACGGAAGCCGTCTACCGGCAGCAACTCCGGCCGGTGCTGGAGCACGGCGCCATCGCAAATGGACGAGATCTTTCCTGTCCAAGATCCGTGATGTGAGCGCGCCCGACGATCGGTGGGCCGGACATGGTCCGCTTCCGGCACAGGGATGCACTCGTGGTTCCCTGACAGGGCCCCTGTGCGGAAGGATAACGCCATGGCGGATGACTCCACGACGATCGAACTCAGCCGGTCCGAACTCCGGGAGGTCGCCGGCTACGCGGTGGCGTGTGCGCGGCCTGCATTGGTGATCTTCGAACGTGAACGCCCTGACGATCGGCGCCCACGAGCCGCGATCGACGCTGCGCAGGCGTTCGCGGATGGAGGCGAGCGGACCAAGGCGCTACGTGACAGCGCGTGGGCGGCACACCGGGCGGCTCAGGAGACCCGCGATGCAGGACAGGCTGCGGCGAGCGACGCTGCGCGCGCGGCCGGCCTCGCGGTCGGTGCGGCGTTCCTCCACCCCCTGGCGAAAGCTACTCAGGTCAAGCACATCCTCGGATCGGCCGCTCATGCCGCACGAGCGCTCGAACTCTCCGCCGGAGACGATCCCGCCGTCGGAGCCGACTACATCGCGCAGTCGCGGATCCTTGCGCATCCCGTCGTGGTGGACGTCCTGAGGCGCTACCCGGTCGCCCCGCGTGGCGGTGGGCGGGTCGGAGAACTGATCCGTCAGTTGGACGCGTCGCTCCGGTGATCCCCGACGGTGTGCTGATGGACGAGTTCCGTCGACCATGAGCCGCGGACGATAGACATTCAGTCAGTCACTCACCGGCGCTGCTCGACACCGCGCTGCAGCGCGGCGCCGACGGGCTCATCGACCCCACGACCGATGACGAGCGCCGCCCGATCCTGCTCGCCGTGTCGGACAACGGGGGCGCAGCTGACCTCGGGGTCGACGCGGGAGTTCATGGTCATGTGCGCGATCGCGCAGCACTTCGGGCGGCCGCACACCTCGACCGACCAGGCGTGGATCGAGACGCTGTTCGGACACATCAAGGGCGAGTGGCCCACCTGGACGCCATCGACGACCCGGCCGTGCTGCGCGCCGAGCTCGAGGTGGTCCGGGCCCGGGCACCCGACCTGGACGTCTGCTGGCGGGCCTACCTGCGCCGGTTCGACATCGAACACACCTACCGGTTCGCCAAAAACACCCTAGGCTGGACCACCCCCGCGCTGCGCACCCCCGCCCAAGCCGACCGCTGGACCTGGCTGGTCGTGGCCGCCTACACCCAACTGCGCCTCGCGCGCGGCCTGGTCGCCGACTACCGCCTGCCCTGGGAACGCCCCCGCACCCCCGCCAAACTCACTCCCGCCCGCGTCCGCAGAGGATTTCGTCGACTTAGCGCAACCCTAGACACCCCAACCAGACCACCAAAATCCGACATCCCCGGAGCCGGACGACCCAAAGGCACCCACCGACCGCCACGAACCCGCTACCCCGCCATCAAAAAGCCGCCTGGGACTTGCCCCGTTTTGGTAGACAGGTGCCGGTTAGGCCGCTACCTCCCCTATTATACTATTACCCATCTCAAAGTCAAGAGGAGAAACGTAACCCAAAAACGAATGCCGACGCCTACGATTATAAAACCCCTCAATGTAATTAAAAATCTCGGCGACCGCGTCCTCACGTGTCGCGAACGACATCGTGTACACCAACTCACACTTCAACGTCGCCCAAAAACTCTCCGCCACCGCGTTGTCCCAACAAGCCCCCACCG
>JBOHGH010000216.1:0-5025 GCA_050699975.1 Pseudonocardiaceae bacterium | reverse complement strand
CTGCACGACGTCTCCCTGTTGCTGGAGAAGCCAGCCCATGTCGGCGGCGCGCATCTTCGCCCGGCCCTGGATACCCCAACCAGTGCCCCAGCTGTTGGTCAGTTCGACCAGGTCAGTGGCCGGGTCGTAGCCATCGACCACGTACTCGTGGCCGCCCATCACCCGGTCCCGGCGGTTCACCGGGAGGATGCCGTTACCGCCCGGGGTGGACATGCCGCGTAGCCAGATCGAGCCCATCGCCACGGGCCCGACGACCAGAGCCCCGAGAGCACTATCCAGGTCGAACGCGTGCAGGTACTGGGTGATCAAGCCCCGGTTCTGCAATGTCTTCATCATCCAGAGGCCGGTCGAGCCGGTATCCGTGGGCTCCCATTGCCCCGGAATCTCGCTGTTGTCGAGCCGGGTTTCTTCCCGGTAGAACTGCAGACAGTCCGCCTCGGTGTACTGCGCGCCGGTGGAGAACGGCCCGGTCATCATCAGCCCGAGCGCGGCATTCGCGGTACAGTTCCCCGAGATTAGCACCCGGCCATCACGGCGAGTCACCAATGTGTGGTGCGTGGGCACCTCGGCGCAGTAAACCATCCCCTCGTAATGCTCGACCCGGATGTCCTTCTTGCGCTCGATTGATAAATTCGTCTTCGAGGTGCAGCTGATTCGATATTCGGCTTTCTGCCCACGTATTACGTGCCCATTGCTCATTACCGTCGAGCGCGGCGGACGTGATGTTAAGGTGCCCCACTGACCACTGAGGAATACCAGGCGATGAAGGTCGTCGGCGAGGCGCTTCGAGGAAGTGTAGTGTGAGGTTACATCATTCTGAACACAACCGTCTCCCATGAAATGGCCGAACAATAAATGTTCGATCTGCTCAGATGGTAAGTCGAATACGAACGTTGGGACGAATTTATCGGACGCCTTGACACCACGCAAGCCGAGCTTGGTCAGTTCGGTGTAAACCTGCTTGTCGTTGAAAGTGAACCTATCGCGCAACTCCAGGGCGTGAATCCCAAGGTCGACGAACAGGCCACGCGCGAACTCCTTTTCGCGCTCCTTGAACGCCGCGATTTGGATCTTGTATCCGCCGTTCGGGCGACTGCCCTCGATGAGCAGCGTCCCCTCGGCGAGATATAGGCCCAGGAAACGCAACCACGTAGACATCTGGACTACGCGCGGCTCACGCTGAGCCGGCCGCGTGCAGTGCTCCACGCCCGGTAGTACGTACTCCGGTGCAATTCCGGCGCCTCGGTAGTCGACCGTCGCCATCAGGCCCGCATACCATCCGATATCGGCTGCCGAGACGAACTCGTAGTCAACGCGTAGAGTCCGCGCGCGCTCGTCCCACTTCCGCACAAGCATCTTGTGATCGGCCGTGACCGCGAAGTTCTTCGAGCGCCCTTCGACCAGGTACAAGTCGCCTGTGTATTGCTTGCGGACGACACGGAGTGGCAGTCCGTAGGTCAGCTCACGAGTCTCGGGATTCACCGTGGCAAGCTTCTCCGCCCCGGTCAACTGGGGGAACGGCACCCATCCATTGGCGGTGAGAATCTCAGTATCCGGAGTGTGACAGGAGCCAACATTGCCTTGATCAAATACCTTCCCGTTACGCGCCCAGGAGATGCGCTGGGTGGGCCGAGCTCGGCGGGGCAGCGGGTAGTCCCGCGAGCGGGGGTCGTGCCAGACCAGCCGGCCGAGCCGGGGGTCGAGCCGGTCGTAGGTGTGGACGAGGACGTCAGGCATGGGCAACTCCTAACGGGGCGGGGTGGTCGCCGGCGGCACGATCGTGGCCGGGTCGCACTCCAGGTCGCGGAACTGGGAGCGCAGGTTGTCGAAGACTCGTTCGTACTCGTCCCGCGACTCCGGTGGCCGGCTCTCTGGGCGGTAGGAACCGAGGAAAAGGGCCAGCTGGGCGCACTGGTTATTGATCGCCCGTTCGAGCCGGTGATTGGTGTCCTGCTGGACCAGGAAGCCGCCCAACATGCCCACGGCGACCAGCAGGTCGAACGCCACGATCGGCACCACACCCTTGAGCCAGTTCCAACTCCGGCCGGCCTTGGTCTCGGTGACGGCAGTTCGGCTGGCCAGCTGGAGGACGGCATCTTTCAGCCCTGAGACTTCATCGGTCATGGCATCCACACGTGCCGGCAGATCAGACATCGTCGCTCTCCTCGTGCTGAGCCACTCGGCGCTCCGCCTCGACGTTCAGTTCGGCGGCCAAGTTCGACAGCCGTTGAGACGCGGCCGTCAGTAGCGCCACCACGTCCATCAGTTCCGCCTGCGCTTGCTTTTGCTTGATCACCTTGTCGTTGTCCTCCGACCGGTCGCGCCGCCAAGGGGACATCAGCGGTCCTTCCGCAGGGTTTGCAAAACCTCGCGCAGTGCCTGGGCCGACTCGTTCTGGCTGGCCGTCGATTGCAGCAGCGCCGGAACGATCTGCTCCCGGATCGACCTGTGGAGTTCCTGTTCCCGGGCCTCGGCCGCCTTCGATCTGGCTCGCTCTAGGTCCAGGGTTTGGTCGTAGCGGCGGAACATGACCCACGTGGCGGACGCGAAAACTGCCGCGACGATCGTGATTGGGCCGTACTGTTCGAACGCGCTCGGGGTGACTGGCAGGCCCTGCGCCTGGTCGACATTTGCCGCGCGAACAAGAAGCCACACCAGCCTGGCCAGGAACGCGTCCAACCCGCTGCCTCCTCGGCACTAACGAACGAGTAGGTGTCGGAGCCAGCGGACACTACTTTCCCCGCGCATCAGGGGATCGGCGGCGGGGCCAAATGCATACCGATGATCAAATAGTCGCCGTTAGCGACCTGCATCAGCCAACACGGCTTGTTCCGCACCGGGCTGACGTGCGCCATGAACTCCACATCGAAAACCTCTTGGTTACCCGCGCCCATCAACACCGAGCACCGGTACTGCTGGTACAGGATTTCCTCGCCGATGATCCCCATTGTCAGCCCGCCGCCGGGAGTCGACGAGCCGGTGTCCGGGCCGGCCAACGCCCGCGCGTGCCGATCGTGGTCATAGGGGGACAGTGGCAGATCGGCCACCGACTCCGGGAACGCCTCGCTCATGGATTAACCCAGCCTTTGTCTGCGCATCGTGGCCCGCATCAGCTGACCGGCGCCCAGCGGCAATGACAACGTATCGATCAGCCACTGACCGGCGACCCGGGACCGGCCGCGGGTGACCGCGACGATGTCCCCCGGTTCCAACGCGGGCATTGGGATGGCCTCCAGGTCGACCGCCTCGGTGGCGCCCTTGTGGCGGCGCAGCAGCGCCTGCGCCGCTTCTTTCGCCTGGTCCGCATTGACCACCATCGACGACTTGAACTCTGTCGCATGCCGGCCGTAGGACCCCAGCACGTACGTCGGGGAGCTCGGGTCGACGTCCTCCTCAACCCAACGGATCGGGGTTGCCACCCCGGTACCTTCCGACCGGACAATAATGACGTTGAAGGTTTCCGCCGGAGAAAGACGGCGGGTCAACGCGGTCATCGTGGGCTGGTCCAGGTCGGTGAACGTCCACACCGGGTCACCGACGTCCGGGTCGGGCTCCTCCCGCATCGTGCACACCCCGGCGGCGTCGAAATACAGCTCCATCCCGATCGCGGTGGCCATCTCCTGGGCGTCTTTCCACGGGTCGGTCGGCTCTTTCCCGAAAATCAACCGAGGGGTGCGGCGCAAGGTGGTGGCGAAGTTGAACACCGTCTCCGGGCGCCGGTTGATGATCAAGTTGCGGATCGCCACGTCGTAACGGGTGCCCAGCCGGATCACGAACACGTCGGTCCACTTGTTCCGGGAAATCCGCCAGGACGGGTCCATCCCGGCAATGTCCACGCTCAGGCCCTGCGCGGTGTCCGTAATGTTCGCCTCGGTGATCACGTACAGGCCCAGCGGCATCAGTTCGTCGGTGCCGGTGTCAGTGGCCACCGTGACCGAGAAGTCGTGCAATCGCGGGCCCGGTATCCCCTCCACGGTGCGGGCCAGCAGGAACCGGGCCAGCACCGAACGCACCGTCGTGCTACCCGCCTTCAACCGGGGCACCGACTGGTCGCTGCCGGCGAGCTGCCACGACGCACCACCGTCGATACTGGTCTCCAGGGTCACAAACGTCTGCCGGCGGTCCTCATTGGCCCGGTACAGAATCTTCGAGCCGGAGACGAGACCCTCGGGGATGAACAGTGGATCGGAGGTGAACCACGCGGTTAGCGGCGAGTAGATCGGCCGGGCGACACTCGCCTCGGTCACCTTGTCCACCGTCCAAGACATGAACGGCTCGATCACGGGGGTGACCGCTTTCGCCGAGGTCACCTCGGCGGTGGCTTTGCCGATGGTGGCCACAACGTCGGGTGCCTGCGCCACATAGAACGAGGTGCCGTAGTAGTGCGTGGACGGGGTGGACAGGGTTGCCGTTTTGGTGCCCGAGGCGCCGGAAGTGCGCTGCTCGTAGGTCATCATCGACAGGACCTTGGCGCCGGTGCCGCCCTCGATGAGGTCCTCTTGGGAGAAGAAACGAAACTGTCCGGCCGGGTCGGCGGTGTAGGACGCGCCGGTGATCTCGTCGGGGTAGAAGGCGTGGAAAAAGTTGAACAACGCCCCCGCGCCGGTGTTCACGCTCGGCGCCTGAATGTTGGTAACCCCGGTGACCTCGTGGTACACGGTGGTCGCCACGTTCGGGGTGGTGGGGATGGCTTGGTACCGCACGGTGAAAGCCATCGCCACGTAGAACCGGAACGGGGAAGTGCCACCGAAGGTGACCGAGGCGTCCTGATCGCCGGCCTGCAGTTGACGGGTGAAAACACACACCCTGGCGGTGCTTTGCGTCGGGCTGGACGCTACTTCGTGGATTTTCGACCAACCCGAGGGGGTGGCGCCGATGGTGTGCTCAGATGCCGTCCCCGTCATGTAGTTGATCAGAACCCAAGCGACGCGAAGGTCATTGGGTTCGAAGTCGTAGCCCACCCGCAGCGGCGCCGAATTGACCTCTACATCGGTTTCGGTCTGCAGCGCCTCCAGGGTGGGGTCG
>JBOHGH010000215.1:0-5125 GCA_050699975.1 Pseudonocardiaceae bacterium | reverse complement strand
CCTCCCCGCGCAGATTTCGGTTTGCGACATCCCCACCCCCGCACACGCCAGCCACGCCCACCCCTCTACCCCCCTGACCAGCCATGCTATCCTCCCCCCGCACCTCCCCAGGGTCGGTCCCAACCCTCACCCCGCCAATCAGGGGATTGAAACATGTATGCAAAATTTATAGGGTGCGGCTCTTCTGGAGTGAGCTGGGTTAGGCGGCCATTGCTGCTGCGGGTATCTGTCCACCCAGGTAACGCGAGCGGTGCACACGCTGGTGTTCTTGTGTGAGGTGGTAGGTCCAGTAGTCGTCGAAGTCTCCGTTGCTGATGAGCGCGCGCAGCGTGAGGATTGCTTCTGCACCGGGTAGTCCCCAGCGTGCGCCAGTGATGTCCATGCGGTCCTTGACCAGGTGGCGGCACGCTCCCTCGATGATGCCCGTGGCGATCGGCCAGCCTGATGACAGCGCATGGGCGTAGTTCAGGTACGGGCCTTTCGAGATGAGGTAGTCAGCGCAGGTGTCTGCCCCCTTGCGTTTGTCGGGGGAGAGGTTGTTGGTGGTGGCCTTGCGCCTGATCGCCGCGGCGACGACGCTCGAGCCGCCTTCCAGGATGCGTAGGGCGTGCGTGGCGACCCATCCCTCGGCGGCGACCTCGCCTTCGGCGAAAAAGCTCCAGGCCGCTTTCCACAGGGTGAGCTACGCGGCGAGGTGCCTGCTGGACAGGTCCTTTTCCGCGTAGCTTCCCCCCGAACCACGCGGGCATCTTTCGATGCACGTGGCTCTCCAGTGATCTATGCCGTGTTGGCGGCGGGGCCCCCGTGGATGGCGTCGTGGCAGGGACGGCAGACCACGAGGGTCTTGCGCCGTTTCCTGGCCATGAGCGCCGCCCATGCGGGCTGGCCTGTGTTGGGCTTGCCGAGACTCGCGAGTTTCCGGACTTGGTGTACGAGCACCTTGCCTGGTTCTCCGCAGAGTTCGCACCGCCTCGTCAGGAGCCGGGCGACCAGCTCCTTTCGGGGGTAGGTGAGTTGTTTGGGGACATGGTCGACGAGGACCGTGTCCTTGTTCCGTGTAAGCGGTATCCCGCCGAACCGTGCGACCAGTGCTGGCTTGCCGGGCCGTTCAACTCGGGCTTCGATGCACGTGCGCAGTCCTTGCGGTGTTTGGGTCTTGGCTCTGTGCTTGGCTGCCATCTTCCCCACCGTGGACTTGTGCTTTGCCGCCAGGGTCTTGAGCATCGATGTCTGGGCGTCCCATTGAAGCGACTTGAGCCGCCAGACATCGTTGGCGAGCATGTAGTACTGGACGATGCCCCGGTATTCGGCCGCATAGGTCTTGACGATCTCGTAGTCGTCGAGGTTTTGCATCGCCGACCTGTGCCACGGTTTCCCGCGTCGCAGGTAAGGGGCACGTTTGGCCTTGATCACATCGAGCGGCACGCGCAGTGCGATCTTCCCGTTGGCCGATCTCTGGCCGCCGGTGATCTTGCTGCTACCGTGTTGCACGATGATTTCGTAACCGAGGTAGCGGGCCGCCCGGGTACGGGCGTGCGTGATCAGTGTCTTCTCGGCGTTTAGCTCCAAGGCGAGCTCGTCGCGCAGGAACTTAGCTAACTGATCTTTGATGGCCTCGGCTTCGGCCTTTGGTCCGATAAATCCTAGGAGATGATCATCAGCGTAGCGGGAGTACCGTAGCCGCCGGTAGCCGGGATCGTAAGGATCTCCGACGGGCAGTCGGCGCAGCTGTTGGCGCAGTTCCCGAGCCTTGGCCCGATCGCCACGCTGTCGCGCGTACGCCAGACGGCTTTTCACCTTGATGTACGCTGGATTTGGTTTCCTGCTCGTCCCCTGAGTGTGCTGCGGGATAAGAGCTGTCTCGACAAACTGGTCAAGCTTATGCATATAGATGTTGGAGAGAATGGGTGACATCACCCCGCCCTATGGGCAGTGCTGGGTTATGCGTAGCGCTTGGGGGTTGCCGCTGGTGGGGGCGGTGGCGGCGGTCGGGCGCTGCGCATAATCCCGGGTGGACTCTGATTCACGTGGCTCGGCATGGTGGCGGGCCTTCGTGATTGGAGGTCGGCTGCGATGGTGGCTGTGTCCGAACTGGTGTCTGGCTTGGATGCTGAGTTGGTGCGTCTGGGCTATAAGGCCTCGACGATGGTGTGGTATCGGGGCTGCTGGCGCCGCCTGGAGAGGTTTTTCGCGTCCCGTGGGGTGCAGGAATTCTCGCTGGGTCTGGCGATGGCATGGGTCGACCAGGCCTGCGGCGGGTTTTTCGACAAGGAGCAGGCCGGCGCGCTCAAACCGACCGATGTGTACTTGTTCCGCGTCGCGCAGATGCTCGACGATTTCGCGGTCCGTGGGGCGGTGCTGCGCCGCTATTCGCCTACCGTGGGCAAGCTGACCACCGACCAGGCCGACATACTTGACCGGTTCCAGGCGTGGCTGGGGGCCGCCGACCACGCCGCATCGACGGTGCGGGCCTATGGCACGGTGGCCAGGCCGGGGAGTTCCTCGCGTTTACCGGCGCGAGGGGTGGGCTGGCCGGCCTGGATGCTGGGGTCATCGGCGCGTTCGTGGCCACCCTGGCCGGCTACCAGGCCAAGACCGTGGAACACAAACTGTGCGCCGTACGGTCGTTCCTGCGGTTCGCTGGTAACGACGGGCTGGTTGAGGGCAGGGTGTTGGAGGCGGTCCCAGCGGCGAAGTCGCCCAAGCAGGCGAGGATCCCGTCGGTATGGGACCCGGCCGACGTGGCCAAGATCCTGGAGGCGGTCGACCGGGGCAACCCGTGCGGCAAACGGGATTACGCGATCATTTTGCTGATCACCCGGCTCGGGCTGCGTGGCGTCGATGTCAAACGGCTGCGGTTCGGTGATCTCGACTGGCCCGGTAACCGGCTATCGGTGGTGCAGGCCAAGACCGGCCACCGGGTGCAGCTGCCGCTGCTCAAAGACGTCGGCTGGGCGGTCATCGACTACATCCGCTCGGGCCGCCCGCAAAGCGACTGCCCGGAGGTGTTCATCCGGCACACCGCCCCGATAGGCCCGTTCTCCGATCAGGATCATCTGCATCAGATCCTGATCAAGCACGCCCGGGCCGCCCATGTCCCGGTGAGTGAGAAACGCCGCCACGGCATGCATTCGCTTCGGCACACGCTGGCGACTCGGCTGATGGAAGACGGCACACCGGTCGAGCAGATCGCCGACATTCTTGGTCACCAATCGGTCGCGTCGACAGGCCTGTACTTGAAATCGTCGCTGGGTCTTTTGGCCAAGTGCGCCCTGGACCCCGACGCGTCGCCGTCGGGGGCGACACGATGACCGCCGGCATCACGCTCACCGACGCGATCACGGCTGTGGTGTCCGAGAAACGCGCCGTCGGCTACAAATACGACGCCCAGCAACAGGTGTTGGCCCGGTTCGAGACGTTTTGCCGCTGCGAGTTCCCTGGGCAGGACACGCTCACCGAGGCGTCGGTGCAGGCGTGGATCGCCACGGCACGGCGGCGTGGAGTCAAACCCGCGACCCTGCAGAGCCTGGCCGCGCCGATCAGGGAGCTTGTGTTGCGCCTGACTTAAAGACACAGATCGAGCTTGTAATTAGTCCGCAGTTTGCGGGGTTCCCGGCCTGTCAGGAAGGCTGTGGGAATGTCCGAGTCACACGCTGGGGCCGACCGTGCGGGGCGCCGCCGCAAGCGGTTCCTCACCCCGGTGCAGAAGTACGAGATCTGGGTCCAGCTGCTACGTGGCGAGACCACCATCACTGCGGTCGCCGACCAGGCCCAGGTCGACCGCTCGACCATCCTCAAGCTGCGGCAGGTAGCCAAGCAGGGCGCCCTGGACGCGCTCGCGAAGTCCAAACCGGGCGTGCGAGCCGACGGCCCGGATCCCGAGTTGGTGGCGGCTCAGGCGGAGATCGCCCGGCTGTCCGAGGCGCTCAAGGAGATGGGCGTACGGCTGATGCTCGTGGAGGGAAAAGGGCGTTGGGATTGAGTGGCCGAATCCCTCGCCGGGTCGACTCGGCCACCAAAGCCGGCCTGCTGGAGCTAGTCGACCGGGCCGTCAAGGACGGTTGGACCCACCGCGGCGCCTGCCAGACCCTGGAGCTGCCCGAGCGGCGCGCGTGGCGTTGGCGCACCCGACGGTCCACCGACCGTCTGGCCGACCGCCCCGTCGGCGGCAACCCGGTCCACGGGCTGTTGGAGTGGGAGCAAGCCGAGGTCGTAGCGTTGTTCAACGACTGGGGCGAGGTCGACCGCTCCCACCGCAAGCTGGCCCACCGCGGCTCCTATCTGGGCCGGGTGTGGGTTTCCCCGTCCTCGGTCCTCCGTGTTCTGGCTGCTCACGGGCTTACGCTGAGGCGCCCGAAACGGGCCGGGTCGTCACAGCGTAAGCCGTTCCCCGCTTGGGTCACCTATGCCAAGCACAGCATCTGGATCTATGACACGACCCATTTCCGTAGCTGTGACGGCATCGCCGTCACCGTGGTCATGGACTTGGTGACCCGCAAGTGGCTGGCCACGATCGTCTCGGCCGAGGAGACCTCGACCCAGGTCCAGGTCGTGTTCACCGACGCGCTGGAGTCCGAGGGGCTGCTCGACGAGGCGCTCGAGCGCGGCGCCGACGGGCTCATCGACCCGACCGTGGATGACGAGCGCCGCCCGATCCTGCTCGCCGTGTCGGACAACGGGCCGCAGATGACCTCGGGGTCGACGCGGGAGTTCATGGTCATGTGCGCGATCGCGCAGCACTTCGGGCGACCGCACACGCCGACAGACCAGGGCTGGATCGAGACGCTGTTCGGCCACATCAAGGGCGAGTGGCCACACCTGGACGCCATCGACGACCCGGCCGTGCTGCGCGCCGAGCTCGAGCGCGTCCGGGCCCACTACAACACCGTGCGGCTGCACGAGGGCATCGGTTACGTCACCCCGGATGACGAGCACGAGGGACGCGGCCCTGCCATCCGCCAAGCCCGACGCGACGGCCTACGACGAGCACGCGGCGAGCGCATCAGCTACCATAGAACACACGTAAGTATTCGGTTTTGCCGTGTGTTTTGGGGGTGGGCCGGCCGGTTCTTGGGGTTGTTCGGCGTGGTCAGGGCGCGGTTAAGAAGCGCCCGCGGAGGCGGCG
>JBOHGH010000214.1:0-5262 GCA_050699975.1 Pseudonocardiaceae bacterium | reverse complement strand
CACCACTGGCGGCGCTGGCCGGCCCGGTGCTCGAGGCCGGGCGGCAGCGGCGCGACCGGGCGGCCGCCCTGAACCAGCTGCAGGCCCCGCTACTACCAGCGCGACCCGACGCGTTGCCGGAGCTGCCCGGGGTGGAGCTGGGCGTGGCACACCGCCCTGCCGCGGGTGAGCTGGCAGTGGGCGGCGACTTCTACCTGATCCGCCAAACCCCGGACGGGGACACCCTGTTCGCTCTCGGCGATGTGTGCGGCAAGGGCGCCGAGGCGCTGGCGGAAAGTAGCCGGGTGCAGCACTCGCTGGCCGCGTTGATGGTCGTGGAGCAGGAGCCGGCCCGGTTGCTCCACCTGCTCAACCGGGCGCTGCTGGCCGCCGGGCGGACCGTCTTCACCACGCTGGTGCTCGGTGCGCTGCAGCCCACCTCGGTGGGGCTGAGGCTGACGCTCGCCGCCGGCGGCCATCCCGCGCCGATGGTGTTGCGGGGCGGCGGCCACGTCGAGGAGGTCGGGGTGCCCGGAACAGTCCTGGGCATCTTGCCCGACGCCCGTTTCGGCCGGACCGCGATCACGTTGAAACTGGGCGAGACGTGCCTGCTGTACAGCGACGGCGCTACCGAGGCCGGCCGCCGCACCGGAGAGCATGAAGAGCAGTTCGGTCCGGCTCGGCTGGCTGGCTGCCTGAGTGGCTGCGCCGGGATGACCGCGCAGGCGGTGGCAACCCGCGTCAAGGACACCGTCACCGATTGGCTGGGTCGCAATGACGGGGACGATCTGGCGGTGCTGGCCGTCCGGGCTGTCGCACGCGACACCGGGTAGGCACGGTCCCTGACCCGGCCGCGTAGCGCCCGCCGTGATCTGCCGGATATCGTGCGGGTTGTGAGCAGCGACTTCGCCGACATCATGGGCCTTCAGGTGGCCCAGCACGGTCCGGACGCGCGCGTAGTCACGGTGGTGGGCGAGGTCGACGCACTGACGGCGGCGGAACTGGCCACCTTCCTGTCCGAACAGCTGGCCGCTGCGCGGGTGGTGGTGGTGGACCTCGATGGTGTTCGGTTCCTGGGGTCTGCTGGGTTGTCCGCACTGTTCGAGGCGAACGAGCTCGCTACCCGAGAAGACCGCGACCTGCGGTTGGTGTGCAACTCCCGGATCGCCAACCGGGCACTGGAGGCCACCGAGCTGAAAGAGCACTTCACCTTCGCCGACAACGTGCCGGACGCCCTCCAAGACTCACTCTAACGAGTGGTTTACCGGCCCCCCGTAGCCCGGGAAGTGGTGTGCGGACCACCTCCCGGGGCGGGTGCGCCGTGAGTTCTCCCGGTGCACCCGCCCTATCTTCTGCACCCCCACCTGCCGCCGAGCTGGTACTGGCCGAGTTTGGATCTTGCCGACATCGGGAACACAGCCGTACCCGACACTGCGGTACCCGATCACTGAAGGAGACGACGATGGCAAGTGGAAGGTTCCACGACCGGATGGACCGGGATCGCCGCATGAACCACCGCCACTGACGTGGCACCAAGATCACGGTGACGCACGTGAACAGCGACCGTTCGATCCCCGACCACCGGGTAGCGTCGCCGACCCCTTCAGGGGGGGAGTCTGTGTTGGCAATCGAGCTGCAGACCACGGCCGGTGCTATCGCCATCCCCACGATCCGCACCGTTGCCGCCGATCTCGCCGCCCGCGCGGATTTCGACCTCGACTCGATCGACGACCTGCGGATGGCAGTAGACGATGTGTGCGCCATGCTGGTCCGGATCGCCGCCATGAACGCGACGCTGAGCTGCAGGTTCACCGTCCGGGCCGACCGAATCGAGCTGGCTGCGGAGGTCGACGCGGATGACTCGGCGGGTCCGTTGCCGACGAGATCATTCGGTTGGCGAGTATTGGAGTCGCTCGCCGACGAGGTCAGCACCCAGTTTCTGCCCGGCGCGCAAGGCCAGCGCGGCAGGGTTTGCATCACGCTGACCAAAGGCGCCGTCACTGCCTCACAGACGTGACCTCGTCCGGGTCGTCGGCCGCCACCCGCGTCGGCGAATACGCGCATCTGGTTCCGCTGCAACGGCGCTATGCCGAGCTGGCGGCCGACGACCCTGCCCGCCAGCAACTGCGCGAGCAGCTGATCAGCGGCTACCGTCCGATGGCCGAACACATCGCACGCCGGTTCACCGGCCGTGGCGAACCGCTGGATGACCTGGTTCAGGTCGCCACCGTGGGGCTGATCAACGCCGTGGACCGGTTCGAGCCGGACCGCGGCTGCGACTTCTTCTCTTTTGCGGTACCCACGATCACCGGAGAGGTGCGCCGGTACTTTCGCGACCACGGCTGGTCGACACGGGTGCCGCGCCGGCTGAAGGATCTGCACATCGCCATCCGGGGCACCTTGGCCGAGCTGTCCCAACAGCTTGGTAGGGCTCCCCGGCCCAGCGAGATAGCTGTCTGGCTAGGAGTGCCCACCGCGGAGGTGATCGAGGGACTGCGGGCCGGCGATGCCTACCGGAGTTCGTCTCTGGACGAGATGCTCGGCTCCGGGGAGGGCAGTGCGACCCTCGGCGAAGTGATCGGCGGCCTGGATGGCGACCTGGCGCTCATTGATGACCGCGAGGCGCTGCGCCCGCTACTGGCCGAGCTCGCACCCCGTGAACGGACGATCCTCGCATTGCGATTCTTCCGCCAGATGACCCAGACTCAGATCGCCGATCACGTCGGCATCTCGCAGATGCACGTCTCGCGGGTGCTCCGCCAGACACTGGAGCACCTGCGGGAGCGCATGTCGCCCCCGGACTGACTGCTGGTCTGGTGTCGATTCCCGTTTCCCTGAGCGGGCATCGGGTACCCATTGCTCAGCGTCGACTCGAGCAGGAGGACCAGGTGCGCGACGAGGAGTTCATCACAGAAGTGCAAACCAGGGCCGGGCTGAGTACTCGCGCCGATGCCGAACGCGTCACGCGCGCGACGCTGGCGATCCTGGGAGAGCACCTGCCAGACAGTGTGGCCGGCGCGGTTGCGGCCGCTCTGCCCGAGCGGCTCGGTGAGCATCTGTGGGGTCGCGGAGGGCGATCGCGAGTGACTGGGGCGCAGGCAGGCCGCCTGAGCAGAGGGGTGGAGCAAGGCGAGGGCAGCTGGCCCGGTGACAACATCAGCGCCGATGCCGATATCGACGGCGCCCCCCTCCCGCGCTAACCGGGCTTCGGCCCAGCCGTGTTCCCTGGCTGGCTGGCTCGCTCGGGGGCACGGCCCGTGAACTCGACGCCAGCGACATTTCAGTCCTGCCAGACGTCGCTCTGGTCGAGTTCACGGGGCGCCGCACCGACACACGCCCGACCACTGCCCAGTTGCCGCCGCCTTCTCAGACTCCTGTTGTGAACTCACTGTGTCCTCCTGGGCTGGGCCTGCGGGCGTGTTAGGACGTCGCTTGATCGGGTATCCACAAGCATGCTGACTTCCGTACGTGAGACCGAACGCAAATTCGATGCTGCCGAGTGTGACCCGTTGCCGGTCTTGAGTGGCATGTCCGGCGTCGGCGACCAGACGGGTCCAGAGGAGCAGGTTCTCGAGGCCGTGTACCACGACACTCGTGACCTGCGGCTGGCGCGGGCTGGGATCACGTTGCGGCGGCGCAGCGGTGGTGACGATGCCGGTTGGCATCTGAAGCTGCCGCACGGCGGCGACAGCCGCGACGAGCTGCAGGTGCCTCTGGGTCGCTCGAAGACCAACAGTGCAGCGCCGGAGGAGCTCACCGCGCTGACCCGAGCTCATGCCCGCGGCGCCAAGCTCCGGCCGGTCGCCTTGGTGACGACCAGACGCCGCCGCTGGAGGCTCTCCGACGGCGCCGGTGAGCCGGTGGCGGAGGTGGTCGACGACCACGTCACAGCTCACGCCATGGGTTCTCAGACCACCGCGAAGTCCTGGCGGGAAATCGAGGTGGAACTCGTCGGGCACGGCAATCCCAAGCTACTTGACCGGGTCGAGCGGCGGCTGGGTAAGGCGGGGATACGCCGTTCGGGCTCGGCCTCCAAGCTCGCCCGGCTGATGGGGGACCGGTTGCCCGTCCGACGGCCGTCGCCGGCGCCGGATGCCAAGTCCTCGGCCGGGCACGCCGTGCTGGCCTACCTCGGCGGTCACGCCGAGGAGATCACCCGCTACGACCCGTTGGTGCGGCAGCAGGTCCCGGATGCCGTGCACCGGATGCGGGTAGCGACCCGGCGGATGCGCAGTGCGCTGCAAGTGTTCGGCAAGGTGATCGAGCGGGACCGGGCCCGCCGGCTCACCGCGGAGCTCAAGTGGCTCGCCGACGTGCTCGGGCCGGCACGTGACCTGGAGGTGCTGCGGGAACGGTTCGACGAGGCCACCGCGGCGCTGCCCGCCGAGGAGGTCGTCGGCCCGGTCGAGCAGCGGTTCACCCGTTACTTCGCCCCACGGGAGGCCGCCGCCGCCGACGATGTGCGGGCCGCCCTGGACAGCCCACGCTACTTCGCCTTGCTCGACGACATCGATACGCTGCTCACCGACCCACCCCTGACCCGCCGGGGGCGCCGCCCGGCCAGCCGCGAGCTGCCGCGCCTGATCAGGCGCATCGACACCAAGGTCACCCGCCGGATGCGCCGCGCCGACCGGCAATCCGCAGGCTCTCACCGAGACACTGCCCTGCACGAGGTCCGCAAGGCAGCCAAGCGGCTGCGTTACGCCACCGAAGTGGCGCTCCCGGTGCTTGGCAAACCGGCCAGCCGCTTCCGCAAGCGCGTCAAGGCCGTTCAACAGCTGCTCGGCGAGCACAACGACGCTGTCGTGGCTCGCCCGGTGTTGCGAGAGATCGGCATGCAAGCCCACGTGGACGGCGAGAACGGTTACACCTTCGGGCTGCTGCACGGTCAGCAGAACGCCGTGATCCACCGCACCGAAGGCGCGCTACCCGCAGCCTGGCGCCGGCTCGTGGCCCGTAAGCGGCGACGCTGGCTGCGCTGAGTTGCCCCTGTTTATCCACTATCGCAGTGGGGTACTCCTGCGCCGAAGGCTGTCTTACGAAGGGAGCTTCTGATGGGTCTGCAAGACAAGATTAAAAACACCACCGAAGTGCTGAAGGGCAAGGCCAAGGAGGCCGCCGGTAAGGCCACTGGCAATGAGCAGATGGAGGTCGAGGGCAAGCTCGAGCAGGGCAAGGGCGATCTCAAGCAGGCAGGCGAGAAGGTCAAGGACGCGGGGAAGGACGTCTTCGACAAGTAGTCACCGCTGGCTAGGTCGGCGATGCTCGCCCACTGTGGGCGGC
>JBOHGH010000213.1:0-5412 GCA_050699975.1 Pseudonocardiaceae bacterium | reverse complement strand
GTCCACGACCGTCGTCGTGGACACCACTTCGTTGGCCGGATGGCGCGGTGGTGACGAGCGTGTCGGTGTCGACGCGTCGTCAGTCTGATATGCGCGGGTTGGTTACCGCAGGACGGTCTGTTCGGCTTTCGAGCGGTTGCGCGGTCTAAAATCGAGCGTGGTCTCCCGCGCCCTTGAATCGGGAGCGGGAGGGTGCTCATAGGCGGTTCGCGGGTCGCTCGCAGGCGCTGCCGTCACCATCGCGATTCATCCGGACATCTGTGGTCCCCCTCGAGTTGCCGGGCCTGGCCCACGTGTCTGACCTATGACCTGGTCTGATCCGCTACACCCCACCCTGGCCTCGATCCCCAGCCGGTTCTTGCACCGCGTGGGAGGAGTCAACGTGGAGCGCCCGCAGCGCAGCGAGGACGAACGACGTTGACGCCGACGAGCGGGGTAAGACGATCAACGGGGAGAGGGCCGGGCACCGGGACCTGACCAGCAACCCGACCACCGGGGTCAGCCGCTCAGGACGGCCAGTGACCAGCACCAGCCGGCGAGCTCGCGGGCGATGGCGGTGTTCGCGACCACCGCCCGTTTGTGCCGGGCGTCGAAGGCCGCCCACCGGGCGGCCAAGCGCCGGTTGGCCTGCTCGCCACGGTCTCGCGCCGCGGGGGTGGCTTGTTGCTGGCGCCGCCGCAGATCCATCCCGGGGCGGCGGTAGGGCTTTCGGTGATGCCACGCCGCCTCGATCAGCAGCCGGCGGGCGTGACCGTTACCGGTTTTGGTGATCGAGCCCTGGGACCGCGACCCACCCGAGGAGGACTCGGTGGGCACCAACCCCAGATAGGCGCCCACCGAGCGGCCGGTCAAGCGGGCCCAGTCCCCGATCTCCACCGCCAGCCCGAACGAGGTCAACGTCGAGACCCCGCGCAAGCACCCCAGCCGGGTGACCACCGGGGTGAACTCGCTGTCGTGGGCCATCGTCGTGATCGCCTCGTCCAAACGGTCGCGCCGCGCGACAGTGGTGAGCAGGGTGTCGTAGGCGATGTCGAAAGCCAGCTGCAGGCCGGCAGGGTGAAGCGCTGCGAGCGCAGCCAGCGGTCGTGCACCCCGGTCCACGATTTGCCCTGGTAGTAGACGATCCCCTGACGCAGCAACAACTTCGACAGCCGATGCCGCGCCGACATCAGATCCCCCCGGACATCCTCCCGGGCCCGCACCAGATCCCGGGCGGCTTCCTGTTCCACGCTCGGCACGGCCACCGCGACGATCTCCCCGAGATGCAGCAACCGGGCCAGATGCCGAGCATCACGGACATCAGTCTTGACCCGATCCCCCGCCGGGCGCTGCAACTTCGACGGCGCCGCCACCAGACACCCGATGCCTTCCGCAGCCAAAAACCGGGCCAACCCGAACCCGGTCGGGCCGGCCTCATAGGTCACCGCGACCGGCCCCGGCAGCGAGCGCACCCACGCCCCGATCTCCCCATGATCGGGAGTCAAGCGGCGTTCGAACAGCTCACCGGTCTGCCCATCCAGCCCGCACGCCACCACCGAGCGTGCGTGCACATCCAGTCCAACACTCGTACGATTCCCTATCACTGGGGCCTCCCACATCTGTGGCACTACCGGCCAGGCCGTTCCTGCCGGCAACCCACGATCACATGTGAGCGAGGCCCCAGCCCGAACTCACATACCGTCTAAACCCGCCCCTCCCGGCGTGTCGTGCTCTCGTGCCCGGTGTGTCCGCCTCTCCTGCCCGGTGTGTCAGCCTCTGGTGCACGGTGTGTCCGCCTCTGAGGTTGTCCGCGTCAATGGTGCGGCCGGCGATGAGTTTCAGGGCCGCGGCCGGTCTCTACTGGAGACTTCAACCACCGGAGAGGACAACGCGATGAGCCTTCCCCAGGTCGTGTCACCAGCCGAGTGGGAGGTCGCCCACGCGGCCCTGCTCGTCAAGGAGAAGCAAGCCACCCGGGCCCGAGACGCTCTGGCAGCCCAGCGCCGGCGGCTGCCGACGGTCCGGGTCGAGAAGCAGTATGTGTTCGAGGGCCCGGACGGCAAGGCGAGCCTGCTCGACCTGTTCGACGGCCGCCGCCAGCTCATCGTCTATCACCACATGCTGCAGCCGGGCGACGATGACCCCTGCTCGGGCTGCTGCATGGTCGTCGACAACATCGGCCACCTCGCCCACCTGCACGCCCGCGATACCTCCCTGGTCCTGGTGTCGCGGGCGCCATCGGCGGAGATCGAGGCGTTCAAGAAGCGGATGGGCTGGACGATCCCCCTGGTTCTCCTCGGTCGGCGGCGGCTTCGACGCCGATTTCGCCGTCACGACGGGTTTCGGGCTGAACGTCTTTTTCCGCCACAACGACGAGGTCTTCCGCACCTACTTCACCTCCGGCCGGGGCGTCGAGGCGCTGGGCAGCAACTGGACCTTCCTCGACCTGACGCCGCTCGGGAGGCAGGAGGACTGGGAGGACTCACCCGGCGGGTGGCCGCAATCGCGGCCGTACGAGTGGTGGCGCCTCCACGACGAGTACGACGCCTAGCACGGTGTGTCGGGCTGTGGTGCACGGTGTACTGACTGCCCGACGTCAGGATCGCGCCCGCAGTTCGGCGACTTCTGAGCGCAGCGCGCGTACCTCCTCCAGGATGGTGGCCGCGGCGACGGCGTCCTTGCGCTGGTGCTCCGCAACGTCGGCCTTCACCTCGGTCGCGACCTGCTCCTCCATCGCACGGACCACCACCGCGATGAACAGGTTCAGCACGGCGAACGTGGACAACAGCATGTAGACCACGAAGAAGATCCAGGCCAGCGGCTGGACCGCCATCGCCGCGCGTGCGACGTTCGCCCAATCGTCGGTGGTCATCACCTGGAACAGGGTGAACAGCGAGGTGCCGAGATCGCCGAAGCGGTCCGGCACGCCGTCGCCGAACAGCTGGGTGGCCATCACCGCGGCGACGTAGATCATCAGCCCGAGTAGCGCCGCGATGGACGCCATTCCAGGCACCGCGCTGAGCAGCGCCTCGACCACTCCCCGCATGCTCGGCACCAACGCCACCAGCCGTAGCACTCGCAGGATTCGCAGGGTCCGCAGCACCGAGAACGCCCCCGAGGCGGGGACCACGGCGATCCCGACGATGATGAAGTCGAATACGTTCCACGGGTCGCGGAAGAAGCGCCACCCATGGGCGGTGATCCGCAGCACCAGCTCCACCACGAAGATCGCCAGCGCGATCCGGTCCACCTCGTGCAGCAGTCCGCCGAACTGGCTGACTATCCGGTCGGAGGTCTCCAGCCCCAGCGTGACCGCGTTGACCACGATCACCGCGATGATGAACCGTTGGAAGAGGTCGCTGTCGACGCGGCTGCGCAGGCGTTCCCGCCAGGTCATCGGCCCCTCCGCAGTCGTGCTCGGATACTGCGGGGCCTGATCCTATTGGGTGACACTCGGTGGTATCCGCTCGACGAGCTGCTCGCAGACGGGTTGGTCGCGTGACTCGCAGGTCTTGACCTCAACCGCGATTGGGGGGTGAGGGTGGGAATGTGAGCACTCCGACACTGTGCACCCCCGGAACCGATGAGTGGGACGTCGCCTCTCTCGACCTCGACGCCTACCTCGACCGTATCGAGCACCCCCGCCTGCCGCCGTCCGCCGACGCGCTGAGATCGCTGCACGAGGCACACGTCCGAGCCATCCCCTTCGAGAACGTCGACGTGGTGCTCGGGACGCACCCCGGGTTGCAGCTAGGCGTCATCGCCGACAAGTTCGTCCGCCGGCACCGGGGCGGGTACTGCTATGAGCACGCGCTGCTGTTCGCCGCGGTGCTTGAGCAGCTGGGCTACCTGGTGCAGCGGCGGATGGCGCGGGTCCAGCCGCATCGGGCGGGCCCGCGGACACACATGATGTTGGCCGTGCGCGCCGATGGGGCCGACTACCTCGTCGACGTGGGGTTCGGAGCCGGGATGCTGTACACGATGTCGCTGCGGGACGGTGCCGTGGTGGACCAGGCCGGGTGGGATCACCGCCTGACCCACGACGGTGCACTGTGGACGCTGTCCAAGCGCACCGAGGACGGCTGGGAGGCCCTGCACGCCTTCGACGAGATGCCGCAGCGTCCCATCGACTACGAGGTCGCCCACCACTACACCTCGACCCATCCGCACTCGCCGTTTACCGGCCGGCTGGTCATCATGCGGCTCGACCACGGCGTCAGCCGTCGCCTCGTCGGCGACGAGCTCACCGTGGAGTACTCCGACGGCCGCCGCGAGCGCACCTCCGTAGCGCCGGAGCACCTGGAGGCCAGGTTGCGCGAACTCGACGTCGTTCTCGACGCGGATGAGCTCGGCGCGTTGGCTGCCCTCGGTATGTGAACTGCGCGCCGCTCGCAGGAAAAGGAACGGCCTCGTCTCAGGCGCCGAGTTTCGTCAGAAGACGTGTCACCGCGCGAGGCGGATTTCGACCTCTCGTTCCACGTAGCCCCACTCGGTAGTTACTCGGAGTCGGGCCACGAGTTCCTCGAATGCGGGGCCGGCGTCGGGGGCGTACTCGAACCAGGTGAGGAAGTCGAACGGCTCACCCAGGTCGCGGCTGTGGTAGAGCTGGCGCGCGACTGCCGGCAGGTACTCCAACCCGATTGCGATGTGGTGGGAGGTGTCCTCGAAGAGCTCGCGCCGCCCGCGTTGCTTCCGGCCGACCGAGCTCCCGGCCGATGACAGCGGCTACCGCCGAATCGGATTGATCGACGTTCTGGAAGCAACAACCGCGCTCGGCGCGGCTCGTTCTTCCCAGCGGCTGCCCCGGATCGCCGTCCTGCGCGACGGTCCAGCCGAGCACCTCGGACGCGACACGATGCCCGCGGGCCTGCGGCGCCTGGTCGCCGAGCTGCTGTCGTTCTACCTGGAGGCGTTCCCGATCGCGGCGTCGGTCTTCTCCGACCCGGAGCTACTCACGCGGCACCGGGAGGCGCTGCGGGAGCGTGGCGCCGGCCCGCACACGGTGGCCGAGGGCGTCGCCGCCTACCTGGCCGCCGAGCAGCAAGCGGGTCGGCTGGCCCCGACCGCCCGGCCCGACGTGATGGCCGAGCTGCTGGTCGGCGCCTGCCTTCACCGCGCGTTCCTGGTCCGCTTCGCCGGCCGGACGGCCACGCCAGACCACATCCGGCGCTTCGCTGAAGACGTGGTGAAAGCGCTCGAGCCAGCGCTCACTACCTGAGACGCGGTCACCATGAGTGACCTGGCTCAGGGTGACCGCCGGATGTCATCCACCCAGTCGTCGATCCGCTCCCACCAGTGGTAGAGCCACTCCACCTGGGCGTCTTCGCCGCGGGGCACCTCGGCGGCCGGCACCCGCCACCAGCGCATCCGCACGGTCTGATCGAGCGGCAGCTCCCGCCAGATGTCGGCCACGGTGTACAGGTGGTCCAGCCC
>JBOHGH010000212.1:0-5422 GCA_050699975.1 Pseudonocardiaceae bacterium | reverse complement strand
CGACAACTAGCACGCCACCAAAGCGGTGCACCGCCCTATCCCCGATGGGGCCAGCCCCGCACCCCAGCCCCGGCCGCACCCAAACAGCAAGATCAGCAAGCCGCATGACCATTTACCAACAGGCTCTCAGCGTTCGAGCCGCTCTGCCGTTCCCGCCCGTCGGCGCCCCGCTCGGCGAGCTCGGCCCCGTCCAGCTGAAGCTGGGCCCCATGCAGTCGCGGCTGATGACCACGCGGCTGGCCGTATATCACGCGGTGCACCTGCTGGACCGCCGCCTGCCGTGCGATGCGGAACTGATGAACGCCAAGCTGGTGAATGTGGAGTACGCCTTGGACTCGGCGCGCGAGGCCATGGAGATCCACGCCGCCTCAGGGCTGTTCACCGCCGCCCCATCGAGTGCTATCTGCGCGACGCCCACCACCTTTCGCCCCCGCCGGCACCTCCGACATCCAGCGACTGCGACTCGGTGAGGTGGCGCTGGGCAAGGCGAAGGGCGAGTGGTCCGAGCGGCTCTCGGAGCTGGTACGGCTAGCTGGTTGATTCCGTGAAGATCGAGTGAGGGCGCGTCGTTACCGCGGATGTGGGAGGAGGGTGGTCAAGATCAACGTGTGACGAAAGCGATAGTCACGGCCTTGAATCCCAGGTGAGGACCTCGTTGAGCACGTCGAGTGCGCTGCCCTCCATCTGGCGTTGCACCAAGGCGTCTTCGGACACGATCAGCGAGGATGTCCGCCTCCGCCAGGCGAAGCAGTCCCGGCTGAAGCCCTCGATATGGATCAAGTCTGCCCAGCCAGCACCGATTCGGTATCCCACCAACGGAGCATCCTCGCCCGGCGCCGCGCGCTGGAACGTAAAGCCACCCTGCTTGGCATAGTCGAGGAGCCATTTCGCGATCACCACATCCGGGCTATCAGTCACGTCCGACGCCGATCATGTCCGGCAGCCGAATGCTGACCGGCCGAGGCAGCGAAGAAGTTGGCCAGGCGATCCCTGATGAACGCGGCGGACTGGTCGGCTGGCCGCTGGTTGCAGTCCACATGCAGCACGTCGAAGCCTGCTTGAATCAACCGCTCGGTTGCTTGCCGGTAGAAGTGAACCTCGGCGTGACTGCTGCCCGGCGAGAGCTGGAAGCGGTTACGTGGGCCGCGCTCGCTCAGTCGTTCAACGATGACCTCGGGATCGGCTTCGAGGATGACGGCCAGGTCGGGACGATCAGCCTCGGCGTTCAGTTGCCACAGGAAGGCCGGATCAAGACCGTCGAAGCGTTGCATGACCAGACCGGACGGGATGTAGCGGTCGCTAATGACCGTTTGACCCGCTTCTAGGTTAGGCCGGATCTCCGTCTCGACGTGGTGGTAGCGGTCGGCCGCGTACAGGCAAGCCAGGGCGTGACCAGTAACGGTCTCAGTCAGCTCGCGGCACAGCGCGCCGATTGGCCCGGACGATGGTTCGGCCGTGGCATGTACGTCCTCGCCGTTCGCAACGAGCATCTGTGCCAGGTGGCGAACGATGGTTGATTTACCGGCACCACTCGGGCCATCGATGGTGACAAACATGCCCCGCTGATGGCTAGAAAAGGGACGGAGCTTCATCGTCGCCACCCCCAGAAGGTTGATCGCGCAGTTGTTCTAGCGACAGCGGACGAGTGTCGTGGGCGCTGGCCAGCCGCACGAACAGGCGGGCTGTGACCATAACGTCGTAGGTGGCGCAGTGGGGCGTGAGATCAGCGGGCAAGCCCTCGGCCAACTTGAACGCCTCGACCAACGCGCCGAGCTTGTAACTGCTCTGGTCCGTCAGGAGGCGACGGGCGAGCTTGAGCGTGTCGAACACCTCGAGACATTGCCAGTCACCGAGTTTGCGCCGAAGCACGCCGAGGTCAAGGTGCGCGTTGTGCGCGACGAGGGCATCACCTTCGAGCGCTCGCAACACCTCGTCCTTGATGTCCGCGAACACCGGCGCGCCGACAACGTTCTTGTTGGTCAAGCCGTGGATGCGGGTCGCGAAGAACTTTATCGGTTGGTCGGGCCGAACCAGCCAGCTCGCTGGCTCACTGATGACGCCGCCAACAATGGACACCGCGGCCAACTCCACCAGGTCGGGCGGCTGGTGGCCATTGCCTTCGACATCTACGACGACGTAGCGCAAGCTCGTCCAGTCAGTCATCTTGCGGTTGCTTCCTTCCAACCGATGTCCGCCCGGCCATGTCGCTGGTTGCGGTGAGGATGGCGAACATCGTGCACCTGGAAGCCGAGCGCATGTTGCAGGTAGTAGCGCGGTTGCTCGGCGTCTAGATTTGCCACGACGGCCGCCCGTTCTGTGATGTTTACGACTTCCAAGCCGCTCGCCTCGGGCAACACGCGGGCGACTTCCTTGATCCGCGCGGCAGTCGGTACCTGGTGTGCCCAGCGGCAGCGGTTGAGCTGGGCCAGCGGGCAGATGTCGCAGAGCTCACGGATGCCGTAGTGGCTGTTGTAGTCGGGCAACCCATGCACGTAGCTCACCGCGCACGAGGTCTTACGAAACAACGAGGTCGAGTCGGAGAAGGCCACCAGCACGCGCTGTTCAAGTGTCTCGGGAACGATCTTGCGCCGTGCGGTGTCCTGGTATGGCTCGGGCAGGTTATTCGCCTTATAGTACGCGGCGATCTGGTCCCGGTAGAACAGGCCGGTAAACACAGTGGCGTCGGCGTGTTGGCTCAATGCGTGGGCGTGGTTAAGGTGCTCGTCGCGGTCGTTCAATCCTGGCACGAGCGGTCGCCAGTACAGGATCGTCCGGTACTTGCGTGGTTCGGGCGCACTCATCAGCTTCAGCGACTCGGCCGCCACATGCGACGGATACGGTTCTATCTGCTTGTTGTCGATGCCGGAGTAGGTGAACAGCAATGTCACCTTGACGTGCCGAAGCTGGTTGAGTCGGTCAATGTCCGCTGGCTTCATCTGGTCCCGGGTGATGACCAGGACATGGTTAGTCATGTCGCGGGTCTCGAGGTCTTCGAGTACGGCGAAGGTGTGCGGCCGGACGTTCGGCAAGAACGGATCGGTCGCTCGATTGAACACCTGAATCGGCGTGACGTGCGGCTGAAAGTACCGATGGTTAACCAGTTCCTCGACAGCCTCAACGTCACTCATGAGGGCTCGCGGCTGCCGCTGATCCCACAGGCCATAGGTATGCCGGATGCAGTAGGCGCAGTCCAGTGGGCAACCCTGGATGTGGTTCAGGCTGAGGCTACTCTTGCGGTACTCCACGACTTCACGGGCGCGCTCCGGTAGGCGGTCGATCTGCTCCCTGCTCAGCAGGGCAACACGGGTGCTCACCTGACTCTCTCCTAAGTCCAGAGTGACGGACTCGATCTGGGTTCTCTTCGGAGGGTAGTGCTGAAACCACCAGATGAACAGAAAGTTTCTCATTATTTCTAGCAATATAGCCGCCACAGGTGCCCTTGGAAATTACTCGCCATCCTCCGGTTCGTTAGGCGCAAGATCATCAATGGCACGGTTTATGATTGCTCGCGCACTGCGGCCGTAACTTGCGATTGCTGCAAGCTGCTCAAAGGCATTGCTGTACAGCTCGATCTCTTGCGGCTGTCGCAGGTCCAGCGCGGCCGAGAAAGTCTCGACCAACACCCGCTCAGTGTCGTACAGCCAGAATCCATGCCACGGCGAGGTCGCGTACTTCGTTTCAAAACTGATGATGCCGAGCCGCACGTTGGGCAGCTGCGAAAATGAGACCAAACGGTCGAGTTGGCCAAGCATGACTTCTGGCGCGCACAAGCGGAACCGCAAGGCGGCTTCGGTCAGCACGAAGTGGAAGCGCTTATCCGGGCGGTACAGAATCTCCTGTCGCATCATGCGGCCTTGTACCGCCTCATTGATGTCATTCGGCAACTTCAGCCTGCGGATGCTCTCAGCAAAGCGCGCACGTGCGTATTCCGCAGTTTGCAGTAGGCCAGGAATCACGGTCGCCTCGAAAGCTCGGAAGAGTCGAGTTTTCTGATCCCACACAATCAATTCTTGTTGGCGGGGCTTCAGTCCGGTACGGAGGATGCGCTGCCACTCGGCATGTTGAACTTCGAGGGTATGCAGCGAGGCAAGCAGAGCATCGGTTTCACCCTCGCTGTTCGTGGCTCGAGTCCAGGCCCGGATGTCGTCATCGCTAGGCGTCTGCCGACCGTTCTCCAGCTTGGATACCTTGGACGGTGGCCAAGACAACGACTCCGCGAGCTGCCTGCCGCTGAAGTCGGCTTGCTGGCGTAGCTCGCGGAGTCGTTTGCCGAGCGCGTTACGGGCCTCGTGGACGTTAGATGCGCCCGAGGTGCTGTTCGGTGGCAAAGTCGTCCCGTCTGACGGCGTAGTGCCAAGCAGCATCACGCCAGTAGTTGGCTCTTACGATCTCGGCAGGTTCCTCGATGACTTCGCCGCCAAGGAAGCGGTCGGCATCGTCGAAGTGCATCCGCACCAGGTTCGATGAATCGAACAGCCAGTAGTCGTGGTTGGGTAGCCAAGCGGCTTCGGTCTTGTCTCTCACCAGGTAGCGGATGTCTTCGCCCGCATCATTGGTGAACTGGGCGCACCACACGCCGAAGCGGCTGTAGTCGGTGAGCGGCAGCGTCACCAGCCGGACACGGGCGAAGCGGCGACCCTCGGCTGTCGTCTTGCGGAGCATGTCAAGCCAGCTCTGCATCCAGGGCAGATCATCCGGCTCACCCGCAAGGAACCTCCGCAGTGACTCGTTCTCGTAGGTCGCGTCGTAGCTGTCGCGCGCCTCCAGCCGGTAGGCAGTGTGCTCGAACGAGTGGAAGAGCTGTCGGAACTCCGGGCCGGGTTGGATGAGAGAAGTCAGCGCTCACCCTCCTGCCCCAAGTAGCGGCGGGCGTAGAACTTCAGCACCTCTTCGGGAATCTCGATCAGCGTCTCGTGGTCGGGCACCTGGCCGATGTCCGCGAGCGCCTGGGGGTCCGTCACCTTCCAACCCTGCGCGATGTAGGTCACGCGGTCGGTGCGGTCGGTGGCGAACAGGGTGGGCGAGTTGTCTACCTGTGAGTTCGAGTCCTTGCCGAGGAACCTGGCACGCATCGCGCCTCCTTGCGAGAAATTGGGTGAAGCGTTCCGCTCTACCGTGCTATGTGGCGCACCGTACGTCAAGCGTGCCAGCGTCCAAGATTCATCCGTCTGACGATCTCGTGCTCGCGGTCGATCATGGTCCTGGTCTGCAGAGACCGACCTCACCCGCGGCGGACTCTGCCCCTGCCCCCGGGCGATCATGACAGTCCACCCACAAAACGTCAGGAGAGCCAGAAACTAGCGTTCCTTGGTCGCTAGGGGTTTGACACTTGAGCCGAGTTTTCATGCGGTCATGCGGGCCTCGGTGATGTAGTCGTCGATGTGGTGGTTGATTACTCGTAGGGCTTGTCGTAGGGCAAGGG
>JBOHGH010000211.1:0-5450 GCA_050699975.1 Pseudonocardiaceae bacterium | reverse complement strand
GACAGGAACCCCGCCTCCACGAACACCATTGCCAACACCCGCGACGACCAAACACAAGTACGCCGCCCAGCATAACGACCTGTCACGTTGAGTAATCATGACGTGGCCCTGGGTCTTAACCGTCAGATCGCTCATGTCCCGCCTTTCCTGCTGTGCACCAGAGTAACGGCGGATGCCACCGCGGCAGCTACGGTCAGGCCCCGAGTTCGGTGAGGCCGCCACCCCGCCGACAATAAGCCAACCGATTGACGCAGGGGCACGCGATACATCCGTTCGGGCGACTATTGTGCGTATCGATGTAGCGCTGTTCTTCGTGGTCGTATGGTCCGCTGGAATCTGCCAGGGGAGGTCTGCATGCGCGATCGGGAGCCGACGATACGGAGCCGGGAACTCGGCGACGGGCTGCGCCGGGCCATCGAGCAGGCCGGGTTGAACGGCAAGCAGGCCGCCTACCTGCTCGGCTGGTCGCCGAGCTGGGTGTCGCGGCTGCTGTCGGGAAAGCGGAGCGCCACCGAGGTGGACGTCGCGGCCATCCTCGGGGTGTGCCGGGTGAAGGGCAAGGAGCGTAACCGGCTGCTCGCGCTCTGCCACGAGCAGAACACCCCGGGCTGGCTCCAGCAGCACGGTTCGCGGCTGCCCAAGCAGCTCGTGACGCTGATCGACCACGAGAACCGGGCAGTGACCTACAGCCATATCCAGCCGATGCTGGTGCCTGGCCCCTTACAGACCGGCGACTACGCCCGGGCGGTGATCAGCCGCATCGCCAATGTGCCGGCGGACGAGGTCGACGATCGGGTGGCCGCCCGGCTGGCCGGAAGAGCCTGTTCAGCCGGGAGCGGCCAGCGAAGTTCACCTTCTACGTCCACGAGTCCGTGCTGCGCACACCGGTCGGCGGGCCGGCGGTGATGTCCGAGCAGCTGCACCACCTGCTGCGGATGGCGGTCCGCCCGTACATCACCCTGCGGGTGATCCCGGTCGCGCTCGGCGCGCACGCCGCGACGGCCGGACCGTTCATTTTCATGGAGTTCACCGAGTTCCGGCCGGTGGTGTACCTGGAGGGTGAGACCTCCAGCCTGTTCCTGGAAAAACCCGAGGAGACTGCCGCCTACCAGCGGATCCTCGGAGCGCTGGCCGCGACCACGCTGGGTGAGGGAGAATCGCGGGAGCTGATTGCCACCCTGGCAACCGAGCTCTACGCGGACCGAGAGGACCATGATGAGCGCGCCTGAGCCGGACGGCATCGTCTGGCACACGAGCAGCTACAGCGGCAGCGGCAGCGACTGCGTCGAGGTCGCGCCCGCGCCGGCCGGTGTCCTGGTGCGCGACTCCAAGGACGCCGATGGCCCCGTGCTGACCGTCACCACCACGGCTTGGCGGGCCTTCCTCGCCACCGTCACCCCCTGACCGCGCCACTCAACATGGCCCCAAGACCCATCCGCCGACGGCGAGCACGCCACTCAGGCCGTCATCGAGATCGCGACGCGGCCGCAATGAGGGGCTGACCGAGCGTGTCATGGGCGAACCGGCAGCCGTGGGACCTCGCCCTAGCACCGCGGACCAGTTGTCAGTGTAGGCCCGCAGCCACAAAGCCGGACGCGGTGGAAACCCACGTCCGGACGAGATCGGGTGCGCGCCGAGGCCGCATACCGCGACACCGTGATGTCAAATTTCTACGAAACGTTCACTCAATCAGGCGAGAGTGCACGGCGCGCGATTCACTCGTCTCACGTATAGCTGCTATCGTCCGAACATCACAACTATAAGAGAAAGGGTAACCGATGACTGTTCCTGCTCTCGACCAGCGGGCCACGGACTATACACCGGTACACGCTTACTGGCTCGGGAAAGCCGCCAGCCTGGCCTACCAGGATGAATCTGAGATCCAAGCCGAGACCGCCCGATGGGGCTTTGACAATTTTCAGTTCTTCTACGCGAAGCATCAATTACCGTTTCCGCTAGAAGACACCCAAGCCTATGTGGCAGCCAGCGACCAAATGATCATTGCGGCGTTTCGCGGAACCGAGCCGAAGGAGATCCGCGACTGGCTATCAGATGCCAACACACCAGTGATTCCCGGGCCGTCGAGAAATGGCCTGGTTCATCTTGGCTTCAACCAGGCACTTGCGTCTATCTATCCAGAAGTCAGGGATAAGATCAAAGAACTTCGCACGAACAACCAGACCTTGTGGTTCACGGGTCACAGCCTCGGAGGCGCCCTGGCCATGCTGGCAGGGGCCAGGATGCACTTCGAAGATCCAAAGCTGCTCGCGAACGGAGTTTACACGTTCGGCCAGCCGCGCACATGTGATCGCCTATTGGCGAGCGCCTACAACTCGGCTTTCAAATCCCGCGTCTTCCGGTTCGTCAACAACAACGACATCGTAGCACAGGTTCCTCCCGAGCCTGTCTTCCATCATGTCAAAGGTATGATGTACTTCGACGCCGACGGAAAGCTGCACGAAGAGACCCCTTTCGTCAGTGGCCTGAAAGATAGGTTCAAAGGGCTCACGGCCGACATGTTCGCGCCGGGAACCGACGGAGTCAGGGATCATTCGATGGATAGGTACCTGGAGAACCTTGAGAAGAACCTCGGATAATTTCAGCTCGCACCATTGGCGCGCGTGACGACGACGTCGAGAACGATACTGCCGATCTGTCACCATCTGCCCTACCTGTGGCAAGTGCAATCCTGGTCATTCACCGGGCAGACGAGCGGGTCGTAGTCCTCGGTGAGCCGGCTCGTCACGAATGCACCGGTGGGTGGCTCCTCCACTCTCAACCATCGCGCAAGTGCCACGATCGTCACGGTCGTCGCTCCCCCGCGACAAAGCGTCAGGGCCGCGGATTGGGCGTTACCGCCGCTGGTCCAGGTGTCTTCGATGAGCAAGACGTGACGACCTCGCACGTGGCTGCTCGCGGCGAGGGCGAACCTGTCGGCGCTGGTCACACGCTGCTCCGGCGCCGCACGCTCACCGATCAGGAGCTCGATCTCGGGTAGCGCTACCCCAGCCCGTCTCGCCACCACATGCAGTGGATGCTCGCCGGTCCGGTCGCTCCGAACGGACGGCACGAACGCCCAGGCATCGACGTCGCGTCCGAGCCGGTGCTCGATGCACCTTCCGTGGAGATCCAGAACAGCGAGCAGCAGCACGCTGAGCAAGGTCTGGTTATGCCTGGCGGGCGCTTCGAGGTCCTTGTAACTGTGCATCAGGTACCCGGATTGGCGTCCCCGGATCCCATAGCAGACGCAGACGACGAGGTCCGCGAGATCGTCGCCGAACTGCTGCTGGTCACGGCGACAGCGCAGGCACAGGTCGAAGGCAGGCTTGATCGGCGTCGCGCACACCGCACACGTCAGGTAGGGCTCGCGCACCACATTGCGCAGGTAGCCGCCGACCTCTGTGACCAGCCGCTCGCGGATCGTCCGGCGCCCGATGACGGACAGGCGGCCCCCGAGGCTCATCCGTCGACGGCGAGCACGCCAGTCAGGACGTCGTCGAGATCGGGACGAAGCGTGGCGACGACGTCCAGCACCTCGTCCACGCTGGACACGACGTGCACACCCGGCCGGTGCTGCAACGCTGCGGCCCACTCGTTCCCCCGCACCACGCAGTCACGCAGGATCACCGGCCGACCGTGCTCGACACCCACCCGCGCCTGGATTCGGGCACCGCTGGTCTCCCCCGCCTCGACAACGATGGTGGCTCGACCGTATCCGCTCATCGTGGCGTTACGCAGCGGGAACGACTTCTTGGTCGCCGCGGCATCGGGCCAGAACTGGGAGAGCACCAAGCCTTCGCCCGCGATGCGCTCCTGCAGATCACGATTCACAGCCGGGTAGACGCGGTTGATCCCGGTGCCGAGCACCGCGACCGTCCGCCCTCCGGCGTCCAGCGCCGCGGTGTGAGCGGCGGTGTCGATGCCTGCAGCCAAGCCGGAAACGACAGTGATCCCGGCTGACCCCAGTGCTGCCGACACCTCGGATGCCCAGTCCAGGCTCTGTTCGGAGGCCCGCCGGGAGCCGACCACTGACACCGCCGGCTCGCCGGGGCGAAGGATGCCCCGGCTGAAGAGCACGGGTGGCACCTGGTGGATCTCGCGCAACTGCGCCGGATACGAGACGTCGCGGAAGGTGTGCACGTCTAGCCCCGCGGCCCGCCAGCCGGCGATCTGGCGAGCAGCCTCGGCGATCGGAGCAGGTGGCTCGGTGTCGAAGAGCTGCTGGTCATGATGCGCGTCCCATACCGCCCGCGCGCTGCCTGCTTCGATGATCTCCGCGACGACTCCGGGCCATGACGCGGCCTGCGGCAGCTCCTGCACCAGAGCGACGAGTGTCGCCCGCTCCTGATCATCCCACGGCGGCATCCGGAGCAGCCTAGAGGTACCGATGATGATCACAATCGGCCTCCCACTCGTGACGCCCCGGACTCAGTGTATCGAACATCAGTTCGATACAGGAAGAACGCGCCCGGAAATATCCGGCGGCGCCGGAACCTGGTCGGCGGGGTTGGCAGCGGTTAAGAGCAGTTCAACAGGAGGTTGGCGGTACTTGAAGAGCCACCAACCGGCGCTACCGTCAGGCGCATGACCGCCGAGCTGGTGCACTTGGTCGTGCAGTCCGGGATCGCCACCATCACGCTGGACTCCCCCGCCAACCGCAATGCGCTGTCCGCACGGCTGCGCGCCGGGCTGCTGGACGCGCTGGAGGGCAGCGCCAGCGACGACTCGGTGCGGGTGGTGGTGCTCGACCACACCGGGCCGGTGTTCTGCGCCGGAATGGATCTCACCGAGCCCCCGGACGCGGTCAAGGAGCTTCCCCGCATTCTGGAGCGGATCTGGACGCATCCGAAACCGGTCATCGCCAAGTTGGCCGGCCCGGCCCGCGCGGGCGGCGTCGGCATTGTCGCGGCCGCCGATATCGCCATTGCCGCACGTGACGCCACGTTCGCGTTCACCGAGGTTCGCCTCGGTGTGGTGCCCGCAGTGATCTCGGTGACCGTGCTGCCCCGGCTACAGCCCCGCGGGGCGCACGAACTGTTTCTCACCGGGGAGACCTTCAACGCCACCCGTGCGGTCGCCATCGGCCTGCTCAACAGCGCGGTACCGGCCGGGCTGCTTGACGCCGAGGTGGACCGCTACACCGGAATGCTCACCAAGGGCGGACCCGAGGCCCTGGCCTTGACCAAACAACTGCTGCACGCGCCGACGATGGCGCAAGACTTCGCGTCGATGCTCGAACTATCCACCGCGCGGTTCGCGTCAGCAGAAGGCCAGGAAGGAATCCGCGCCTTTACCGAGAAGCGCCCGCCGTCCTGGGTCCCCACTAGCTGATCACCTGGGACAAGCCGCGATTGCTTGCTTGCTGCTTCGAAATACGGGTGTGACCGACCGCTCTGCTGTCGCCGAGTTCGACACCAGGGCTGTCCGAAGCGGCGCGGGCAGCCCTGGTG
>JBOHGH010000210.1:0-5478 GCA_050699975.1 Pseudonocardiaceae bacterium | reverse complement strand
CGCATCACCCTCGACGGCCACGACCTGCGCCACCTCGACCCCGACCAACTCCGCGCCAACATCGCCATCGTCCTACAAGAAACCCTGCTGCTCGACGGCACCATCGCCGACAACATCCGCGCCGGCCGCCCCAACGCCACCCCCGACCAACTCACCACCGCCGCCACAGCCGCCGACGCCCACGACTTCATCACCGCCCTACCCAACGGCTACGACACCCGCGTCGGCCAACGCGGCCGACTCCTGTCCGGCGGACAACGCCAACGCATCGCCATCGCCCGCGCCATGATCCGCGACGCCCCCATCCTGCTCCTCGACGAACCCACCACCAGCCTCGACGCCCAAGCCACCCAACGCATCCTCACCCCACTACGCCGACTCATCACCGGCCGCACCACCATCATCATCTCCCACAACCTGCTCACCGTCACCGACGCCGACCAAATCCTCTACCTCGACCACGGCCACATCACCGAAACCGGCACCCACACCCAACTCCTCACCAACAACAACGACTACGCCCACCTCTACCACCTCCACCACCCCCCCACCCTCACCGGCACAGGAACCCAAACCCTGACCTAGTCCGACCCGCCGGGTCGGCTGTGGTGGGATCGGGGGCATGGACAACGTGCTGCAGAACGTCAGCTTTGGGTCCAACGGGGCCAGTGCGTACGGGTATCTTGCGCTGTCCGACGCCGGCAGCGGGCCGGGCGTCGTGGTGATCCAGGAATGGTGGGGGTTGACCAGCCACATCGCCGACGTGGCGAACCGGCTGGCCGCGGAGGGCTTCGTCGCTCTTGCCCCAGACCTCTTCGGCGGCGCCACCACCCATGACGCCGACGAGGCGAGCCATCTGATGCAGGATCTACCGGTGGACCGTGCGGCCCGCGACCTGGGTGGCGCGGTGGACTACCTGCTGGGTCACGACGCTGTCACCAGCGCCACAATCGGCGCAGTGGGTTTTTGCATGGGCGGCGGCTTCGTGCTGGTGCTCGCGGCCCAGCAGGGCGACAAGATCGGCGCCGCAGTGCCGTTCTATGGCGTGCTCGGCGGGCAGTACCCGAGCTTTGAGAACCTCTCCGCCCCGCTGCTGGGCCACTTCGGTGAACTGGACGAGATGCAGAGCACCGACCAGGTCCGTGAACTTGCGGCCACCATCGAACGGCAGTCCGGTCGTAAACCTGACTTCCGCTTCTACCCGGCCGGGCACGCTTTCTTCAACGACGAGAATCTGATCGGCACTTACGACCCGGAGCAGGCCGTCAAGGCCTGGGACGCCACGGTGAGGTTCCTGCGCGAGCATCTGGCGGTGCCCCGGCACGGTGTCTCCGGCCGCCCCACCGGCGGGGGCCCGACGCCGGGATCGTGAACGCTCAGATCTCAGAGATCGATCGCTCAGATCTCAGAGATCGATGCTGAGGTCGGCTCGGATCCGCCGAGCGAGGGCCTCGTCCATCAGTAACCGAGCAACCAGGGCCCGGATGACGTCCTGCCCGGTGACGCGGGGCGTGCCGATCAAATCCGCGGTCTCGGCGCACCACTGGGTGAGCTTGACGTGGTAGGTGGGGGACAGGTCCACACTGCGTCGCACGGGCTTGGTGCGGACGGAACCGGCCGAGTGTAGCTCTTCGGCACGGAGGTCGCGGTTTCGGCGTTGTAGCGGAACTCCGTGGGCCTGGGCGGAGACGTGCCCGGCACCGTTAGCCATCGCATCCCTCGTCATGCCGGACATTCGTTTCCGGATGGTAGGTGGTTCGGACTCCGCAGACGTGAGCAGACCGAGCGTGGCTCGTTTACGTGTAGTCACGATGGAGTAGATCGCCTAGTCCGTCGAGATCCCGGTTCTGACATCGAATCGATCATCTTCTGCTGGAGAATGCCGCTTACGGCCTAGCTCAAGTGAGTGACTGTCCTTCGTTATGTCCACTCTTTTGGACCAGCAGTCGAGGGTCATTGTTACCTCGAGTGAAAGACGGCGCCGGGTTGTGACCGAGAGAGTTGTGTGCTCCTTGTAATCAGCGCATCACCATACGGTATGTTCGACGGGCTAGGGTTGAGTAGTATATTCACCTTCGGTGATGAAGATCTGATCGGGCCGGTGTCAGCAATTCCCGGTGTCAGAGGTTCCCGGCGGCGCAGCCCAGGAGCGAACATGAGCAACCGCAGTCCGGTCATCACGCTGCTTGCGATCGCCGCTTTGGCCGTCGTCATCGTCGGGCTCAACGTGACGACGACCAGCCAGACCGCTACCCCTCCACCTGCAGCCGAACCCGCGGCCGGGCCCGCGATCACGCAGGCGCCGACCGGCGCGCCGGCGTCCGCCCTTGTCGGCCTCTGGCTGACTTCGTCGTTCTGGTTCTTCACGACTGTCGGAGTAACCCTTTAACCCCTCCTGTGACACGTACAGCGATCCCGCCTACTGTGTGACCCCCGACTGAATTGCCTCTGGCCTCTACTGACAAGGAGTGACGATGCCCCACCACACCCCCCAAGGATCTGAAGTGACCCGACGCGCGGTCGTGGCGGGCACTGGGGCCCTGGCTGTCTCCGCCACGCTCGCCGCGTGCAGCAGCTATGGGGATTCGGCTCCGCCAGCACAGCAATCCCCACTTGGACCGGACGCTCCCGCTGCGCCGGATGCTCCGTCCGCAGGCTCGGCAAGCCAGCCGCTGGCAAACACTTCCGACATCCCGGTGGGTGGCGGGGCGGTGTTCCCCGACCAGGAGGTCGTGGTGACCCAGCCGACGCCGGGAGATTTCAAGGCGTTCTCGGCGATCTGCACCCACCAGGGTTGCTCGGTGAACAAGGTGGCGTCCGGGACGATCGACTGCCCCTGCCACGGGAGCAAGTACGCCATCGCGGACGGGTCGGTCGTCAACGGCCCCGCGTCGAAGGCGCTGGCGCAACGTCAGATCACAGTCTCGGGTGACACGATCCAGCTGGCCTGACCAGGCCGAGGACGGCCCAGCTGAGGACGGCCCAGCTGAGGACGGCCCAGCTGAGGATGACTCAGCGCCAGGAAGGCAGCCAGAGCTGGGCGTTCCAGTGCTCCGGGGTGATCGAGGCGCCGGTGAGGATCGGCCAGAGCCAGATGAAGTTGGCCACGACGAGACCGAGGTACAGCGAGACCACCAGCAGCCCCGTGCCCCGCCGCTCCACGCCATCCCGAGCTCGGCCGAGTACCTCGCCCAACGCCAGCGTCACCGCGATGACCAGGAACGGCGCTACCGGCGTCATGTAGAAGAAGTACATCTGGCGGTCGGTGTTGGACAGCCAGGGCAGCCAGCCCGCGGCGTAGCCGGTCAGCGCCGCCGCGTAGCGCCAGTCCGGTCCGCTGGCCGCCCGCCACAGCGCCCAGCCCAGCACGGGGAGCGCGACCCACCACAGCGCCGGCGTGCCCACGAGCATCACCGTGGCCACGCAGTCCTCGCGTCCGCAGCCGGGGGCAGCGGCACCGGACTCGTAGTAGTAGAGCATCGGCCGAAGCCCCATCGGCCAGCTCCACGGTTTGGACTCCCACGGATGCGGCTGGGCCGGGGTGACCAGCCCCTCGTGGTAGTGCAGTACCGCGGCGCTGTAGTACCACAGCGCGCGCAGCGCCGCCGGCACGAAGGAGAACAGGCCGTCCGCGCCGATCTTGCTGCCCACGACGTGCCGGTCAATGCCGGTCTCGCTGCCCAACCACGCCCACCACGTCGTCAGATAGGTTCCGACCGGCACCAGGGCCATCGCCCACGACGCCGGCCCGAGGTCCCGGGCCAAGGTGCCGGCCCAGGGTCTGTGGACGCCCGCGCTGCGCCGCGCGCAGGCATCCCACAGCAGGCTCATCGCGGCGAACGCGACCAGGTAGTACATCCCGGACCACTTCGTGGCGCAGGCCAGCCCGAGCAGCACACCGGCCCCGAAGCGCCACCAGCGCACCCCCAGCCGTGGCCCGAAGGCGGTGCCTGCGACACGACCTTCCCGGACCACCGTGGCCAGCCGGGCGTGCACCTGCTCCCGATCGATGACCAGGCAGCCGAACGCCGCGAGGACGAACATCGCGAGAAAGACGTCGAGCATGCCGATGCGCGACTGCACGTGACTGACGCCGTCGGCGATGAGCAGCACCCCGGCGACCCCGCCCAGCAGTGTCGATCGGGTCATCCGGCGCACGATCCGCACGATCAGCAGCACGCACACCGTGCCGGCCAGCGCGGCGGACAGCCGCCACCCCCAGCCGTTGTAGCCCATCAGCAGCTCACCCAGCGCGATGAGCTGCTTGCCCAGCGGCGGGTGCACGACGAGCTCGTAACCCGGGTTGTCCTCCACCCCGCCATTGCGCAGCATCTGCCATGCCTGCGGCGCGTAGTGCTTCTCGTCGAACACCGGGGTGCCGCCATCGGTGGGCAGGCCCAGATTCCACAGCCGCACCAGACCGGCTATCAGGGTCAGGCCCAGCGTCACTGCCCAGCTCCGCCACCGGTCGGTGAGCGGGCGCGGCGCCAGCCACTGCAAAGGACCGGCCGGTCTGGTCGGCTCCGGAGGCATCGAGGCGACACCCACCATCGGGGTGTCGGGCCTCGCCTCCCGGACCGTCGTCACGGGCCGATCGTAAGCTGGGTGGTGTGCAAGGCGTTCCGGGCTCGGATTTCGGCGCCTCGGATTTCGGTGCCCTGGTGCTGGCGGCTACCCCCCTCGGTGACTCCCGGGACGCCTCGGCCCGCCTGATCGAGGCGCTGGGCAGCGCGGACGTGGTGGCTGCCGAAGACACCCGCCGGCTGCGGGCGCTGGCCGCGGCGCTGGGCGTGACCGTTACCGGCCGGGTCGTCTCGCACTACGACGCGGTGGAGGCGGCCCGCATCCCCGGTCTGCTGGCGGCGATCCGCAACGGCGCGACGGTGCTGGTGGTGACCGACGCCGGGATGCCCGTGCTGTCCGATCCCGGTTTCCGGCTGGTGGCGGCATGTGTGCAGGAGGGCCTGCGGGTGACCTGCGTGCCCGGCCCTTCGGCGGTGACCACCGCGCTGGCCGTCTCCGGGTTGCCCTGCGAACGATTCTGCTTCGAGGGATTCCCGCCGCGCCGGGCCGGTCCCCGTCGACGCTGGCTGGCCGGCCTCGCCGGCGAAGGGCGCACCTGCGTGTTCTTCGAGTCACCGCACCGGCTGGCCGCGACGCTCGCCCAGGCGGCTGACGTGCTGGGACCCGACCGGGCGGCGGTGGTGTGCCGGGAGCTCACCAAGCCCTACGAGGAGGTTCGCCGTGGTGGGCTGGGCGCACTTGCCCAGTGGGCTGCTGACGGGGTGCGCGGCGAGATCACCGTCGTGCTGTCGGGTGCGCCACCCGCTGATCCACCGGATGTGGCCGACCTCGTCGGCGAGGTGACCGAGCGGGTCACCGCGGGGGAGCGGCTCAAGGAGGCCGTCGCCGCCGTAGCGGCCGCCCACGGCGTCGGCAAGCGGGACCTCTACCAAGCAGCTGTGGACAACCCGAGAG
>JBOHGH010000209.1:0-5481 GCA_050699975.1 Pseudonocardiaceae bacterium | reverse complement strand
CCCCTTGCCCTACGACAAGCCCTACGAGTAATCAACCACCACATCGACGACTACATCACCGAGGCCCGCATGACCGCATGAAAACTCGGCTCAAGTGTCAAACCCCTAGCGACCAAGGAACGCTAGTAACCGACTGTCGGTGCTGCTTCGGACGCTGCGTAACGTGCTGCAGCCGCACGCCAGTGCTGGGCCGCTGGCCGGCGATGCTGGCATGGTGTGGCTGAATCGCACCCATGTCAACGTCGATGCTGAGGAGTTTCTCACCGATGCCACCGCCGCTCTTGCCGCCCACCGGGGCGGACAGCCGGATGCCACAGAGCGACTGAGGGCGGCCGTAGCCGCCCACACCGGGGACTTCCTGGAGGATGATGCTCACCAGGCCTGGGCCACACCGCTGGCCGAGGAGGTTCGGGCCACCCATATCGCCTTGTTACGGGCGCTGGCGGCGCGGCTGCGGCGGACTGGTGACATCAATGAAGCGATACGATATCTGCTGCGGCTGCTCCAGGCAGGACTCCATCGATGAACTGGCTCATCTCGACCTCGTAAACATACAGCTCGACGCCGGTCATTTCAGCGAAGCACGCCGCGACTATGATATCTGCCACCGCGCCTCAACCTAGCCGGCTCTCCGCACGGTCCAGGCGACGCATCAGCATGCTGGCCAACGCCAGAAACTCCAACGTCTCGGCCACTGTGGTAGGAACAGCTCTACCGGTACTGCGCGGGTCTCGTAGTCCCAGCATGGCACCGATGAACAAGACCCGGAAACCCTCGCGCTCATCCTCAGCCGCTGGGCCGGTCGTCGTCGTGATATCGAGTTGCGGCGGCCGTGCGCCGAACACTGACTCCATCAGCGTGCGCCCGGAATCTTCGCTGGCCGTCAGAAACTGGACCCGTTCTTCGACCAAGCGCAACGCCTCGACGGCGGCCTCGGACATCCGCCCGCCGTCCACCAGCGCAAGAGCGGTGGACATCGCAGGATGCAAGGCTGGCGCCGTGGCCTCCGGGATCGCCGCCCGCTCTCTCGGCACGCAGGTCACCTCAATGTGGTCGTTAACGGCACTTGCACCTGGCATGTGCGGATGGATGACGTCGATCACGGTCATCGTTCGTGGCTGATCGTTTGGCGGGCGATGCTCTACGTAGTCTCCTATCTGCACGTCCGTTCCTATCGGCAGACGCAGGGTGTTGCCCTCTATCCGAGCCGGGGATCCCAGGCGTCTTTCGGTCCCCTCAAGTTGTCGCCGAGTCAGCGTGACGAACGTCGTGAAGAAGATCATCTCACCGGTTGCATAGATCGAAGTAGCCAGTCACGGCTTTGTCTCCCGTTCAGCTGTCGGGATGGTCCTGTCAACCATCTGTACGGGAGATGTTCGCCCGGGGGGCCGAGTGTTACACAGTGTATACTTCGACTACCCTATGTGGCTGTACGGCTGGCGACTTCGATGCCTGACTACCCGTCTGCGTGAAGCGCGCGAGACAAGCAGGGCCCTGAGAGTGGGCCGCCGAGTGGCCCATCTGCTTCTGGTTGCCCCCTGCTTCTGGTTGCCCCCCTGCTTTCTGGCTGCCCCCTGCTTCTGGCTGCAGAGTGTTCCTGAGCAAGGAACCTCGTCCTGCTTGGCGAGTCGCGCCTCCTGCTCCGCAATCACCCCATACGCCCCAATCGACACTAATGCCACACCGGCTCGCTGAATTTGAACAGCTACGATCCGTCATCATCTCGGCTGAGATCTGCCTCGATCGGCCGGAAATGGTCTTGAATGGATATTTCCGTTGTCGAGCGGCCCATAGCGCACGGTGATGACTGAACCGTCCGATTCGCGCCGTCGACGTCTGGCATATTCAACCGATCGAGGGTAATGTTCGTGGTGGCCGACTACTCTTCGTGCGCACGAAGAGTAGTCGGGTCGTTTCTCAGTCTCACCATGACACCGGTTTCGGTTCAGCCGGGAGGGGAACGTCGATATGACGTCGGTACGCACCACCAATCTAGATCACGTCGATGCGTGCAGCGTGACCGCCTGCGAATACTCGGCACGGTCAGGGCCGCCAACCGGCCGTCCGGGCTGCGCTCCATAGTTCGCGACGTGCTGCAAGCGGCGGAGTCCGATCGGCGCCGATGGCGGCGCAGCGTGACTTGACCTCAGTTAAGTCGACGTCGACCGGGGTGGCGCGGTCCACCTGCTGCGGTTGCTGGGCCTAGACGGCAACGACGACCAGGCCCCACCTCGATCTCGGGACAGTTGTGCGAGACCGGTCGCCTAGGTCGGGCGCGCAGTCGATACGAGATTTATGTCCGGTAGATGAAGGAGATCCGTTTATTAAGCCGCCCCTAAGACCATCCGAAGGGGGACACCCTAACGTGCGAACCAAGGGAAATGTTGCGGCATTCGGTCTAGTAGTTGTTAGTGCAAATGGCGCACATAGCTCCATGAGGGGTCATGCTAACGCCTGGACGGGTGATGGCGAGAAGGGTGCCGCGCAGGTGCCGGTCGACCCGGCCTGGCTGGCCGCCACGATGACCGCGCTGGTCGACACACACCAGGTCCCCGGTGCCCAGCTCGCCGTTCACCGGGGCGGCGTGACCGTCGCGGTCGAGATCGGCGAACTGAAACACAGAGCGGGGATGCCGGTCACGCGGGAGACCGCCTTTCCCACCGGGTCGATCAGTAAGGCCTGGACAGCAACCCTGGCCATGATTCTGGTCGCGGACGGTGACATCGAGCTCGACGCACCGCTGGACGAGCACCTGCCCGAGTTGGACGACCTGTGCGGCCGGCTCACCCTGCGCCAGCTGCTCAGCCACACCAGCGGTTTCGCCGACGTACCGGAACCGTCCACCCTGTCGCTGCGGCGCTACGTGCGGGAGCACTGCCGCCGCCACGACCTGGTCCTGGCGCCCGACACCGGTTTCTCCTACTCGAGCCGCAACTACGCCCTGGTCGGCCACCTGATCGAAACGATCACAGGTATGAGCTGGTGGGAGGCCATGGAGTCGATCCTGCTGCGGCCGCTGGGCATCGACCCCGCCGCGGTTGTGGACAGGGCGGGCAGAGCGCCCTGTGAGCGCCCCATCGCCACCGGTCACTCGGTCAACACGACTCTGGGCCGGACCCGGCCCGTGCAGCAGTCACTGGCACCCGCGGAGGACCCGGCCGGGGCGCTGGCGATGAGTGCCGTCGATCTGGTGGCCTTGGGGCTGATGCATGCCGGGGAGGGATTCCCGGAGCTGTTGCCGGCCGCCTATGCCGAACAGATGCGGCAGGCCGTTCCCCGCGCCAACCCGTTCGGACTGGCTGACGGGTGGGGCGCCGGGCTGGCCGTGTTCTCCGACGGGGCCACCGACTGGGTCGGCCACGACGGCACCGCCAACGGCACGTCCTGCTACCTGCGCATCGATCCGGTCGGCGGCTGGGTGGTGGCGCTCACCACGAACGCCAGCACGGGGTCGCACCTGTGGGAGGAGCTGCGCACCGAGCTGTGCCAGGCGAACCTGCCGCTGGGAGCGCCTAGTCGTGACAGGGTGCCCCGCACGCTGGTCGCGCCCCCGGCGGAGTGCGTGGGTAGCTACTCCAACGGTCCGACGGAGTACCTGGTCACCGCCGCGGTCGACGGGGACCTGTGCCTCGCGATCGGCAGCGAGCTCACCGCGCGCCTGGCCTTCTACGACGATACGGATTTCGTGCTCCTGGACCTGACCTCGGGACAGCACATGCAGGCCGGGCGTTTCCTGCGCGATCCGATCACAAAGCAGGTCGAACAACTGCAGATCGTCGGCCGGATCGCCCGGCGAGGACAGCCTCCCACCGTGCCGGAAGCTCGGTCGCCGTTCGACGCCCTGCGCCGGGTCTGAGCATGCGCGCCTGTCCCTGATCCATCCATCGCTGCACCGCACCCGAAAGGTCTGCACAAAGATGGGGGCTTACGACCCGATGTCAGTGCCGAGCCGCCAGCCCACCGTCTCTCCCGATGTGCCGCAGCTGCCGTTCGCCGAACAACTCCGGTACTGGGCGGGGCAGCTGGACGGCGTCTCGGCTCCGGAACTGCCCACCGATCACCCGCGGCGGGCCGGCACGCTCGCGGGTATCGCGGCACATGACTTCGTCGTGCCCGGGGACGTGGCCACAGGGCTGCTGGCGTTGACCGCCCAGCTCGACGTCACACTGCTCGACCTCACGGTGGCAGCGTGCCAGGCCCTCCTGACCCGCTACTCGGGTCAGGAGGACATCTCGGTGGCCACCCCGGCACCGGGGTGGGGTCATCCCCTGGTGCTGCGGTCCCAGATGAGCGACGCGACGCCGCTGCGGGATGTCCTGTCGGTGGTGCGCGCCACGGCCAGAGCCGCCTTCGCACACGCCGACATCCCGTTCGAGTATCTGGCCAAGGAGCTGGACCTGGGACCAGAAGTGACCCGTGCGGCGGTGGTCTGTGAGCAGCGCACCATGCCGTTCACCACGGATCTCACGGTCCGGCTGGTCGAGCGGGGCGTGGAGCAGGCGGGTCCTCAACTGTCGGGCGCTGTCGAGTACCGCACCGACCTGTTCGAGGCCGCCACGATCGGGCGGCTGGCTGGGCAGCTGACCCGGGTGCTCGCCGTCCTGGCCGCCAATCCCGACGCGCCGCTGGGCACGGTGGACCTGGTGGCCGAGGCGGAGCGTGCTCGGCTACTGAGGCAGTGGAACGACACCGATCGGAAGATCACTGCCACCGTGTTGCCGGTGCTGTTCGAGGCTGCAGTGGCGCGGGCTCCCGATCTGCCGGCCGTGGTGTTCGAGGGCGGGTCGGTCAGTTACGGCGAACTGGATGCACGGGCGAATCGGCTGGCTCGGCTGTTGCTGGCCCGGGGCGTGGGGCCGGAGCGGGTGGTGGCCTTGCTGCTGCCCCGGTCGGTGGAGATGGTGGTGGCGCAGCTGGCGGTCACCAAGGCCGGGGGAGCATTCCTGCCGGTGGATCCGGCCTACCCGGTCGAGCGGATCCGGTTCATGGTGGCCGATTCCGCCGCGGCCGTGGTGCTGACGTGCGGCGAGGTCACCGCGAGCAGCATCGGAATCGCAAGTCTGGTCGGTGTTGGCGGGGGAACCGTCCCGGTGGTGCTGGACGAGCCTGCGGTGCTCGCGAAACTGGGTGCGATGCCGGACCGAGCTCCCACCGATGCCGACCGGCCGACGCCGCTGCGGTTGGCGCATCCGGCCTATGTGATCTACACGTCAGGGTCGACCGGGCGTCCCAAGGGTGTGGTGGTGACTCACGCCGGGTTGGCGAGTTTCTCGGCCGCGGAGGTCCAGCGGTATGAGGTGACTCCGGGGGATCGGGTGTTGCAGTTCTCCTCGCCGAGTTTCGATGCCTCGGTGCTGGAGTTGTGCATGTCGTTGCCGGTGGGGGCGGCGTTGGTGGTGCCGCCGCCGGGTCCGTTGCTGGGTGAGCAGCTGGCGCGGGTGCTGGCGCAGCAGCGGGTGACCCATGCGTTGATCCCGCCGG
>JBOHGH010000208.1:0-5580 GCA_050699975.1 Pseudonocardiaceae bacterium | reverse complement strand
ATAACGAGGTGACACGCATTCTCTGGGATTTTCGACCGTCGCCACGCCGAGTCATTCATGACTTCATCGAGCGATGCGCCAGCACCCGTATCCCGTGCCTAACTTAGCGGCATTGGGTCGAGGGGGGACGTATTTGTAGAAGTGACGCGTCACAGGCATCTCGTATCCGATCTTGGTCTTGGTATGGTCGACCCACGCGTCGGATACGTAGGGAAGGACTTCGGCTTCCATGTAGTCGTCGACAGCCGAGCGGTATTCGATGGTGGACAGCCGCTTGATGGCGTCGGCCTCGAAGGTGACCGGTACGGCCGCCAGCGGGACGTTTTCGTAGTCGCGGAGTTCGGGGTCGGGTTCGATGTTGCCTTTGTCGTCGAGGATGGGCGGCGCGCCCGGGTCTCGGACGGCCAGCGACTCCAGGACCGCTTTCTGCAGCGGTTTTCCGCGTTGGCCGACACCGACAAGCAGCTCGACCACCCGTTTGGTGGCCAGTTTGACGTCGGTCAGCACCTCGTCGCGCCAGAGGGTGAGGCCCGTCTCCAGTGTGGCGCGGGCCTCGTCGGAAAGGGCGACGATCTTGGGGTGGGTGCGGAATACGGCCAGGGTTTCCTCGGTGACTTCCCAGCGCAGGCGCAGCGGGCGCTCCACGGTGATGCGGAGGAAGCCGAAGGACTCGTTGGGGAGGATCTTCACCCGCTCGTTCTCGATGAAGTCGCCGTGCAGTCGGACGATCTCGGCGATCTGCTCCGGGGAGATCGCCTTGCGTTTCTCGCCGAGGCTCTTGCGCATCTTGGTGAACAGCTCGCGCGCGTCGATGAGCTGTATTTTGCCGCGCCGCTCCGCGCTCTTGCGGTTCGTGACGATCCAGAAGTACGTGGAGATGCCGGTGTTGTAGAACAACTGGTCCGGCAGCGCGACCACGGCCTCCAGCCAGTCGTTCTCGATGATCCACCGGCGGATCTCCGACTCGCCGGAGCCGGCCGCACCGGTGAACAGCGGCGAGCCGTTGAAGACGATCGCGAGCCGGGTGCCGCCCTGCGCCGGCCGTCTCATCTTCGAGATCATGTGCTGCAGGAACAGGAAGCTGCCGTCGTTGATGCGCGGCAGCCCGGCGCCAAACCGGGCGCCGAAGCCATCCCTGTGGTGCTCGGCCCTGACGACGTCGGCGACCTTCTTCCACTCGACACCGAACGGGGGATTGGCCAGCAGGTAGTCGTACCGCTCGCCGTCGAAGGCGTCCTCGGAGAAGGAGTTGCCGAACGCGATGCTGTCCGCGTCCTGCCCTTTGATCATCATATCGGAGCGGCACACCGCGTAGGTCTCCGCGTTGAGCTCCTGCCCGTAGGTCTTCAAGGTCGCGTCCGGGTTCAGCTCGCGCAGCCGCTGCTCGGAGATCGACAGCATGCCGCCGGTGCCGCACGCCGGGTCGAGCAGCGTCTTGACGATCCCCGGCTTGTGCAGTTCGGGCTCGTCGGTGAGCAACAGGTCGACCATCAGCCGGATGACCTCGCGCGGGGTGAAGTGCTCCCCCGCGGTCTCGTTGGACAGCTCGGAGAAACGGCGGATCAGCTCCTCATACAGATAACCCATCTCCAGGTTCGACACCTTGTCCGGGTGCAGGTCCACCTGCGGATCGCAGAACTTCGACACCACCAGGTACAGCAGGTTCGCCTTGGCCAGCCGCGTGATCTGTGCGTCGAACTCGAACTTCTCGATCACGTCCCGCGCGGCCTCGGAGAACCCGGCGAGGTAGGCACGCAACTGATCGGCGATCGTGGTCGGGTCGGCCAGGACCCGCTGCAAGGTCAGCGGAGAAGTGTTGTAGAAGGCCAGATCGCCAGCGGCCGCCCGCAAGATCGCGTCACGGTCGCCGTACTGCCTGTGTACGGCGAGAACCTTGGGCTTGGTCGGCTCTAGCACGCAGTCCAGCCGGCGGATCACGATGAGCGGCAGGATCACTTTGCCATACTCGGACTGCTTGTAGTCACCGCGCAGCAGGTCGGCCACCGACCAGATGAACGCAGCATGATTCTTGATCGCCCCAGGCGCGCTGGTGGACATCGACACCTCGTTCATCCTCGTCTGGCAGCGTGAAGTGATACTCGCACGGCGCCGAGTCCGATCGAACACAACCCACAGTCAGGCGTTTGACCAGGGATTTTCGGGCGAGCAGGCCTGGTCCCGGGCATGCCTCACCATGACTCTCGCGAGTGGGGCGAGTGGACGGGTCATGCGCCGCCAGCATTCGACGCGACGACGGGATGGCTGCCCAGCGGCCCATGTCGTTCCGAAAGCCCGGCCGTGCATTCAGGGGACCAGGAACCTAACGGCTCTTATGCGGCGTCGTCCGGCCCCTGATGGGTGGAGGCTCGCTGTGCTTGGCTGTGAGGGGTGCACCCGTGAGGGCGCGGAGTGCGCGGGCTCGGCGTCGATCTCGCGTCGGCGCGCGTGGTATGACGCGTCTGCCCTCCTTGAGAGGCTGATTTCCTTGCCCGAGCCCAGCCAGTCCCGATGGCAGCGACGGTGGGCGACCAGTAGCCGGGTCAGCAACACACGTCACGCCACCCCCACTGGTGCCATCGTGGCAGTGGCCTGCACCCATGTGGACAGCCGCCCGATTGCCGTCACCAGCGGCCGGGACCGCACGGTGCGGATCTGGGATCTCACCGCCGGGACCCCCGCGGGCCTGCTCGCCGGCCACACCGGCCCGGTCACCGCAGTGGCCTGCGCCCAGCTCGACGGCCGCCCCATCGCCGTCACCGGAAGCTGGGACCACACGGTGCGGATCTGGAACCTCACCAGCCGCACTCCGATCGGCAGCCCGCTCACCGGCCACACCGACACCGTCACCGCGGTGGCCTGCACCCATCTGGACGACCGTCCGATCGCCGTCACCAGCGGCCGGGACCACACAGTGCGGATCTGGGACCTCACCAGCGGCACCCCAATCGGTGACCCTGTCACCGGCCACACCGACCTGGTGACTGCGGTGGCCTGCACCTATCTGGACGACCGCCCGATCGCCGTCACCAGCAGCCGGGACCACACGATGCGGATCTGGGACCTGGCCACCGGCACTCCAATCGGCCTGCTCACCGGCCACACCGGCCCGGTCACCGCGGTGGCCTGCGTCCAGCTCGACGGCTGCCCGATCGCCGTCACCGGAAGCTGGGACCACACGGTGCGGATCTGGGACCTCACCAGCGGCATCCCCCTTGGCCTGCTCACTGGCCACATCGGCCCGGTCACCGCAGTGGTCTGTGCCCAGCACGACAGCCACCCGATCGCCCTCACCAGCAGCCGGGACCGCACGGTGCGGATCTGGGATCTCCGGACGAGACGTCGAATCGATCGGATCGACCTGCCCAGGGAGGTCAGAACCGTCGCTGGCACTCCAGCGGGCGGCATCGTGGTCGCCATAGGTTGGGACATCGTCCTTCTCGAACGCTCGACGGAACAACTGACATGAGCGCGAAGGCGCCGGGCGGTTGGTGCCGCACGGCCGACATGCCGAGCGTTGTCGGGCCCTCGATGTTGGGCCGGCGTCACTATTACTGACGGTGCGGCATGGAGCATGATCATGCTATGCCTCTCGCCCACCCGGACAACCCGCCTCCGGTCGGTGCCGCCGACCTGACCGTGAACCCCCTGTTCACCCGCGAGCCGCTGGCAGTGCCCCGCGATCGGCTCCCGGAGGCTGGCATGGATCCTGAGCTGGCCTACCAGCTGGTGCACGACGAGCTGATGCTCGACGGCAATACCCGGCTGAACTTGGCTACCTTCGTCACCACCTGGATGGAGCCGCACGCCACCCGGCTGATGGCAGAGTCCGTCGACAAGAACATGATCGATAAGGACGAGTACCCGCGCACCGCCGAACTCGAACGGCGCTGCGTGCGGATGCTCGCCCGGCTGTGGGGTGCCCCCGACCCGGATGCCGCGCCGGGCTGCTCCACCACTGGTTCCAGCGAGGCGGGCATGCTCGCTGGGCTGGCCCTCAAGCGGCGGTGGCGGGCCCGCGGCGGCACCGGCAGCCCGAACATCGTGATGGGTAACAACGTCCAGGTCTGCTGGGACAAGTTCGCAAACTACTTCGAGGTTGAGCCCCGGTTGGTGCCGATTCAGGGTGAACGGCTCCACCTCGACGCCGCCTCGGCGCTGCCTCACGTCGATGCGAACACCATCGGTGTGGTGGCGGTGCTCGGTTCCACCTTCGACGGCAGCTACGAGCCGGTGGCCGGCATCTGCGCAGCCTTGGATGAGCTCGCCGCTGCTGGCGGACCCGATGTGCCGGTGCACGTCGACGGCGCCTCCGGGGCGATGATCGCACCGTTCCTGGATCCTGAGCTGCCCTGGGATTTCCGCCTCCCGCGGGTGGCCTCGATCAACACATCGGGGCACAAGTACGGGCTGGTCTACCCCGGAGTGGGCTGGGTGGTGTGGCGCGATGCGCCGGCCATGCCCGACGAGCTGATCTACCGGGTAAACTACCTGGGCGACGAGATAGCTACGTTTGCGCTGAACTTCTCCCGCCCCGGCGCCCAGGTCGTCGCGCAGTATTACCAGTTCCTGCGGCTGGGAGCCGAGGGCTACCGGCGGGTGCAGCAACACTGCCGCGACGTCGCCACCAGCTTGGCCCACGAGATCGCCGCGCTAGGTCCGTTGCGACTGCTGACCGACGGCAGCGAGCTGCCGGTGTTCGCCGCCGCGCTGCACTCCGACGTTACCGGCTACACCGTCTTCGACATCTCGGCGGGGCTGCGTGAGCACGGCTGGCAGGTGCCAGCCTACACCTTCCCGGAGCAGCGCACCGACCTGGCGGTGCTGCGCTTCGTCATCCGCAACGGCATGACCCACGACCTGGCCCAGCTCCTGCTGGCCGACTTCCGCGCAGTCCTGGTCACCCTCTCCCACCAGACCCACTCCCCTCGCACCCCCCGCACCGCCACCTCCTTCGCCCACGACGGCCGCCCCACCACTCCCCCATCGCGATAATCTTGACCGTCGGCGGTCATGCGCTCTGGCCGCGCATACGCGCGATGAGGCGGGTCACGGCCCGCCAGCCGAGCAGGAACAGCGCCAGGCTCGCGGCGGCGATCAGCACGAACGTCAGCGGCAACCGGTGGGTGAACGCAACGCGCACGCCGAGACCGACAACGACGGCACCAGCCCACACCGCCACCCCGACCGGCAGCCGTAGGGGCGCGCGCCACGCCCGGACAACCAGCCACCCCACGACCAGCCCAAGCAGGAACGGCGCAGCCGTGGTCAGCACCCCGAACGCATCCACTCCCTCGGCATGCGAGCTCCGGCCCGCGGCGGCGAACACCAGCACGGCGAGCACATCGGCTCCAGCAGCCAGCGTTACGGTCGTTGGCCGGACGGTCTGCGTGGTCACGGCGCTCGACCGTACTGGTCATGACCCGCCGGCGGACAGGAAGCCGAGGACCTTGGGGAGGACAGGTCCACGGCGGTGAGCATCGCGGCCCTGCGCGTGCCGCCCCAGAGGGCACCATGATCACTACGTGCCGTGAACTCGACGACAGCGACATTCCAAGCGCTCGAAATGTCGCTGTCGTCGAG
>JBOHGH010000207.1:0-5674 GCA_050699975.1 Pseudonocardiaceae bacterium | reverse complement strand
CCACAGCCTGCTGTGGTTCGCTGTGGCCGCGGCGCTGGCCAGCCGCAAGGGTGTGACCCGGCGGGCCGCGCTGCGCGGCGTGGCCGCGATCGGCGGGGCCAGCTTCACCGTCAACGCGGTGGCAAAACCCCTGCTGCCGCGCCGCCGGCCGGCCTGGGAGGACGTCCCCGTAGGGCGCCGGCTGAACCCGAATGAACGCCCGAACTCGTCGTCGTTCCCCTCCGGCCACGCGGCGTCGGCGGCGGCGTTCGTCACCGCCGTGACGATGGAAAGCCCCGCCATCGGGCTGGCAGTGGCGCCGGTTGCGGCCGCGGTGACCTACTCCCGGGTGCACACCGGTGTGCACTATCCATTCGACGTGGCCGCCGGGATATTGCTGGGCAGCGGTATCGCGCTGGCCACTCGGCGGTGGTGGCCGCTGCGGGTCCGCGAAGCCCCTGCGAGCAGGCACCTGGCGCGGGTGCCCGCCCTGCCATCCGGCGACGGTCTGGTGGTGCTGGTCAACCCCGGTTCCGGGGCTGACAGTCAAGATCCTGGCGCGGAAACGGCCGCCGCCTGGCCCGCCGCCCGGCAGGTGTTCACCGAGCCTGGTGGCGACCTGACGCTGAACCACTTCGCCCGCGATATCGGGGTGACCGAGGTATCCGACGCCGTCGAGGCGGTCGGCGTCGGCAGCGCAATGGCGGTGGACCTGGGAGGGGTACAGGTCGACGACGCGCCGCCACGTTGGTTCGTCAACACCGCCAGCCTCGGCGGTTACCCCGACCTGGTGCAGCTGCGCGAGCAGCGGGAATCACGCTGGGGCAAGTGGCCGGCGGCGGCCATCGCGCTGATCCGGGTGCTCCGGGAGTCGGATCCGATGCTGGCGCGTATCGACGGCAAGCCGCGCTTGGTGTGGCTGGTGTTCGTGGGCAATGGGCTGTATCGCCCCCGCGGCTTCGCTGCCGGGGCCCGGCACCGGCTGGACTCCGGATTGTTCGACATCCGCTACGTCCGTGCCGACGTACCGCTGTCCCGGACCCGGTTCCTCCTCGGGGCGCTGTCCAGCGCGCTGGAGCGAAGCCGCACCTACGTCCAGCAGGAGTGTGCTGAGCTGCTGATCGAGGTCCTCGGGTCGCCGGTGGCGCTGGCCACCGACGGCGAGGTCATCGCGGAGGGCCGCCGATTCCGGTTCTTCACCCGGCCCGCGGCGCTGCAGGTTTATCGCCCGGAGCGCTGAGCAGCCCCCAGCCAGCCAGTCGTTCAGTCGGCGCCGCTCGGCCCGGCCGTCCCGCCGTTGGTGCCGTCGGCGTCGGTCCCCTGGTCTGGCTGCGTCACGTCCCCATTGGGGTCGGCGGCTGGAGTGTCGGTACCGGGCAGCAGTGCGGTCAGCGCCGCCCCTGTGATCCGCCGGAAGGCGCGGTGCGGCCGGGACCGATCCAACACCGCGACCTCGAGCTGGCCGACCCCCAGGGTGCGCTTTCCGGCCCCGTTGACGCTGGTGGAGGCTGAACTCAGCGCGGCCACCGCGATGGCGACGGCTTCCGCGGTGTCCATGTTCTGCCGGAAAGACTCTTTGAGCGCCGTGGAGATGACCTCGGCTTGGCCGCCCATCACGACGAAGTCCGGTGCGTCAACGATCGAGCCGTCGTAAGTCAGGTGGTAGAGCTGATCGGAGTCCTGGTCGGCGCCCACCTCGGCTACGCACAGCTCGACCTCGAACGGCTTGTGTTGCTCCGAGAAGATCGTTCCGAGGGTCTGCGCGTACGCGTTGGCCAGCGCCCGCCCGGTCACATCGCGCCGATCGTAGGAATAGCCGCGGACATCGGCATGCCGGATCCCGGCTTGACGGAGGTTCTCGTACTCGTTGTAGCGGCCGACGGCAGCGAACCCGATCCGATCGTATATCTCCGAGACCTTGTGCAGTGCGGTGGAAAGGTTCTCGGCGACGAACAGCACCCCGCGTGAGTAGCTGAGCACCACCACACCGCGGCCCCGGGCGATGCCCTTGCGGGCGAGCTCCGAGCGGTCGCGCATGATCTGCTCGACCGAGGCGTAGAACGGCATCGTCACAGCGGGAGCTCCTGGGTGGCGACGGGTTCGGCAGCGAACCCGGGTGTCTTCGGCTGGTTCGGATTCATATCGGGCGATCGGCGCGGCGTCAGCCTCCGGGCTTTCGCCTGCGTGCCTCCACCACGACGTCGGCGACCTGACCGGCCTGCTCGTCGGGGAGTCTGATTGCCCCGTCCGCTGCGGTGACGGTGACCACCACCGGGTAGATCTTGCGAACGGTGTCCGGTCCGCCGGTGGCGCTGTCATCGTCGGCGGCGTCGTAGAGCGCCTCCATGGCAACCTGGACGGCGGCGTCGGCCTCCATCATGGGGTTGTGCAGCTTCTTCAACGACGAACGGGCGAACAGCGAACCCGAGCCCACCGAGTGGTACCCGACTGTCTCCTCGTAGTAGCCGCCGACGACGTCGTAGGACACGATGCGACCGGCCCGCAGCGGGTCGGTCGCATCGGGGTCGTAGCCGACGAACAGCGGCACCGCAGCGAGCCCCTGCATGGCGGCCGGGAGGTTGCCCCGGACCATGCCGGCCAGCCTTTTCGCCTTGCCGTCCAGGGTCAGCGGGACACCCTCGATCTTCTCGTAGTGCTGCAGCTCGACGGCGAACAACCGAACCAGCTCGACTGCGACACCGGCCGTCCCGGCGATTCCCACCGCGGAGTAGTCGTCAACGACGAACACTTTCTCCATGTCACGCTGGGCGATGAGATTGCCCATTGTCGATCGACGGTCGCCGGCGATGAGCACCCCGCCGCGGAAGGTGGCCGCCACGATGGTGGTGCCGTGTGGGCTCACCACAGGTGCAGCTCCATCGTTGGCACCGGTCATCCGGCGCCCGGGCAACAGGTCGGGGGACGTGGCGGCGAGGAACTCGCTGAACGACGAGTTGCCCACCATGAAGTACGACGCCGGCAGGGCTGCGCCCGGATAGCGTCCGACCGAGGACTGATCCATCGGCTGTGATCGCCTCCTAGCTCCCGTTGCCGCGTCTCCTGCTGTCCCGAGCATGATGCTCTTGCCGCCGCGTTTCCCTGCCATGGGGGCGCCTTGTCACTCGCCGCCCTTCTGGACATAGGCTCGGACGAAGTCCTCGGCGTTCTCCTCCAGCACGTCATCGATCTCGTCGAGGATCGCGTCCACGTCCTCACCGAGCTTCTCCCGACGTTCCTGACCGGCTGGCGCGCCGTCGCCCGACTCGTCGTCTCCGTCGCCGCCGCCTTGGCGCTGCACCTTCTCCTGGGACATCTCGCCTCCCGGACCAAAGTTGTCTCTAGCAAACAGTACCCAGCAACTCCGACTATCGCTGCCAGGCCAGTCGGGTGATCAGCCTCGGGTGAGCGCCTCCACGAGCTCCGCAGCGGTCGCCGAGGCGTCCAGCAGCGCCCCCACATGGGCGCGGGTGCCCCGCAGTGGCTCCAGGGTCGGGATGCGGACCAGCGACTCGCGGCCCAGGTCGAAGATCACCGAGTCCCAGGACGCCGCGGCCACCTCTGTTGCGTAGCGCTCAAGACACCGACCGCGGAAGTAGGCGCGGGTGTCCTCCGGGGGTCGGGTGATGGCCGCGCGCACCTCCTCCTCGGTCACCAGCCGTTTCATCGAGCCGCGGGCCACCAGGCGGTTGTAGAGACCCTTGTGCAGCCGAACGTCGGAGTACTGCAGATCCACCAGGTGTAGCCGGGGCGAGGCCCATCCCAGACTGTCCCGGGCCCGGTAGCCCTCTAGTAGCTGCAGCTTGGCCGGCCAGTCCAGCCGGTCGGCGCACTCCATCGGGTCCCGTGCGAGCGCGTCGAGCACCTCGCCCCAGGTGCTGAGGATGTTGTCGGCGGTGCTGTCCGGGCTGCCTTCGCGTGCGAAGAACTGCGCGACCCGCTCGTGGTACGCCCATTGCAGGTCCAGGCCTGTGAGGTGGCGACCACCGGATACCTCAACCGTCGCCTGCAAGGTGGGATCGCGACTGATCGTGTGCACCGCCCGCACCGCGTCGACCAGCCGCAGGTCGTCGAAGCGTTCCCCGGCCTCGATCAGGTCCAGCACCAGCGCCGTGGTGCCGACCTTGAGGTAAGTGGAGTACTCGGCAAGGTTGGCGTCGCCGATGATGACGTGCAGCCGCCGGTACTTGTCGGCGTCGGCGTGTGGCTCATCCCGGGTGTTGATGATGCCGCGTTTGAGCGTGGTCTCCAGCCCAACCTCGACCTCGATGTAGTCCGCCCGCTGAGACAGCTGGAACCCCGCGTGCTCCCCTGCCGGCCCGATGCCGACCCGACCGGATCCACAGACCACCTGGCGGGAGACGAAGAACGGGGTCAACCCGGCGATGACCAGCGTGAACGGCGTGGAGCGTGCCATCAGGTAGTTCTCGTGGGTGCCGTAGGAGGCGCCCTTGCCGTCGACGTTGTTCTTGTACAGCTGGAAGGGCGGCTGGTCGGGAACTGTGCGGGCGCGCAACGCGGCTTCCTCCATGATCCGCTCGCCGGCCTTGTCCCAGATCACCGCATCGCGGGGGTTGGTGACCTCGGGGGCGGAGAACTCCGGGTGTGCGTGGTCGACGTACAGCCGGGCTCCGTTGGTGAGGATGACGTTCGCGGCGCCGAGATCGTCCAGTTCTGGATCAGGCTGAGCGTTTCCGGGGACCCCGAGGTCGAACCCGCGGGCGTCCCGCAGCGGGGACTCCACCTCGTAGTCCCATCGGGCCCGCTTGGCCCGTGGCACTTCGGCAGCCGCGGCGTAGGCGAGCACGACCTGGGTCGAGGTCAGGACGGGGTTGGCGGAGCAGTCCCCGGGCACCGAGATGCCGTACTCCACCTCAATCCCCATGATCCGGCGCATACTCGAAGGGTACGTGTGCGGGGCGCAGGCGGCTTGGTTCCGGGCCGCGAATCGGCGGTCGCCGGTCCATCGCGCCGCCTCAGTGGGTTACGTCACATCCTGGAATTATTTAACTTTCAACTTGTTATCCGGGGTATGGCCGCGCAACACCGCGCGGGACACCGCTACTACCCCGGAGGGTTCCCTATGACTGCTGTTACGCAGACCGTGATCCCTGGGTACGTCGCCGGTACCTGGGATATCGACGCCACGCACTCCGATGTCTCGTTCTCTGTCCGCCACATGATGGTCAGCAAGGTGCGGGGCCGCTTCAACGGCATCTCCGGCCGCCTGGTGACCGGCGCTGATCTGCTGGACTCGTCGGTGACCGCGGACATCGACGTGAACAGCTTCGACACCGGCAACGCGCAACGCGACGAGCACATCCGATCGGCTGACTTCCTGCACGCGGCGCAGTACCCCACCATGACCTACCGGTCCACCGGAGTAGGCCGCGACGGCGGCGACATCGTGGTCGACGGCGAGCTGACCTTGCACGGCGTCACTCGCCAGGTCCCCCTCGCCGTTGAGCTGACCGGCTTCGGCCTCGACCCCTACGGCGGCACCCGGGTAGGCTTCTCTGCCACTACGAAGATCAATCGCAAGGACTTCGGCATCGACACCGAACTGCCACTGGACGGCGGTGGCGTGGTGATCGGCGATACCGTGCAGATCTCGCTGGACATCCAGGCCGTGCTGCAGACCGCCTGACGGTTGGTGGCTCTTCAAGTACCGCCAACCCGCTGCTGAGCTGCTCTTAAC
>JBOHGH010000206.1:0-5697 GCA_050699975.1 Pseudonocardiaceae bacterium | reverse complement strand
CGGCTGCGCGGCCGGCGGTGGGCAGGTTCCCCAGCAGGTCGGCCAGCCCACCGGGCAGGCCCGCGCCCAGCCCGGTGGGCGGGGCGGGAGGCGCGGCGCCGAGCGTGCGCCGCAGGAGCGCGAACGCCTCGGTCAGCTGCCCTGCGCGGGTGAGCCTCAGTGCTTCGGACATGCCGGCGGTGCGATGGTCGTCCATGGGAGCCCCTTCGGGGGTGTCACGTCGGCGTCAACCGGGTCGGTCGGCGCCGTATGGCGGCTGCTGCCGCTCCCGGCCGGCGAGTACGGCAACTTCTACCATCCAATAGCCAGGCTATCACCATCCTGTGGGATGGCGATAGCCTCAGTCTCGCCCCGTCAGATCTGGCCGGCCTCGGCATGGAGGATGCCGCGGGCGACGGCGGTCAGCAGGGCCTGGTAGTCGCGCTCGGTTTGCTCGGCGTAGCAGCGGGCGAACCGGCACATGGCCCGGTCGACCTTGTCGCTGCTACCGAGGTAGCCGGCGATCATGGAGGCGCCGCTGGTACGGGCATGGCCCTTGGCCAGCAGTAGGCCGCAGATCCCGGCGTAGTCGGCCAGGGCGGAGGCGTCGATCCCGTCGACCGTAACGGCGCCCTTCATGTCCCGGAACTGCCGGACGTAGTACTGGTGGTCTCCGACGGTGGTCCATCCCAGCAGCGGATCGCTGACGGTCTGCAGCGCCTGCTGGTATTCGACCACCCGCTGGCCCTGGTGGGCGTGCCAGGCTGAATCACCGTGCACGAACCGCGCGACGACGGACCGGCGGGCCTGTTTGAGCTGGAGGAACACCACATCGTCGGGACTGCTGCCCTCGCAGAGCGCGATGTAGGCACGCAGACCCACCGAGCCCACCCCGACGACCTTGTGAGCGACGTCGACGATGCGGTATCCGGCCAAGATGCGCCCCCAATGCGGAGCCAGCGTCTTCAGGTAGGAGTCCAGTGCCTCGGCGATCCGGTCGGCCTCGGCAGGGTCGCAGCGGGTGATGAGTGGGGGTTCCTCGACGATGTGGCGGGTGCCGTCCCGTTGTTGGGTGAATCGTGGCAGCGCACGGTCGCTGGTGCGCCGGCGCGCCCGTTGGGCTGCCCGCGTGATCTCCTGGCGCAGCGGGTCCCGGGTCGCGGTGGTCCGCAGCCGGTCGAGGTCAAGCCGCTCATAGGAGCGGGCCAGCAGCGGCTGCTCTGCCAGGTACGCCATGTGTTCGCGGTAGGCGGCGACGCAGCGCGCAGCGGCCTCCTCGCACCCGCGCTCCGGGGAGCCGTTTTGCCGACCGGCGACCCACACGCTGGTCACCAGTCGGCGCAGATCCCACTCCCAGGCTCCCGGGTGGGCTTCATCGAAGTCGTTGAGGTCGAAGACGAGATCGCGCTCGGGCGAGGCGTAGAAGCCGAAGTTGCCCAGGTGCGCGTCGCCGCAGATAACCGGGGTGATCCCGGTGGAAGGCTGGTGGGCGAAGTCCTCAGCCATGATCGCGGCAGCGCCGCGGAGGAAGGCGTAGGGGGAGGCGAGCATTCGGCCAATCCGAACCGGGATCAGCCGGTCGAGCCGGCCTTCGTGGGTCGCAATGATCTGTTGTACCGGGTCGACGCGGCCTTCGGGCACGCTCCAGGCGCCCAGCGCTGACCGGGGCACCCGCTTGCGTAGCGACCGCCCGATGGCGTACCGCTCCTTGCGGGGAGTCGCCGGCTGGCGCAGCGAAACGAACCCCCGGCTGTCGGCCGAGGCGAGGACGACATGGGCTGACCTCGACTGCAAGAGCACCTCAAGGGATGGGCACGCGAAGGCCTCCCCTATCGCGTCCAGCTCAGGCTAGCGGCTCTGAGGCGGCGAGGCGATCTCTACCCCATGGACTTGGCGCCGTCCAGGGACTCGCGGATGATGTCGGCGTGACCGGCGTGCTGGGCGGTCTCCGCGATCACGTGGAGCAGCACCCGACGTGCCGACCAGCGTGCGCCCGGCTCGAACCAAGGGGCCTCGGGCAGCGGGTGGGAGATGTCCAGATCGGGCAGCGTCGTCACGAGCTCATCGGTGCAGCGCGCCAGCTGCTCGTACTCGTCCAGCAGTCCGGCCAGCGTCTCCCCCGCCAGCATGCTGAACCCCTCCGACCAGTCAGCCAAGTCCCCGTCCGCCCAGGAACCCATCGCCGAGGGGCCGTCGAGGATGAAGTTGATCCACTCCTGCTCGGTGAGCGCGACGTGCTTGATCAGGCCGCCCAGGCACAGCTCGCTGGCGGTGGTGCGCTGCGCGGCCTGCTCGTCGGTCAGGTCGCGGACGGTGTAGCGCAGGAAGTACCGGTGTTTGGCCAACGTCTCCAGCAGGTCGGCGCGCTCACCGGTCACGGCGTCTCCAGTTCTGGTCACAGTGTCCGCCTTCCGGTCGGTGTCGGTAGGCAGGACGCTACGGCCCGGGGCTGACAGTTCCGGCGTGAAGTACGAAACCCGTTGCGGGTGGGCTACCTGATGGTCAGACTCCGCGCCGTGTAGCGGATGTGTTTGCCGTCGGACCGCTTGCTCAAGGCCGTCGCTGGGACGAGTTGGTCCTCGACCCGCAGCCACGAGTCGCGGCCGTCGGCGTAGCCGAGTTCGTAGGTGACCTGGCCCAGCCAGACGCCCTCGGCGGTGCGCCACCACCGATACAGCTCACCGCGAACCCGCCCGGTCCAGTCCAAGCCGTCCCCGATGGTGTGGCGCCGCCCGGGGCGCGGGTACAGCTGTTCTAGATGCACCCAGACCGGCGTGGTGCGCACCGATGGGCCCCGGCGCGGTAGGTCGGACTGCATCGGACCAAGCCCCACGGCAACTCCCGCACAAGGTCGACAAGATCGATCCTCGACGCGGGGGAGCGCGCACCCGTTCAGGATAGGCAGATCGCCTCACTGTTGGCAGGTGCGCCCAAGGTGAAATTCGAGGGCAGAGCCGGCGAGCGGCGCCTAGCCTCGGGGACATGACCTTGCCACCCACCACCGCCGTGAAGGACCCAGCGGATGCGGTGTTCGCCTGGTTCCGCACGATGCTCGACACCCAGCCTGTGTATCTGGACGACAACCAGCTGTGGCAGGTGTTCAGCTACGCCGACGTCGCCCGGATCCTGTCCGACCCGGCCACCTTCTCCTCCGACACCACTGCAGCGTTCAACATGCCCCAACCCGACCTTGACCTGTTCGACAAGGGCAACATCGTGACGAAGGACCCGCCGCGGCACCGCAAGCTGCGCACGCTGGTCAGCCAGGTGTTCACCCCGCGAGTGGTGGCCGGCCTGGCACCGCGAATCACCGAGATCACCACCTCGCTGCTCGACGCCGCGGATGGTGCGGACCGGTTTGATCTGGTCGACGCCCTCGCCTACCCGCTGCCGGTCACCGTGATCGCGGAGCTGCTCGGGGTGCCGGCGCAGGACCAGCCCCGGTTCCGCACCTGGGCCGAGGTGCTGTTCGACCAGCAGACCGTAGACGCCACGACCCTTGTCACCGAGGAGATCGTCAACGCGATGGCGCCGACCGTCCGCGAGATGAACGAGTACATGCTGGCGCACATCCGGCGGTGCCGCCGGCAGCCGACCGATGACCTGATCGGCAAGCTCACTACCGCCGAGGTTGACGGCGAGCGGCTGGCCGACGAGGAGATCATGGGCTTCGCCAGTGTGCTGTTGTTCGCCGGACACATCACGACCACGGCCCTGCTCGGCAACGCCGTGCTCTGTTTCGATCGCCATCCGGAGGCGGCGGCTGCGGTGCGCGCCGACCGCGACTTGTTGCCGGCCGCCATCGAGGAGGTCCTGCGTTTCCGGTCGCCGTTTCCCCGGCTGGCTCGGGTCACCACGACCGACACCGAGATCGGCGGTCACGCCGTGCCGGCCGGCCAGCTGGTGATCCCGTGGGTTGGGGCCGCTAACCGGGACGCCGCGCGGTTCCCTGAACCTGATCGATTCGACGTCCACCGCAACAGCACCGGCCACCTGGCTTTCGGCCACGGCATTCACTTCTGCATCGGCGCGCCGCTGGCCCGATTGGAGGCCAAGATCGCCCTGGACATCCTGCTGGAGCGTTACCAAGAGCTCGCGGTGGATGTTGCCGGCCCGATCGAGTTCCACAACCCGTGGCAGATGATCTCTGTGAAGCGACTGCCGGTGCTCGTCGCCTGACGAGTCGCTCCGTCCGACGATAGCCTGGCTACTCGTCGCAGGTCCTACGGACCATTCGCGGCGATTGTGCAGAGCTCGATCAGCGCCGCGTGGATCTCTCGCTCGATCTTGGCGTAGTGGCCCGGCGGGCTGGTGTAGTCGGGATGGAAACCCTGTTCCTCCTCGTGCCCGGTTTCTAGAGTGAATGCGAACACCGGCGCGCGGCTAGGGTCGTCGAACTGGCGGCGGAAGGCGTAGTCGTCGGTGGTGCCGGTCACCGGGCCGCCGAACGGATGGTAAAGCGAGGCGCTCTGGCCGACGTCATAGGTCGAGTGGTCCCGTTTGGGGTCTGAGACGGTGCTGCTCGGGTCGACCCCAGCGCTGCGCAGGATGGCGTCGCGCATTGCGGTGCCGGCCAGCGCGAGACCGTCGGCGACGAAGTGCGGCGAGACGTTAGCAACGAACTCCCGGTAATCGGTGCGGCCGGGCGGCAGCTTCGGGTCGCCCGGCCGAAGGCCGTCGCGCTTGCCGGTCCACGTGGCCGCGGAGAAGGTCATCGTCGGGTCGGTGCCGTTGTCCTCGATACCCCACGCTGTGAGCACCTTGCGACCGAACTGGTGGATGTCGACGAAATACTTGGCCTTCTTGGTGTCCGCGATCCACTGGACGTTCCGGGTCTCCGGCTCGGAGGCGACCGAGGGCCCACGATAGATCAGACTGGCCTGGTTGGTGGACGCCGGTGGTCCGTCGGCATAGCGGGCCAAGTAGACCGCCATGTCGTAGTAATCCTCGAACTTCCACGCGATGTCGTGGTTGCGGTTGAGGTCGACACCGACTCTGGCGGGATTGACGTTGGGGCGGCGGTTCTTGCGCCAGCCGCCGCTGGCTGCATCGAACGGTGGGTTGAGCTGGTCGAACAACCGTCCGTCGGGATTGATCAGCGGCGCAATATAGAGATCGACATTGTCGACGATAGTGGCCACCGTCGCGGCGGGGATCGTGAACTGGGGGTAGCTGATCGCCGGCCCGGCCGGCAACGGTGTGCACGACATCGGCCCGAACACGGAAGATTATTCAAAACCCCATGTGATTGAGAAGAAGAACAGTCCTCGAGTAGCGTCGTAGGCGTCGCGGTAGGTGCGATACGGACGACGGTAGTCGATGTGGAGGATCCGCCATGACTTGAAATGGGCGACGAGTCTTTCGACGGGTGCTCGCAGCGCTGAGATGACGGCGTTGTTCGCTTTGTCTCCCTTGCTGAGCTCTCCACCGGGCGGTGTCTTACGTGGGGTGATGACATCGCACCCTTGGTAGCCTTTGTCGCCGATTCCGCCGCCGGAGTTTCGGATGATCTCGGCGGCCGGTGTGGTGGTGAACGCTTTCGCGTCGTGGGTGCATCCTGGGAGAGGTTCGGAGATGTAGATGGCGTCTCCGTTGAGTAGGCAGATCAGTTGTGCGTTGAATCCGGTCGTGCCGTGCTTGCGGCTCCATAGCTCGTCATGCTCGGCGTATGACCAGCATGGGGTGATGGTGCCGTCCACCAGGCAGACCCTGCCGTTG
>JBOHGH010000205.1:0-5743 GCA_050699975.1 Pseudonocardiaceae bacterium | reverse complement strand
AGTGCTGCCCGCGCGGCTTCGGACAGCACTGGTGTCGAGCTCGGCAACAGTAGAGCGGTCGTAGTCGCTGGTATTTCGAAGCAACTCCGTGGGCGCTACGCGCCGCCCTGAGGGGTGAAATACGGGTGACCGGCGGGGTCCCCGGTCACCCGTATTTCGAAGCGAATAGGGGTTCACGGGCTGCCACGACACGATTGCCGGAGGTTGTGATGGACGAGCAGGCGCGGTGCTGAATTTCGAAGTCGGGCTCCCACGGTTGGAGCTCCGCTGCTGCCAACCAGTACGACCGGAGCAGCACCACGTCCTTTTCGTGGCCCGCGATACACGCGCTGCGCGCGAAGCCGAGCAGGCGTTGGTCCCATGACGGTGACGCCGACCTCCTCGCGCATCTCTCGTCGTGACGTCTCCTCGATGGCTTCGCCGGCATCCGGTCGGCCGGCGGGAAATCCCCACGCCCGCCCGGCCCAGCCCCCGCCGGCGCAGGCCCTCCACCTCGAAACCGGCGGGCTGGGCTACCGGCATGTCCAAGCTGGGCCCTGCTCACCCCGCAGAGCACCGACTTTCCGCGCTGGTATCAGGACGTCATCGCCCGCGCCGAGCTGGCCGACAACGGCCCGGTGCGGGGCACGATGGTGATCAGGCCGACCGGGTACGCGCTGTGGGAGCGGATGCAGCGTGAGGTCGATGACCGGATCGTCCAACGTGGTGCGCTGGGAGATGCGCCCCCGGATTTTCCTGCGCACCACGGAGTTCCTGTGGCAGGAGGGGCACACCTGCCACGCGACCGAGGCTGAGGCGCGGGCCCACGCGCGGGAGGTGCTCGACGACGTCTACGGCGCGTGCATGACCGAGGTCCTGGCGATCCCGGTCGTCAAGGGACTCAAGTCCGCTCGGGAACGCTTCGCGGGTGCCACCAACACCCTGACCTGCGAGGCGATGATGGGTGACGGCAAGGCGCTGCAGATGGGCACCAGCCACGAGCTCGGTCAGAACTTCGCCCGGGCCTTCGATGTGCAGTTCCTCGCCGCGTCCGGCCGGCGCGAGTACGTCTGGTAGACATCCTGGGGGGTGACCACCCGGATGATCGGCGGGCTGATCATGTGCCACGGCGATGACGCAGGTCTGCGGTTGCCTCCCCGGCTCGCTCCGGTGCAGGCGATCGTCCTGGTCGTGCGAGACGACGCAGACGTCCGCGCTCGCGCACATCAGGTCGTCAGCGAACTCCGCGACGTCGGCGTGCGCGCCGTGCTCGACGAGCAGACGGACATCAGCTTCGGGCGCCGCGCCATCGACGCCGAACTCAAAGGAGTTCCGGTGCGGGTCGAGCTCGGGCCTCGGGAGCTCGCCGAGGGCAAAGCCGTCCTGGTCCGGCGCATTCCGGGGACGAAGGACCCGGTGGCGCTGGCCGCCCTGATCCCCGAGGTTGAGGCTGCCCTGCGCACCGACCAGCAGGCGCTGCACGACCAGGCGCTGGCCCGTCGCGAAGCGGCGTCGCCACTCGTCGGGTCCCTCGACCAGGCATTAGAAGCGGCCGCGCGCGGCTGGGCGCGCATCCCCTGGTCAGTGCTCGGCGTGCAGGGCGAAGCCAGGCTCATCGAGCACGCCGTGACCGTGCGCTGCCTCACCCGACCCGACGGCAGCGTCCCCGACAGCGGCGACGAAACCGACCTGATCGCCTGGGTGGGCCGCGCCTACTGACCGGACTTCCAACACGCCGATCGTGAACGATCAGATCGCGGTTCCGGTGACGGTGAGGTCGCGGAGCCGGCCGATGTTGTCGAACGACCCGAAACCCACCCTGCCCCCACCGAACGTGGTGTCTTTGGCAGTCATCAGCGGAATTTGCGAGCCATCGACATACACCGCGATCTCCCCTGTGTCAGCGCAATGCACCACTCGAACTCGATGCCATTCACCGTCGGTGATGGCGGGTGTGGCACCTTTCGAACGGGTCTCGTCCCATTGATCGTCGATCCGCCGCCGGTCGGCGTTGTTCACGACGAATATCCCGTTGTGCGGGTAGATCGTGCTGTCCGTCGAGAGGTGCACGTAATAGAACTCCGTGTCGGACCGGTAACCGAGTAGGATGATCACATCACGGTCCCTGACCTCGACCGGGGCGTCTATTCGGATCGCGCCATCGATCTGGACTGAACCGAACCCCGGCGCCGTCGACAACACCGCGTACTCGAAGGGCCGGCGAGGACCGGGACGCGCCTCCCCAACGTCGGCCAAGATCGCTTCTGCGCCGGGGAACTGCCACTTCTGGGCACTGACCGGGGCCCAGTTCTGCGCCTCCATCACGTCGGTCACCGTGGTGTCACCGACGTCGCAGCCAGCGAACCGGCCCGCCGCGATCGGGCCCGGAAGCGGATCAACGATCGGCCCGTCGGCTTGTGGAGAAAGCGCAGACCCTACCGACGGCGCCACCGACGAGCGCGATGACCGCGTGCGTGTCGAACGGCTCGACCCAGCGTGGGCCGCTCAGCCACCGGCAGCACGGTGAAACCCCGCCCAGCCGGCCCGCCGCTGCGGCACCCGTGGGTGCGGCAACGCCTGGTCGATGGCCTCGCGCAGCGACCATTGCGCGCTGCTTGCGCTCCGCTCCTAACGTGTGATTGACGGGACGTCTGCGGCTCTGGGGCACGGCCGGTGTCGGCCCGCAAGCACGGCGGATTCGGTAGCCCATCCGGGCTGCGACACGATTGAATGGAAATTGCGAGATGAGCAAGACGCTGAACATCGAAACCGAGGACCGCTACGAGGACCCCTTGCTGGGTGAGGGCGTGGAGATCTCCGAGTGCACCCGCGAATACTCTGGGGACGTTTGATTTCTTGGATACCGGTTCGTGCCCGTTCTCGAGGCACGCGCCGGTCTCCGTTGTGGTGGTGCGCGGACTGGTTGGGCTTGGGTGCTGGGCTGAGCCGCTGTCAGGCACCTGCCGATCGGTCGATCGCGGCGTGTCCGGGCTCGCTTTCTGGAGGGTGACGCCTTGGGTGATAAAGTGGTGTGCCGGTTCGTGGTTGCTCCGGATCGCATGATGGCGGCTGACCCGTTGTTACGGCTGCGGTCGCGCGCCCGCCTCGTGTCGTACCCCTCAGGGCGGGGTCCATTGTCTGCGGCGGATCTGGCGACCCGTCTGAAGGGCGTCCGCGGTCTGGCCGATGTCGAGACTGCCATGCGCGGCGCCCACGGGTTCCTCAGATGAAGATTCTTGTCGTGGACAGGCATCCGGTGATGCGCTTGGGCCTCGTAGCGCTTCTCCGTACCGAGGACGATATCCTGGCCATCTACGTGGCAGAAAGCATGGACGATGCTGCGAGCATCGTGGTGACCGAGCAGCCCGATATCGTGGTTCTGGATTTTGTTCTCAAAGCTCAGCAGAGCGGGACGGAGCTGTGCCGGCAGCTCAAGTCAGCACCCGACCCGCCCGGCGTCGTGATCTACACTGACAACGATGCGGAAGTAGATCTGTTTTTGTGCCAATTATCAGGTGCAGACAGCTATGTGCACAAGGACGAAGAGCCTGACCGGCTGCTCGAAGCAATACGAGCGACCCACGCAGGAAAGCGGGTGTGGTTCATCGGCAGCGAGGGAACACCCGACCCCAACCGGCAGCAAACCGTCCGCCAGCACGCTTGCTTGACGCCCAGAGAGCGGCAGATCTTTTCATTCATGCTGAAACGCTATACCAACTCGAACATCGCCAAGGAGCTGGGAATAAGCACGCAAACCGTGAAGAATCATTCCTCCAACGTGCTGCGCAAGCTCGGCGTCAACCGCCGTACAGACCTGCCCTGTGAGCAGCCGTCAAGCTTTCATGACCCTCTTACCCGCCACCTGAGGACCTGACATAAAGGAGGTACGTCTGAGCACAACTGAGAACGGTCTCGCGCCGCGGACGATGCGCCGCGTCATCGTGTTGTTTCGGTCGTACCGGCGCCGTCTGTCGGTTGTGGCGCTCATCGTTATCGTGACGGCCGGGCTTGGCGTGGTGAATCCGCTGCTCATCAAACCGGTGTTCGACAACGCATTGTTCTGCGCCCAAGGCTGCCCGAACCTGCCGCTGCTCTTCTGGTATGTCGGTGTGATGATCGCGGTCCCGATCGTGGCGGGCGCGCTCGGCGTCGCGCAGAACTACCTCGCCAACGTGCTCGGCCAACGAGTGATGCAGGACCTGCGGAACAGCCTTTACGCCCACCTGCAACGCATGCCCCTGCGGTTCTTCACCGAGACCAAGACCGGCGAAATCCAGTCACGCCTGACCAACGACGTGGGCGGCGTACAGACCGTCGTCACCGAAACCGCCGCGTCGATCCTGTCGAACACCGTAGCGCTGGTCAGCACTGTAGTCGCCATGCTTATACTCTCCTGGCAGCTGACCGCGCTCTCGCTCGCGCTCACGCCGATATTCATCTGGTTGACGATCCGCGTGGGCCGCACACGACGCGCGGCCACCTCCTCCACCCAACAAACAAAGGCCGAACTGTCCACACTATCGCAGGAAACGCTGTCGGTCTCCGGAATCCTCCTCTCGAAATCGTTCGGCCGCCAACCTGAGGAAATCGCCCGTTTTCGCGAGCGCAACGCCCTGCTCGCCGACCTGCAAATCCGCCAGCAGATGATCGGCCGGATCTTCTTCGCAGCCGTGGGCGTATTCTTCTCGATAACCCCCGCGCTCATCTACCTCGCCGCAGGTATGGTCGGCACGAACAGCACCCTCACGGCGGGGACGCTGGCGGCGTTCACGAGCTTACAGAGCCGGATGTTCTTCCCCATCAGTACGCTGCTGCGAGTATCTACCCAAGTACAGTCATCGCTGGCGCTGTTCGAGCGGATCTTCGCCTACCTCGACCTGCCCCACGATATCGTCGACTCGCCCCGCGCGACGGAACTCGCACCAGGCCAGGTGCGCGGCGCAATCCGCCTCCGCAACGTCTCATTCCGCTACCCCACAACCAACGGGACCACATCGCAGCGCTGGGCCTTGACCGACCTCACCCTCGACATCACCCCAGGCCAGCTCGCCGCCGTCGTCGGCTCCAGCGGCTCAGGCAAAACCACCCTGTCCTACCTGCTGCCCCGCCTCTACGACGTCACCGAGGGCGCGGTGCTCATCGACGGCCACGACGTGCGCCACCTACGCCTGCACTCGCTGGCCCGAACCATCGGCATGGTCACCCAAGAGACCTACCTGTTCCACGCCTCGGTCCGCGACAACCTGCGCTACGGCGACCCGCACGCCACCGACGCCCAGCTCGAGGCCGCCGCCCGCGCCGCAGCCATCCACGACCGGATCCTCGAACTCGACGACGGTTACGACACCCTCGTCGGCGAACGCGGCTACCGCATGTCAGGCGGCGAAAAGCAGCGGCTCGCGATCGCCCGCGTCATCCTCAAAGATCCAAAAATCCTCATCCTCGACGAAGCCACCTCAGCGCTCGACACGGTAAACGAACGGCTCGTCCAACAAGCGCTAATCCCACTCATGGCCGGACGAACCACCGTAGCGATCGCGCACCGGTTGTCCACGGTCCTCGCCGCCGATGTGATCTTCGTGCTCGACCGCGGCCGGCTCGTCGAACAAGGCACCCACCAACAACTACTCGACCGCGGCGCCGTCTACGCCCAGCTGTACCTCCAACAGTTCGGCGGCACCGTCGAGGCCAGCCGCGCCGAATAGCGCGCACAAGACTTGGTTGTGTCGTGAACTCGACGCCAGCGACGTTTCCAGCGAGCTGG